>JAJPWY010000073.1 GCA_021205725.1 Clostridiales bacterium
ATTGATTATATCTTATTAGCCACTCCTGTTACAACCTTATTATAGCACTTCACAGTGAGCCAGCTGTTTTTGGCATGGCCCGGGTCACCGGAGGCCCGGCCTGTGACGGTCTGGGAGTAGACGTAAGGCTCCGTCTCGTGAATGTCGCTCTCCTCCTCCAGATAGGCGGGGCAAATGCGGCGATACAGATCAAAGGCCTCATTGCCCCGGCCCAACACCGCCTCGCCGCAGACCATCCAGGGGTTGTTGTGGCAGAAGACAGAGCCGTTCTCCTTAAAACCGGGGGGATAGGAGGAAATTTCCCCCAGCTCCAGATGATATTCCGTGTAACAGGGGGCCAGCAGCTCCATGCCGTACCTCCCCAGCAGGTGGGTACGGGCGGAGTCCAGAGCCTGCCGGAGCTGGCCCGTCTCCAGGCCCACCCCAGCCAGGGCGCAGAAGCCCTGGGGCTCGATGAAAATTTTCCCCTCCCGGCAATCCCGGCTGCCCACCCTGTTGCCAAAGGCGTCGTAGGCCCGGAGGAACCACTCGCCGTCCCAGCCGTCGGTGAGCAGGGTGTGCTCCATCTTGCTCACGGCGGCGTAAACCTCTCCGGCCTCAGCTTTCAGCCCCAGCCGGGCGCAGAGGTCGGCGTATGCTCCGCCGTACTGGACGAACATTCCGCCGATAAATACTGACTCCGCCACCGGCCCCTCTGAGGGTCCGAAGGTTTGGAAGCTCTCCCCCGGCTGGTCGGAGAAGCAGTTCAGGTTGAGGCAGTCGTTCCAGTCGGCCCGGCCGATGAGGGGCAGATTGTGAGGCCCCAGATGGGTCATGGTGAAGTGGACGCTCCGGCGCAGGTGTTCCAGGAGGGGGACCTCTGTGCCGGGGACGTTGTCAAAGGGGGTGGGATGCTCCAGAATAGAGAAGTCCCCGGTCTCCTTTAGGTAGGCGCAAACTGCCCCCACCAGCCACAGGGGGTCGTCATTGAAGCCGCCGCCGATGTCGTTGTTCCCCCGCTTGGTCAGGGGCTGGTACTGGTGATAGGTGGAGCCGTCGTCGAACTGGATGGAGGCGATGTCAATGATGCGCTCCCTGGCCCGCTCCGGCACCATATGGACGAAGCCAAAGAGATCCTGGCAGGAGTCCCGGAATCCCATCCCCCGGCCGGTGCCCGTCTCATAGTAGGAGGCCGAGCGGCTCATATTGAAGGTGACCATGCACTGGTACTGATGCCAGATGTTCACCATCCGGTTCAACTTCTCGTCCCCGGAGGACAGCTGAAAGCGGCCCAGCAGGGCGACCCAATAGTCGGCCAGCGCCTGTTTCGCCCGATCAACGGCCTCAAATTTGGAAAATTGCTCCATGACCCGGTGAGCGTCGTCCTTGCGTATGACGTTGGGGGCGATGAACTTCCGGTCTTTGGGGTTGCTGCCATAGCCAAGCACAAAGACAGCCCGGAAGGACTGCCCCGGCTCCAGGGTCACATCCAGGCGGTGGCAGGCGATGGGGTACCATCCCACCCGCAGGGAGGAGCCGGAATGGCCTTCCCGCACCATCTCCGGGTCAGACCAGTCCCCCATGTGGCCCAGGAAGGTATTCCGGTCGGTGTCATAACCGGCGGCGGGGACGTTCACGCCGTAGTAGGCGTAGTGATCCCGCCGCTCCCGGTACTCCGTTTTATGGTACAGGATGCCCGGTTCTGCCTCGCACTCGGCGATGTTCAGGTTGCGCTGATAGTTCTGGCTGTCGTCCACGGCGTTCCACAGGCACCACTCCATGCAGCCGTAGACCTGGACGGATTTGACCGCTTCGCTGTCATTGGTTAAGGTCAGATCGTGGAGCTCGCAGTTTTCCCCCAGGGGGACGAAGCAGGTCAGCCGGGCGCTGAGGCCATCCTTCTGGGAGGAGAAGGTGGTGTAACCCATGCCGTGACGACACTCATAGCGATCCAGCACCGTTCGGGTGGGGAGGAAGCCGGGGTTCCAGGCCGGTTTCCCTGCTTCCCTGATATAATAGAACCGCCCACCCACATCACCGGGGAGATTGTTGTAGCGGTAGCGCAGCAGCCGCTGGAGCTTGGCGTCCCGGTAGAAGCAGTAGCCCCCGCCGGTGTTGGAGATCATGCCCAGAAAGTTCTCGCTGCCCAGATAGTTGATCCAGGGCAGCGGGGTGGCCGGGGTGGTGATGACGTACTCCCGGGCCAGGTCGTCAAAATAGCCGTATTGCATCATTGCACCTCCAAAAAGATTGTAAGTATTCAAACGGTCAGGGGATAGGTCTCCCCCGGCTGGATGTCCAGCGTTTGGGTTTTCCCGTTGGTGAGCAGCCGGACAGGGCCGCCCAGGGCGGAGGTCAGCCTCCCTTCCGTCACCAGGCCTGCCTCCCAACGGAAGGAGAGGCGGAAGCCGCCCCGAATCCGCACGTTCTCCAGGGCCCCAGAGGGCCAGGAAGGGGGCAATGCGGGGAGCAGACGGACAGTTCCCGTATGGCTCTGCACCAGCATTTCCAAAATACCGGCGGTAGCCCCGAAGTTGCCGTCGATTTGGAAGGGCGGATGGGTGTCAAACAGGTTGGGGAGGGTGCTGTTGGCCAGCAGCGCATAGAGGTGTTCCTCCGCCGCCCCTCCGTCCAGCAGCCGGGCGTAGAAGTTGATGATCCAGGCCCGGCTCCAGCCGGTGTGTCCGCCGCCGTGGGACAGCCGCCGTTGTAGGGTCTGCCGGGCGGCCTCCGCTAGCTCCGGCGTCTCCTCCGGGCTGATTTGCCAGCCGGGGTAGAGGCCGTAGAGCTGGGAGATGTGCCGGTGCCCCGGCTCCCACTCCTCCACGTCCTCCAGCCACTCCTGGATGATGCCGTCCCTGCTGACCCGGAGGGGCGGCAGCCGCTCCAACAGCCCTGGCAGAGCGGACAGCAGTTCGCCCCGCTTCCCCAGCGCTTCGCCGCACCGGAGAGTGACGGTGAACAGCTCCCGGATAATGCTCATATCCATGGTGGGGCCAAAGGCGATGGCGGTCTTTTTCCCGGTGGCGGGGTCGAGATAGCTGTTCTCCGGGGAGTTGGAGGGGGCGGTGACCAGGTAGCCCGTCTCCGGATCCTCAATGAGGAAGTCGACGTAGAACTGGGCGCAGCCCTCCAGCACCGGCCAGTAGGTGCGTAGGAAGTCCAAATCACCGGTATAAAGGTAATGCTCGTACAGGTGGCGGCAGCACCAGGCCCCGGCACACAGGAAGCTGCCCCAGGCCGGGTCCTGCCCCGGCGCGGTGAAGCCCCAGGGGTTGGCCAGGGTATGCACCACCCACCCCCGGCAGCCGTACATGGTCCTGGCGGTGTTCGCCCCATGCTTCGACAGGAAGGCCAGGTAGCGGTACAGGGCGTCGCCGTACTCATCCAGCCCCACCGCGTCCACGAACCAGTAGTTCATCTGCAAGTTGATGTTCAGATGGTAATCCCCCGCCCAGGGGGTGAAGAGGTCTTTGGACCAGACCCCCTGCAAATTGGCGGGGAGCCGCCCCCAGGCGGAGCCGATGAGCAGGTAGCGGCCATAGTCAAAGTACAGTTGGCAAAGCCCGGCGTCCTGCCCGCCGTCCCGCACCAGGGCCAGCCGCCGGGCGGTGGGGAGGGCCTCAAGGGCCGGGTCAGCGGGCAGCGTCAGGGTGCAGCGGCCCATGGCCTCGGCCATCCACCGGGCCTCGTCCTCCAAAACGGCGGAGAATCCGGCCTGGCGGGCCTTGTCCAGCCGGGCGCGGCAGACTGCCTCCGGCTCCTGCCCGCCGTAGGAGGTGGCGGTACACGTCCAAAGCGTCAGGCGGGAGGCCCTCTCCACAGCGAGGGCAGCGTCCTGGACGATGACAACGCCGTCCGTCTCCACCTCGATGCGGGTGAAGTAGGAGAGGGCCGGGGAGGTCTGCCCCCGGGCGGTGATGCCGCCCCGGTCACAGGTCATCTCCGCCCCCTCCCTGGCGAAGGAGAGGGTGTAGTGACTGCTGCCCCCTTCCAGCAGGCTGACTGTCACCTGGTAGCGGTGGGAGGCGGTGTGCCGCCGCCGCACGGAGCCGAACCGGGTCTCCGCAACGCCCCGGTACAAATCCAACCGGCGGCAGTAGCCCCCGGCGTCCTGGACGGGGCTTGCAATCGTCAGCTCCCCGGCGGTCTGGTAGCTGCCATAATAGGGGTCGTCGCTGCCTCTGCCCTGGCAGACCAGGTAGCGGTCACACAGGGCCTGGGCCTCCTGATACCGCCGCTGGAGCAGTAGCCGCCGTATCTCCGGCAGATGGGTCAGGCACTCCGGGTTGTCCCACTGGGCGGGGTAGCCGCTCCACAGGGTCTCCTCGTTGAGCTGGAGGGTCTCCCGCTCCAGAGCACCGAACACCATCATGCCCAGACTGCCGCTGCCCAGGGGCAGGGCCTCCTCCCAGCAGGATGCCGGGCGGTCATACCAGAGCTGTGCGGGAGAGCGTTCCTCTCCAACGGTGAAACAGAACGCCATAATGTCACCTCCTGATGCAGAATGGAGATTAAACGTTTTCGCTCCAATGTACGATATTATAAGAAAAAATTCACAAAAAAGCAACTGATTTTTCGATATAAACGTAAAAAATGTGATTTCGCACAAGCTGGGTTGTCCAAAACGCTGATTTTATACGGGAAGATGTAAATAAAGATTGACAAAACTGCCGATTTAGCATATAATCGAACTAAAAGAAAACGATTAACTAATGCGGTGCAATACGCAGAGATAGGGAAATGAAGCTATGACAACGATCAAAATGGTAGCAGAGCGATGCGGCCTGTCCGTGGCCGCTGTGTCCAAAGCGCTCAACGGACAGCCGGGCGTCAGCCAGGAGAAGGCAGAGCTGGTACGCAAAACCGCTCAGGAGATGGGATATTTCCCCAACGCCGCAGCCCGCACCCTGCGGATGAATCGCAGCGCCAACATCGGCGTGCTCTTCAAAAACCGACTGGCCCATGAGTACTTCGGCGAGGTGCTGGAGGCCATCCGGGAGGAGGCGGAGTTCTACCACTATGACATCACCTTCTTGAGTAACTATGTGGACGAGACCACCAGCTACTACGAGCACGCCAAGCGCCGCCAGTGCGACGGCGTGGTGGTGGTGCAGGGGGACTTTGAGCAGAGCAGCGTCCAGCGTCTGGTGGAGAGTGAGATCCCAATCGTCTCCATCGACCACGTCTACAACGGCCGGCCGGCCATTTTGAGCGACAATGTAGTGAGCACACAGGAGATTGTCCGGTACCTCTACAATCTGGGCCACACCCGCATCGCCTTTATCCACGGCGAGGACGGCAACGTCACCCGTCAGCGTTTGGCGGGCTTTTACCGGGGCTGCCGGGAGTGCGGCATCGAGGTGCCGGACGAGTATGTGGTGGCAGGACAATACCACAAGACGGAGGTCGCCCGGGAGGCAACCCGTCGGCTGTTGGCCTGCAAGGAGCGGCCCACCTGCATCCTGTACCCGGATGACATATCCTATCTGGGTGGCCTGGCGGAGATCGAGGATCAGGGGCTCTCCGTCCCAGAGGACATCAGCTGTGTAGGCTTTGACGGCATTCTGATGTGCCGCTATCTGCGCCCTAACCTGACCACCTTCCAGCAGAATGCCCAGGAGATCGGAAAAAAGGCCGCCGCTCAACTCATCAGCGCCATTGAGAATCCCAAATATTACATTCCCCAGGTGATCTCCGTCTCCGGCCAGATACAGCCTGGCGGGACGGTGAAGGATTTGACAAAATAAATCCCCTGCCAAACATGACAAGTGAAGGAGACCCACCTATGTACTACACCAACGAGCAGGCCAGAACCCAGCGCATGACCGCCACCGCCCTGATTACCGAGACCTTCCCGGAGCAGGCGGGGCGGGGAGCATTGAACGCAGAATTCCTCGCTGCAGACCGACAGGCTGCAGTGGGCGTATCCGGCCTGCCCTATGAGGCGCCCGTCTGCGCCTATCTGCTCAATCAGCCCGATGTCGCCGACTACCTGGGCCGGTTTGAGGGCAGTCAGCTGCTGTGGCTGGAGGAGGAGAACCTCCGTCACCAGACCGTTGAGGGCGTCCGTACCGTTCCCCAGGAAGTGACTGAGACGGTAAAATCGGTGCTGCATCGGGTGCTGACCAGCCCTGGTATGCTCAACGACCAGGGCGAGCTGCTGCTGGACTTGAAAACCTGTCCTGTCGGCCCCCACTATCCGGTGAATCTGTTGTTAGGCAACCGGGCGAGGTATCCCTATCCCCTCTGTACCACCCCCAAGAGCGCCCTGGACGCCCTGGGTCGTGGCTCCTTCCGGGCCACCGGGGGACAGCAGGTGCTGGCCACCCGCTGCGTCCTGCCCCTGGAGGAGAACGGGGAACCGGCCAACCGGCAGTTCTACCTGGTGGAGGACGGAAAACAGATTTTTTACTCCGCCGACGTGTGGGAAAACGTGGTCTCTGCCAACTGCTGCCACTCCCAGAACCGTACGGTCATCACCTATCAGACGGAGTGCGGCCTGGAGATTCGCCGCACCATCTTTATCCTTCCCCAGGAGGACGGAATGCCCAATGCGGTGGAGGCCCAGCGGGTAGAGATCGTCAACCGCTCCGGAAAAGAGCGTCGGCTGAAGATCGTCATGACCGGGATGTTTGGCATCGCCAACCCCGTGACCATCGCCAACGACGTAGTGTTTGCCAACGTGGTCATTGAAAGCGAGGTCTTTTACCGGAACGGCTGTCCCGCAGCACTGACCCTTCATCAGAATCCCCAGGAGTGCGCCGGGGAGAAGCGATTTGCCGCCCTCCTGTGCAACGGGGAGACCCTGGACGAGTTTTGCGTCAGTCTGCCCGACTTCGTGGGCAACGGCACCCTGGCCCATCCGGAGCTGGTGGTCCGCCTGCCCAGCCGGTACAGCCGGAAGATGGCTCCCTTCTTTGCCATGGGCAAGTCCTTTACCGTTCAGAACGGGGAGGCTGCCGTAGTGGATGAGTTTGTGGGCATGATGGAGACGGAGGGAGCGGTGAACGTCCCCTTTGATGCCGCTCTCCACTGCCTCCTAGTGAAATATCGTGACCCCGCTGCCCTGACCCGAACCTTGGGACAGGTGGTGGACTTTTGGAATCGGTACCCCGCCTACGTGGTACCGCAGACGGAGGACAGCCGATTCAACGCCTATGTCAGCCACAATCTCCCCTTCCAGGTGCTGTATCAGACCTACGTTTCCCGGGCCTTCGCCTGGACGCAGAAGTCCTATCGGGAAACCGGCTTCCGGGAGATTCAGGACATCTACGCCTCCATGTACTATCTCAACGCCATAGGAGAGAATGATCTCATCAAGGATCTGATCTCCAACTGGGTGCGCAGCGTGTTCCCCATGGGCTACGCCTATCACGACTTCACCTTCACGGGCAAGGAGCCGGGGGATTGCTCTGACGATCAGCTGTGGCTGGTTCAGGCGGTGTACCGCTATGTAAAACTCACCGGGGACAGCGCCTTTCTGCTGGAGGAGTATCCCATGGCCGGGGAGCAGGGGGGCAGCCGTCCCCTGTGGGAGACGCTGATGGCGATTCTGACCTACAGCGGGAAAATCTCTGTAGGAAGGCACGGCCTGCCTCTGCTGGACAAGGCAGACTGGAACGACACCCTTCGGCTGGACCCGGTGGTGCTGAAAGGCCCTGCAAAGGAGGCCCTCTACCGGAAGCAGCTGGCGGAGCGGGGGCAGGAGTACGGCGTCCCCTTCGAGAACACCATGAGCGAGAGCGTGATGAACGCCTGCCTGCTGAAAATCGCCGCCGATGAGCTGGCGGAGATGGCCCCGCTGGTGGGGAAGGAGGCCGACAGCGCACTGGCCGCAGCGGTGTCTGCCCAGACCGCCCGGGCCATGCAGGCCCACGCCTGGAAGGGCGACTTCTTCGCCCGCTGCCTCATCAATGACGACCGGGAGGGCGGCTATACCTACCTGGGCGCCCAGGGGGACAATTTGGCCCTGGAGCCGGAGATGGACGGCACCTACTTCCTGAACTCCTACAGCTGGCCCATTCTGGCAGGCGTGGCCACAGAGGAGCAGGTCGCCGTTATGCTGGAGCGGGTTCAGACCTGGCTGAAAACCGACGCCGGACTGAAGCTCTGCACCCTGGTGGCCTATGACCGGCTGGGAGTGGAGACGGGCACCGCCCTGTACTTCCCCGGTGACCGGGAGAACGGCGGCGTGTTCAAGCACGCGGCCATGATGGCCACGGTGGCCTCCCTGAAGGCGGCCAAGTGGGTGAAGGACCCTGACTTGGCCCGTCAGCTGGCGGAGTTGGCCTTCTTTATGATCGACAAGACCCTTCCCTATAAGACCATGGAGGATCCCTTCCGCCTCAAGGGAAACCCCCGGTTCTGCACTCAGTACAACAACAGCGAGACGGGGGAGAACGTCGGCCCCATGCTCTCCGGCACGGCCTCCTGGCTGACCCTGGCAGTGTACGAGTTTCTGGGAATGGATGTAGCCGACGGCACCTTGACTCTCTCTCCCATTCTCCAGCCGGGAGAGACAGCGCTGAGCTACACCCTGAATTTGCTACAAACCACGATCGAGGTCGAAATCGTCAGCGACGGCACACGGTTCCGCACTGGAGATGAGACGGAGTATCTGCTGGACGGCACACCCGCCGGACAGCGTATCCCTATCCCGACAGACGGCGCCATCCACCGGATCTGGATTCGACTGTGATCTGCGGCTTGTAATTTGGGCGCACCTGTGCCCTGTATGGATGAAAGGAGGAAAAAGCAACAGTTCCTTTGACTGGCGCAGCAGAGCGGGATTACCTCTGCAAAAAACGAAAACGTTTTCGTTCTGATCTGACTGGGCCAAAACCGCCGGAGCACACCACCTCCGGACAATCACTGACTGAAAGATTGGAGGGATTTTATGACAAGTACAGAAACAAAAAATGCGGCAAAGCTGAAAGGAGCCGGAACCAGCAAGTTCATGTTGCTCAACCGGGTCGCCATCATCATTGCCTGCGCTGCGACCTTCTATCCGGGACTGAACCCCGGACGGGTCACCTCGGAGATCAGCCGCTACACCTCGCTGCTGACCGCCAGTATCTCCTATGACTCCCTGGTGGGCAATATCTCCCGGGCTCTGAAAAAGGGCTGGGTGAGTGAGTCCACCTTCCAGCTGTTGATGGCAGCCAGCATTATCCTTCTGGTGGGCGTCATCCTCTGCGCTGTGGGCGGCTGTATGTCGGCGGGCAACAACCGAATGCGCTATGTGGGCATTCGCTTTCCCCTGGCAGGCTCCGTCGTCATGGCGGGAGGCCTGAGCGGTATCTATGTGTGCTACACCCAGATCGTCGCCGCAAACACCTCCAAGGTGCCCGCCAACTTCCCCACTGGTTTTATCGTCTTTGCAGTCCTGGCGGCGGTCATCCTGCTGACCAGCCTGGTGGAGATGAAGCGGATCGGCACGCTGAAAAACCAGCTGGAGCCAAAGATGGAGATGCAGGAGAAATACCACCTGTTCCTGCTGTTCCTCCCCATCCTGGCCCTGGCCTTCGTATTCTCCTATCTGCCCCTGTGGGGTTGGCGGTACGCCTTTTTTGACTACACCGCTGGCAGCGAGCTGACCATGGACAACTTCGTGGGCTTCAAGTGGTTCACCTATTTGTTCCAGAACAGCGCCACCCGATCGGATATTCTCCGGGTCATCAAGAACACCCTGGCTCTCTCCGGCATCGGCATTGTCACCAGCTGGCTGCCCATGATTTTCGCCATCTTCCTGACCCAGATCAACAGCAAGGGCTTCCGCCGGGTGGTTCAGACCTGCACCACCGTCCCCAACTTCCTGGGCTGGGTCATCGTCTACGCCGTGGCTCTGGCCATCTTTTCCACCGACGGCTTTATCAACAGTTTCCTGAACAATATTCTGGGTATTGCCTCCAACACCAACTACCTGATGGATTCCAGCCATATGTGGCTGAAAATGTGGCTGTGGGGCACCTGGAAGGGTTTGGGCTGGAGCTCCATCATCTACATCTCCTCCATCACCGGCATTGACCCGGTGCTGTACGAGGCAGCCACCATGGACGGGGCCGGACGGTTCGCCAAAATCTGGAACGTGACCATTCCTCAGCTCATGCCCACCTTCTTTGTCCTGCTGCTCATGAGCATCGCAAACGTCCTCTCCAATGGACTGGATCAGTACCTGGTCTTTTCCAACGCCTCCAATATGAGCAGCGTCGAGGTGCTGGATCTGTACGTCTACAACCTGGGCATCGGCAACGGACAGATCCCATTGTCCACCGTTGTGGGTATGTTCAAATCTGTCATCAGCGTGACACTGCTCTTCGGCGCAAACAAGGTCTCTAAGGCCCTGCGCGGCGAGAGCATCATCTGAGGAGGTGCGTCATGGCGAAACAACAGAAGCTCTCTCACGCCAAGGCCACAGCCTTTGGCATCCAGTACAAGATGACGGCGGGGGACTATATTTTTAATGTGTTCAACATTGCTTTCTTCGTGCTGTTTACCTTTGTTTGTATCTTCCCCTTCTATTATCTGTTTATCAACACCATCTCGGATAACGAGCTGGTGGGCATGAACATGATCACCCTGGTGCCCCAGGGCATTCACTTCTCCAACTATATTGCTCTGAAGGATGTGCAGGATTTTGGGCAGTCCGTCATTATCACGGTCAGCCGCACCATCATCGGCACCGCCCTGATGGTCCTGGCCTCCGCCTATGCCGGCTACCTGACCACCAAGCAGCTCATGTGGAAGCGCAGCTTCTGGTATAGGGCACTGGTCATAACCATGTACTTTAACGCCGGTATGATCCCCACCTACCTGAATATGCTGGGCCTGGGCCTGACGGACAACTATCTTGGCTACATCATTCCGGGCATCGTGGCCCCGTACAATATCATTCTGGTCAAGACGTATATCGAGTCCATCCCCGGAGAGCTCCAGGAGAGCGCTTTTATCGACGGTGCTACGACGATGCAGGTCTTTACCAAGATCATCCTACCCCTGTCCAAGCCCATCCTGGCCACTATCGCCGTGTTCGGCGCAGTGGGCAACTGGAACTCCCTGCAGGACTCCCTGATCTACATGGCCAACAGCCCCAGCCTGTACACCATGCAGCACCGGCTGTATGTCTACCTGAACAGCTCCTCCAACCTGGCACAGGCCATGCAGTCCGGCACAGCGGTCACCTCCGGTATGCTGAACAACAAGGTCATCAAGTACACCATATCTATGGTCACGGTCATCCCCATTGCGCTGGTCTACCCCTTCATGCAGCAGTACTTTGAAGAGGGTATTATGATGGGCGCAGTGAAAGGTTGATAAATCAGAAAGGAAGTGCGACAAATGAAGAAACTGAAGAAACTGATCGCCCTGCTGCTGAGCGCCGCCATGATGTTGGCCCTGCTCTCCGGCTGCGGCGGCACCACTACCGACGCCGATACCACCACCGACGCCGACACAGAGACCTCCGACGTTGCGGACGCAGATACCACCGACGACGCTGACGCCAACAGCACCGATGCCACCGGCGAGAGCATGAGCCTCCCCTACGGCAGCGATGAGCGTGAGGCGGTCACCCTGACCGTGTTCAGCCAGCTGGCCAACTGGAGCGGCAACCAGGGCGGCTGGGGCGCTGTACTGCTCAAGGATATGTTCAACGTGGAGCTGGTCATTATCCCCGACACCAACGGCGCTTACTCCACCCGTATGGAGAGCGGCGACCTAGGCGACATCGTCGTATTCGGCAGCAACGGCAGCGACTACTCCGACGCCGTCAACGCCGGCCTGCTGTTTGACTGGGAGGACGAGGACCTTCTGCAGAACTACGGCCAGGACATCCTCGCCAACTGCGCCACCGCCCTGGAGGGCAACCGGGAGCTGAACGCAGACGGGGCCATCTATGGCATCGGCCACGACTACGCCACCTCCGATGAGGAGCATGCCAGCTTCTTCTACACCTGGGACATCCGCTGGGATCTGTACGCCGAGCTGGGCTATCCTGAGGTCAACGACCTGGACGACCTGGTAGACCTGTTCGTGCAGATGAAGGAGCTGGAGCCCACCGATGACGCCGGCAACCCCACCTATGCTGTCAGCGCCTTCCCCAGCTGGGACGGCAACATGGTCATGTACGTCAAGAGCCTGGCCTCCGCCTACTACGGCTATGACGAGATGACCCTGGGCCTGTACGACTCCGAGACCGGCACCTTCCACGGCGCCCTGGAGGAGGACGGCCCCTATCTGACCGCACTGAAGTTCTTCAACAAACTGTATCAGAAGGGCCTGCTGGACCCCGACTCCATGACTCAGACCTACGATGAGATGATCGCCAAGGTTCAGCGGGGCGGCACCTTCTTCTCCATCTTTGACTACATGGGCTCCACCGCCTATAACACCGACGCCCACACCTCTGAGGGCAAGTACATGGCCAGCCTCCAGCCCACCGAGGCCACCAACATCTGCTACGGCTTGAGCACCTACGGCGGCAACCGCGTCTGGGCCATCGGCGCCAACTGCGAGGAGCCGGAGCGGGCCATGGAGATCATCAACTGGCTCTACACCAACGACGGCGCCATGACCATCTGGTACGGCATCCGCGGCCTGATGTGGGATTATGACGAGGACGGCAACACCTACTTCACCGAGCTGGGCCAGGCCTGCCATGACGACCCCACCTATGACCTGACCGGCGTGGAGTGGACCTCCCCCTACACCGGCAATACCTACACCCTGGACGGCACCTTCAACGACGGTATGATTCAGATCAACAACACCACCTGGTCCCAGTCTGCTGAGAACTCCGACTCCGTGGAGGGCGAGACCTTCTACTACAGCGGTTGGGCTTCCCAGATCGGCGACGCCAAGAGCGAGATCGAGCAGGATTGGCGTGACTACACCGGCACCACCCGGAACCAAGAGTATCTGGACGCCCAGAGCTACACCATCATCCCCTCCACCAACTACTCCGAGAGCAGCCGTGACCCCGAACTGGACGTGATCTGGAGCCAGGTCACTACCACCATCAAGAACGGCTCCTGGAACGCCATCTATGCCAGCAGCGATGAAGAGTTCGACTCCATCGTGGCCCAGATGATCTCCGACTGCGACGCCTACGGCTACGACCAGTGCATCGAGTGGTGCGAGAACGAGGCCGCCACCCGCTACGCACTCCAGTAAGCGACAGGACAACCAAATATGGCAGGCGATGGGCTAGCCCATCGCCTGCCTCCGGGGAGCGGGTATCCGCTCCCCGGAGGCATCATAAACCTTGAGTGCCTCATCCCGTCAGGAGGATATCCCTATGAAATTAACCATTGATTCTCCCATCATTACGAAGGGCATTAAGATCACAAACCTGCTCATCATCAACCTCTTTTGGTGGATCGGCTGCCTGCCTATCGTGACCATTGGGACCTCCACCATTGCGGCCTATTCCGTCACCCTGAAAATGGTGGAGGACAGCGAGTCCTTCGGCATTACAAAGGCATTCTGGAGTGCCTGGGTCCACAACCTGAAGCACGGCATTCCGCTGACCCTGATTTTCGCCTTCGCCAGCTACAGCGCCTGGATCAGCTGGCAGATTTTTGACCAGGTGGACGGCAACCCCATGATTTTCCTCATTATGACCTTGATTATCATCCTCCTGCTGGTGATGCACTGTCTCTACATCTGCCCGCTGGAGGCCCGGTATCAGAACAGCCTGTGGAACAATCTGCACAACGCCCGGCGCATCTTTGCCCGATTCTTCCTTCGCTCCCTGGGGATGCTGGTGATGCTGGTGGCACAGTTCCTGCTTTTCACCCAGGTGACACCCATCCTGACCTATATCGGTCTCTTCTGCGGGCCAGTGCTGATGTTCTACACTACCAGCCAAGTCATCATGCCCATCTTCCGCAAGCTGGAGAAGGACGGCACCGCCTCCGACGGCATGACCATCACCGGCAATAAGGACGACCATGAATACGACGGCATTTACTGATTTTGTCTATCCCAGGGACACTGCGCAAGCCCTGTCCTTGTTTTTTCTCCCATAATCCCTGTCCACAACGGCCTTCCGGCAACCGAGTGAGGTGAACGAACGTGCAATACCGCAACCCTGTCCTCCGGGGCTTTTATCCCGACCCCAGCGTCTGCTTTGCCAGGGGAAAGTATTATCTTGTGTGCAGCAGCTTTCAGTACTTCCCAGCGGTGCCACTGTTTGAGAGCGACGACCTGGTGAACTGGAGGCAGCTGGGTCATGTGCTGACCCGGCCCAGCCAAGTGGCTCTGGCCGGAGTGCCCAGCAGCGGCGGCGTCTTTGCGCCTACCATCCGGTTTGACAACGGCAGATTTTATATGGTGACGACCAACAACTCAACGGGGGAAAACTTCTATGTTTTTACCGACGATATCACCGGCCCCTGGTCTGAGCCTGTCTATGTGGAGCAAAGCGGCATCGACCCGTCGCTTACCTTTGAGCATGGGCGGGCTTATTTTATGAGCAACGGCACCGATGAGGCCGGGCCGGGCATCTTCCAGTGCGAAATCGACCCCGCCACCGGCAGAAAGCGGTCCGAGACCCGCTGCCTCTGGCGCGGTTCCGGCGGGCGGTACCTGGAGGGCCCACACCTGTACCATATCGGCCCATATTACTACCTTCTTGCGGCGGAGGGGGGAACGGAATACGGTCACATGGTCACCTGCGCCAGAAGCCCCTCCCTCTGGGGGCCTTACGAGGGCTTCCCGGCAAACCCCCTGCTGAGCAACCGGGACTGCGTCGACACTCCGATTCAGGGGATCGGCCATGGCGAGCTGATTCAGGACAGGGCAGGCGAGTGGCACGTCCTGAGCCTGGGCTTCCGCCAGATCGGCCGGTGGCTGCCCTACCACCATCTGGGGCGGGAGGTCTTTCTGACCCCGGCCCGGCTGGGGGAGGACGGCTGGTTTTCTGCGGGGGACGGCGGCCACACCCTGGAGCGCTATGAGACGGCAGGGGAGGGCATCCAGATCCTGCGGACGGAGGACAGCTTTGAAAATACCCTATGGGGGCTTGACTGGCTGTACCTGCGCCATCCCCATCCAGAGCGATACAGCCTCTCCCCGGGACGGGCGGTGCTGCTGGGGAGCAATGCCACCCTGTCAGACGGCGGCTCGCCCACCTTCCTGGGCATCCGTCAGCGGGAGTTTTGGGGCCGGGCCCGCTGCCATTTCTCGCTGGACAGTGGAGAGGGGGGCCTTGTGGTCTACATGAGCGAGGACTTCCACTATGCGCTGGCTCTGCGCAGGCTGGGCGGCTGCTGGGAGGCGCTGCTGCGGCTGAACGTGGGCGGCATCCGCCATGTGGAGGGCCGCATCCCCATGCCAGAGGGGGAAGGGGATGTGGAGATTGACTTCTCCCCGGAGCGCTACCGCTTTTTTGTCCGTCAGGGGGAAACGGCTGTCCTGTTGGGGGCGGCCCCCACCCTGCTGCTTTCCAGCGAGGTGGCGGGGGGTTTCACTGGCGTCCTGCTGGGCCTGTATGCCACCGGGGACAATCGGGCGGAATTCACTCGATTCCGCTGCACCTATCAAACAGAATCATCTCAATCAGGAGGAAACCATCATGAGGTTTGAAAACGACAACGGCGCTCTGGTCTTTTACCATCAGGGTGAGCAGGTGCGCATCGAGGCCTGGGGCAGCGACGCCCTCCGGGTGCGCAGCACCATGCAGTCCGCCTTCAGCGGCAACCGCTGGGCGCTGACGGAGCCGGTGGAGCAGGAGACCGCCCCGGCCCAGGTCACCATTGCAAAAGAACCCCATTGGGTGGGCGACGGCAGCTATGATGAGCGGGAAATCGCCACCATCACCAACGGTCGGATACGGGCCGTGGTGAACTTTGTGGGTATCATCAGCTTTTATCGGGACGATACCCTGCTCCTGCGGGAGTACTTCCGCTCCTATGACGGCACCCTCTCCCGGGAGAGCCGCTGCCTGAAGGTGGTCAACCGGACGTGGAAGGGTATCATTGGCGGCAGCGAGTATTCCCTGAACGTGAAGTTCGAGAGCAACCGGGGGGAGAAGCTCTTCGGCATGGGGCAGTATCAGCAGCAGGACATGGATTTGAAGGGCTGCGTCCTGGAGCTGGCCCAGCGCAACTCCCAAATCTCCGTGCCCTTTGCGGTGTCCTCCTTGGGCTACGGCTTCCTGTGGAACAACCCTGCCGTGGGCCGGGTCACCTTCGGCAAGAACTACACCGAATGGATCGCCCGCTCCACCCGTGAGATGGACTACTGGATCACCGCCGCCGATACGCCCAAGGAAATTCTCGCCAACTACACCGCCGCCACCGGCCGGGCGGGGGAGTTCCCGGAGGACCTGATGGGCCTCTGGCAGTGCAAGCTCCGCTACCGCACCCAGGCGGAGGTGTTGGAGGTGGCCCACCGCTATCAGGCGGAGGGCATCAAAATCGACCAAATCGTCATCGACTTCTTCCACTGGACAGTCCAGGGGGACTGGAAGTTCGACAAGACCTATTGGCCCGACCCCAAGGCCATGGTGGACGAGCTGCATTCCATGGGCATCAAAGTCCTGGTGTCCGTGTGGCCCTCGGTGGATCGGAAGAGCGAGAACTTCGGCCCCATGATGGAGCAGGGTCTGCTCATCAAGACTGAGCGGGGGGCCGCCCAGACCTATGACTATCAGGGGGACTGCGTGGAAATCGACGTGTTCAACCCCAAGGCCAGGGAGTACGTCTGGGAGGTCTGCAAGCGGAACTATTACGACTACGGCATCGACGCCTTCTGGCTGGACAACTCCGAGCCGGATTTCGGCGTCTATGACTTCGAGCAGTACCGCTACGCCGCAGGCCCCGCCCTGGCGGTGAGCAGCCTGTACCCCCAGCTGTACAGCCGGGTGTTCTATGACCCGATGCACCAGGAGGGCCGCCCGGTGGCGAACCTGCTGCGGTGCGCCTGGGCTGGTTCCCAGAAGTACGGCAACGTGGTGTGGTCGGGGGATGTACCCAGCACATTTGAGGCCCTGGCCGACCAGATCCAGTGCGGCCTGAACATGGGCCTGGCGGGTATCCCCTGGTGGACGACAGACGTGGGCGGCTTTATGACCGACGACGTGAACGACCCGGACTTCCGGGAGCTGTTGGTGCGCTGGTACCAGTTCGCGGTGTACTCCGCTGTCCTCCGGATGCACGGTGACCGCGGCCCCTACAATATCCCCCCGATGGACGAGCGGGACTGGGGCGGCGGCTATCTCCACACCGGCCAGCCCAACGAGCTGTGGAGCTACGGGGAGGATGTGTACGCCATCCTGCGGCACTACTACGATATCCGCATCGGGCTGCACGATTACATCAAATCCCTCTATGACGAGGCCAGCGAGAACGGCTCCCCCTTGATTCGTGCCTTGTTCTATGAGTTCCCGGAGGACAGCGCCTGCTGGGAGCTGCAAGACCAGTATATGTTTGGCTCCCGCTACCTGGTGGCCCCCATCCTCCAGCTGCACCAGCGGGAGCGGCAGGTGTACCTGCCCGCCGGGGCCTGGCGGCTGACCTCCACCGGGGAGGTGTTCCAGGGCGGCTGCCGGGTGACGGTGGCCGCGCCCTTGGACTATATGCCCGTGTTTGAGCGGGTGTAACAAGGCAGTGAGGTGAAGCGGGATGCAACATACCCTGCGCCTGGAGGCGACGGAGCCGGAATGGCTCTACGTCCCGGATGTCACCTATGCGGAATACGGTGATTGCAGCAGAAAGCTGCACCTGTTCGTCCCCTACCGCCCGGCCTGGACGGAGGACACCAGGTATCCCCTGGTATTCTTCCTGCCCGGCAGCGGCTGGGGCCGTCAGGAGATGTACAACAGTGTCCCCGTCTATGCGAAGCTGGCGGAGCGGGGGTTCGTGGTGGCGGTGGTGCAGTACCGGGAGGCGGCGCTGGCACAGTACCCCGCCCAGGTGGAGGACTTGAACCGGGCGGTGGTCTTCGTGCGCTCCAAACAGGAGGAAGCGCCCTGGGCCGGGTTCCACATGGATACGGAGCATATCTTCCTGGCGGGGAACTCCTCCGGGGGCCACATTGCGCTGATGGCGGCGTTGCGCAGGGCCAACGGCATTGTGGACGGCCCGGAGCTGCCGGACTTCCCTATCAGCGGGGTCATCGCCGTATCCGCGCCGTCGGACATCCTGCTGTGCGCCCAGGCGGCGCTGCCGGACTGGATACCGGAGGAGCGCCGCCCCTGTAAGGTGCTGCTGGGACTCAGCGACCTGGCGGCGAACCCGGCCAGGGTGGCGTCCGCCAGCAGCGCGGACTATATCAGGCCGGACGTGCCCCTGCCGCCAATACTGTTGTTCCACGGGGCGGCAGATGGACAGGTTTCCGTGACCCAGAGCCGCCAACTCTACCGGCAGCTTTCCGCGGCGGGCAAAGCGGCGGACTACTACGAGTTGGAGCAGGTCGGACACGGCGGTGCGGTATTCTGGTCACGGGACGTGCTGGACATTATGGAGGCGTTCCTCCGCCGCGCCTGCACAATATGAAAAAGAATCTGATAGAAAAGGGCTGTACGAAATGATCAAAATTGGCATCGACTACTACCCCGAACACTGGCCCCCCGCCCTGTGGGAGGAGGACGCCGCCCGGATGGAGGGGCTGGGCGTTCATGTGGTTCGCATTGCGGAGTTTGCCTGGAGTCGGCTGGAGCCGGAGGAGGGTCGGTTCGACTTTTCGTGGCTGGATGAGGCCATCGCTGTGCTGAGCCGCCACGGGATGAAGGTGATTCTGGGCACCCCCACCAACTGCGGCCCCATGTGGCTCTATCATGACCACCCGGAGACCCTCCAGCACAGCCGCTCCGGGCAGCCCACCCTGACGGGCATCCGGGGGCACCGGTGTATGCAAAGCCCCACCTTCCGCCAGTACGCCGGGCGTATCGTGGAGGAGATGGCCCGGCGCTACGCCGGGAGGCCGGAGATTTTTGCCTGGCAAATCGACAACGAGCTGGACAGCAACCATTGCACCTGCCCCGCCTGCACCGCCGGGTTCCGGGACTATCTGCGGGAGAAGTACGGCACCCTAGAGGCGCTGAACGAGGCCTGGGGAACCGTGGTCTGGAGCGGCGAGTACAGCGCATGGGAGCAGATTTCCATCCAGACGGAGGAGGGCTGCCTGGCGGACTGGTACAATCCCGCCCGAATGTTGGACTATGAGCGGTACGCCGCCGCCTGCACGGCGGACTATGTGCGCTTCCAGGCGGAACTCATCCGGCGGTACGACCCGGAGGCAGTCATCACCACCAACAGCTGTTTCCCCGCCCATATGCCGGACTTTCACCAGGAGTTCGCCCCCCTGGACGTGGCCTCTTATGACAACTATCCCCCGGTGCGGCTGCCGGAGGATCCGGAGACCCTGTACTCCAACGCCTTCGCCCTGGACTTTGTGCGCAGCTTCAAACAACAGAACTTCTGGATCATGGAGCAGCTGGGCGGGCCAATGGGGGGCTGGAGCCCCATCACCCCCGCTATGGAGCCGGGGATGCTGGAGGGCTACGCCCTCCAGACGGTGGCCCACGGGGCCGACCTTATCAGCTTCTTCCGGTGGCGGACGGCCTGCACCGGGGCGGAGATGTTCTGCCATGGCCTGCTGGATCATGACAACCGGCCCAACCGCCGGTTGGAGGAACTGGAGCGGCTGTGCCGCCGGTTGGAGGGGCTGCCGGAGCTGAACCGCACCACCCTCCACAGCCAGGTGGCCCTGCTCTATTCCTCGGAGCAGGAGTTCGCCCTGAAGAATCAGCGGCAGTCCGAGGGCTTTGCCTACTGGACGCAGCTGCGGCTGTTCCACAACGCCTGCATGGGCCTGGGGGTCAACGTGGACGTGCTGCCGGAGACAGCCTCCCTGGAGGGCTACCGGGTGGTGCTGGTGCCCACCCACTTCATCACCGACCCCCAGGTGGTGGCGCACCTGGAAGCCTTCGCCCAGGCGGGGGGAACGGTGGTGATCACCAACCGCAGCGGCGTAAAGGACAAGCACGGCAACTGCGTCCTGGGCCAACCCCTGCCCACCCTGCTGCGGAAGCTGTGCGGCTGCACGGTGGCGGAGTATGACGCCATCGGCCCAGCGACCCAGCAAATCACCACCAGCCAGGGGAGCACCTATCGCATCACCAGCTGGTGCGACCTGCTGACGCCGGAGACGGCGGAGGTCTGGGCCAGGTATACGGGCCGGTTCTACGCCGGTACCCCGGCCATCACCCGCAACCGCTTCGGCAAGGGCTGGGCCTACTATGTGGGCACCGTGGGGGAGAAGGCTATGTACCGCACCCTGCTGCTGGAGATTCTCCCCCGCCAGGGCATCCCTGCCATGGATATGCTGCCAGTGGGGGTAGAGGTGACGGAGCGCACCGGCCCCGGCGGCAGCTACCGGTTTATCTTCAACAACACCCTTCATGGCCAGTCCTTCCCGATGAACGGGCAGACGGTGACGCTAGGCGCCATGGAGGTACTGATTCAGACAGGAGATGGACAATGGAGATGAAGTTTACAGGGGTAACGGAGTTCCTTGACCAGGTGAATGAGCGCTACGGCGTCCCCGCCTGCGAGTGCATTCTCTATCAGAACCATCGGCAAATTTACCGCCACACCGCCGGTCATCTGGACTGGGAGGGGACGACCCCCCTGGCCGGGGGCGAGTGGTACTGGATCTACTCCTGCACCAAGCTGATGACCATGACGGCGGTGATGCAGCTGCGGGAGCGGGGCCTGCTGAATCTGGACGACCCGGTGGCCAGGTACCTGCCGGAGCTGTCCGCTCCCCTGGTGCGGGAGGCAGACGGTGCCCTCCGCCCGGCCCGGACGGTGATGACCCTCCGGCACCTGATGACCATGACCGGCGGCTTCACCTATGACCAGACCCTGGAAAGCCTGGTGCGGCAGCGGGAGGAGAGCCACAACCAGGCCACCACCCGGCAGATGATCGCTGCCCTGGTCAGGGAGCCCCTGGCCTTCGACCCCGGCACCCACTTCTGCTACAGTATGTGCCATGACGTGATGGGGGCGGTCATTGAGGTGGCGTCCGGGGAGCGGCTCTCGGACTATGTTATCAACCACATCGCCACTCCCCTTGGCATCACCGGCCTGACCTTCCACCCGGACGGGGAGAAGCTGGCCCATATGCCTGACCAGCTGTTTTACGCCCCGGAGCAGGAGAAGATGATACGCTTCCCCAAGGACAACTCCCATCAGCTGACGGAGCCTTACGACTCCGGCGGGGCGGGCATCTGCTGCCGTGCGGAGGACTATATCATCTTCCTGGACGCCCTGGCCTGCGGCGGCGTGGGGGCCAACGGGATCCGTATCCTGACGCCGGAGTCGGTGGCCCTGCTCCACGTCAACCAGCTCCAGGGTACCGTTCTGGACGACTTCCACAACACCATGAAGCCCAGCCTTGCCGAGGGCTACGGCCTGGGGATGCGGGTACATCTGCTGAATGATGGCGGCGTCCCGGCGGGGGAGTTTGGCTGGGACGGTGCAGCGGGGGCGCTGGCTTCCATGGAGCCGTCCAGCAAGCTGTCCATCTTCTATGTACAACACGTTTTGAACTACCTCCCCAATTACGCCGACCTGCACCCGGAGCTGCTCCGGCGCATCTATCAGAGCGTGGGAGAAGCTGGAGAAAGGTGATATTGCAGCCCGGAGACGAGCCGCTGAACTGTGAGGTTTCGCAGCAAAGACACCTGATTTTGAACATCGGTAACGCCTGCCGGGCCAATTCCCCCGGCAGGCGATATTTTACAATCCTGTCAGTTAGGATTCTTTATTCTTATAAAATCCAGAGGTCGCCTGTTGACAAAAAGAGCGCAAATACTAAAATAGAAGATAGTTTCCCATATTTCGACTGTTTTTGCGCTCAGATTTTCAGACGATTTTTTCAGGAAAGGGATACGATGAACAGAAAGAAAGCTTTGCTGCTGGCCGTCGGCGGGGCGCTGCTGATTTGCCTGTGCCTGGCCCTAGCCTATTTTCTCGGCGGCTGGCAGGTCCAGATCCGGCTTCGGGGGGAGGACTCCGCCGTCCTGTCCTATGGGGACAGCTACCGGGACGAGGGCGCAGAGGCGGTGTTCTGCGGCAAATTTATCCTGAAGGACGGCATCTCCATCCCGGTACAATATGACGATTCCGGGCTTTCCGAGGAGCGACTGGGCAGCTATGAGGTAGTCTATACGGCGGATTTCCTGGGATTTCACAGCACCAGATCCCGTCAGGTGCAGGTGGTGGACGATACGCCGCCGGAGATCACGCTGGAATACATCGAGGACTACTATACCAGGCCCATCGACGTCTATAAAGAGGAGGGCTTCTCCGCCTGGGACAACTACGACGGGAACCTGACGGTTGCGGTGGAGCACCGGGAGGAGAACGGGATCGTCTCCTATACGGTGTCCGACAGCTCCGGCAACGTGACGATGGTGCAGCGGGAGATCGTCCATGACGACCGGGAGCCTCCGGTAATCACCCTCCAGGGGGACAACCCCCTACAGGTGGAAAAGGGGGAGGCTGTCCAGGATCCGGGGGCAATCGCCACGGACGACTGCGACGGAAACCTGACGGATGCGATCGTGACCGCTCAGGAGGACGGACAGATCACCTATACGGTGACGGACAGCTATGGAAACGTGGGAACCTGTGTCCGGACTGTCGAATATGTAGATACCCTGCCCCCGGTGGTCACGCTCAACGGAGATGGGGAGATGTGGATGAAGGCGGGGGAGGCGTTCGCAGACCCGGGCTGCACGGCGATCGACCAGGGAGACGGAGATATCACAGCGCAGGTTTCCGTCTCCGGGACGGTGGAGCGCTATCATGCGGGGGTTTACACTCTGACCTATACCGCTGTGGATCAGGCGGGAAATGTGGGCGTCGCCTCCAGAGTCGTCCATGTGGAGCCACGGCCCCAGGCGGATGTGGTGAACCCCGGAGACAAGGTGGTCTATCTGACCTTTGACGACGGCCCAGGCCCCTACACCCAGCGGCTTTTGGACGTCCTGGCTGCGTACAATGTGAAGGCGACGTTTTTCGTCACCAATGCCAATCCGAGCTATCGTTACCTGATCGGCGCCGCCGCCGAGGCGGGACACACCATTGGGATCCATACCTATTCCCACAACTACAGCACCATCTACGCCAGCGAGGACGCCTATTTTGACGATCTGAATCGAATGAGTGAGATCGTGGCGGCCCAGACTGGTTCTGAGACCAAGCTGATCCGGTTCCCTGGCGGCAGCTCGAATCTGGTCAGCCGCTTTAACCCCGGAATCATGACTGCCCTCACTCAGGCAGTGGAGGACATGGGTTATCAGTATTTTGACTGGAACGTCACCAGCGGAGACGCCGGGGAGACGACCTCGACAGAGGTGGTAGCCCAAAATGTGATCTCCGGGATCCGGCAGCACAGTGTATCCGTGGTGCTCCAGCATGACATCAAATCCTTCAGCGTAGATGCTGTGGAGGAGATCATCGCCTGGGGGATCGAAAACGGTTATACCTTTCTGCCGCTGGATGAGACAAGCCCCACGGCGCATCATAAGGTCAACAACTAATTTATGGCGGGCCCCTGCCATGGGTTCAGGCGAGAGCCCGGAAGCGAATGGGTCGTTTGGTTCCAACGAATACGGTGAATACGGTACGGCACAAAAGTCTTTTGCTAACAGAGCATTATTCTGCTCCCGTGACGGGGTAAAACAGCACATATCATACACACCTTGAATAGGAGAGACAGAAAATGAATGCCAACAGAAAAGCTATGCTCATGATAGTTCACTGTCCCAGAACCCCAAACCCCAAAATCACCGTCCCGCCCAGGGCATAATCCTTCCTCCTGACCGTATCTCCGCTGTTCCCCTCCACGGTGTAGACTCGCCCGCCTGACACAGTCTCCACGATCCCCACATGGTCAGCGTTGCCGTCGCCGTCCCAGTCGAAGAAGATGATGTCTCCGGCAGAGGGGGCATAGCTGCCGTCCATGAGCCGTCCCTGATCGGCGAACCAGGCAGCGCCGTCGGTGCAGAGGGAGAATTTCGGGACGGTTCCTGCATCGATCAGCCCGCACTGGTCAGCGCACCAGGAGACAAAGCAGGCGCACCAGTCCACCCGGCTGTCGAAACCGAACCAGCGCCAGTAGGTTTCGCCGCCGTTGCCCTCCTGGGAGAGAGCGACGGCTACCAGCGCCTCATTTCCCTCACCCGTGCCAAACCGCCCAAAGACATAGTAACGCAGGACGTGAGGAACATACTGTGTATCCCCATAGCCGTCCCAGCCCAGCTGTGCCGCCATCATAGCGGAGAACTCCGCTGCATTGGCCAGGGAGTAGCCTCCATAATGACGAACGGCCCAGGTGATGTAGCCTGGGCCGAAGTTGTACCCCTGGAGCGCCAGCCGGATGTGCTCCATATCCACGGGACTTTCCACCCCGGCCCGCTCCAGCACGTCCCGCACCACCTGAACACCGCATTGGATGGAGTAGTCCGGGTCGGTGATGCCGCCGGGGGTGTTGGGGTATCGGGTATTGTAACCGCTTTCCGACGCCTGCATGGGGTCAAGCCCCCGGCCGCCGCTCTCCTGCATCATAATGGCCATAATCAGCTCCACATAGTCGGCGACACCGTATTCCTCGGCATACAGCCGGATGACCGGTTCATAGGCATCCACCTCCTCGCTGACCGGCAGCACCGAGCTGACGTTGTCCCCGCCTATCAGACTGAACGCCCCGCCAAACAACAGCACCACCAGGAGAATGGCGACCACCACGCCGCCGCCGGCAGCGATCACCACAGACAGGGACTTCGAGGAGGCCAGCGCCGTCCGAGCGGCGGCAGCGGTGCGCCGGACGGCGTCTCCTGCGGACCTTGCGGTCTGTCTGGTGGCAGAGACGGTTTTTGCTGCGGTCTGAGACGCTTTTCTGGCCTGTTGCGCCGCCCGCTGAGCTGTCTGCTGGGCGGCACGCTCTGTCGCAAAGGCGGAAGCAGAGGAGACCGGCGGGGCCTGCGGCTCTGTGCGAGGCGCATCAGGAATAGGGCTGCGCTCCTTTGGCAGATATGCGGGATCTTGCTCCTTCTCCCTGATCGTCCGGTGACAGGAACGCTCTTTTACCCGAAAACGGTTTTCCTTCGTCGTCTGCCGCTCCCTGGGCAGCCTGGCCGGAGCCGGTTGTTCGGCACGGGCTTCGTGAATTGTATTTGCAGGAAAGACCGGGCCTGTCCCATCGGACAAACCCGGAGTGTCGCTGCAGCCGGTCGACGTGCCAGAGACATGATTGACAGAAATTTCTGCGTCATCCGGTTCGGTAAATCCCTCCGGTGATAGGTCTGATGCAATCCCCAGTTGCTCTTGCTCCTTTTGCCGTCTCTTTCGGAAGGCTGTCAAGGCGGCGTTCCCCGCCCTGTGGGTCAGCTGCGCTCCATCCTGGACGACTGCTCCGGCGCCGTCTGCCATCGTGTCCTCCAGCCGGTCGCCGCCAACGTCGTCCTGTTGGCCCATCTGGGCGGCGTCCCGTAGCTGGGTGCGCAGATGCTCTCCGCCTGCCGCTGCGGGATTCCGTATCAGCGTTTTCGGGAGGATTTTGGCCCTTTCCCTTTGCGCCGCCTGGACAGGCGGCTTTTCCCGTATCTCCCGCATCTCAGTCTGTCATCTCCGAGGGCCTGGTGGTCATGAGCTGGTACAGCCGGGTGTATTTGGGAAAGCTGTCAGAGAAGGGGACGATGCTGCTGCCGCACTTGATGAGTCCCCGGCCAAACTCCACGTTGGTGATATAGGAGAGCTGGTTGTCCGAGATGTTCAGCAGCCGGGCCAGCTCCGCCCGGTCGGTGGCCGCCTGGTTGAGCATGACGAGGAATTCCGAGTTGGCCAGCATGGTTCGGGCGGTGTGGGACTGGAGCAGGTCGTCCAGGTTTTGGGTGATGCCGGTAGCGCAGGCCCCATATTTTCGCACCCGCTTCCACAGGGTGAACAGGAAGTTGGCGCTGTACTCGTGCTGGAACAGCAGATAGATCTCGTCGATGTAGATCCAGGTGTTTTTCCCACGCTCCCGATTCCGGATGACACGGTTGAAAATGCTGTCCAGTACCACCAGCATCCCCACCGGAAGGAGCTGCTTGCCCAGATCCCGAATGTCGTAGCAGAGGATGCGTGCGTCCGTATCCACATTGGTGGCCTTGGCAAAGGTGTTGAGACTGCCCTCGGTGAACAGCTCTATGGCCAGAGCCACCTCCCTGGCCTCTGGCTCCGGTTGCCGGAGCAGATCGGCATGGAACTCCCGGAGGGTGGGGGCGTACCCCTTGTAGCCGTGGCGGATATAATCCCGGTAGACATTGGCGGTACACCGGTCGATAATGGATTTCTCCTTGGCGGACAGCTTGCCGGAGCCCACCAGCTGCTCACAGAGGGACAGGAGGAACTCGGATTTCAGGACAACGGGATTCTCCCCATCGCCGTAGCCCTGCTCCATGTCCAGGGCATTGATGTGGTTCCGGGAGGCGGCGGAGATATGGACGACCTCCCCGCCCAGGCCTTCAATGAGCGGTCGGTACTCCGCCTCTGGGTCGATAACAATGATGTCGTCCTCGGTTGAGAGAGCCAGGCTGACCATCTCCCGCTTTGCCGTGAAGGACTTGCCGGAGCCGGAGACCCCCAGGACGAAGCCGTTGCCGTTGAGCAGCTCCCGGCGGTTGGCGATGATGAGATTGCGGCTGATGACATTTTGCCCGTAGTAGACGCCGCCCTGGTGCCGGATCTCCTGGGCCTGGAAGGGCATGAGGACGGCCAACGCCTCGGTGGTGAGGGTCCGCAGGGCGTCGATGCGCCGCAGACCCAGAGGGAGGGCGGTGATGAGGCCCTCCGGCTGCTGCCAGCTCAGGGTGGCGAGCTGGCAGAGGTGCTTTCGGGCTACGGACTGAAGCGTCTCCGTGTCGCTGTCCAGCTGCTCCTTGCTGTCCGCCAGATGGACCAGGGTGACCACGGCAAAGAGCATCCGCTGATCTCTGGTGGTCAGGTCGTCCAGCATCTCTCTCGTCTCCTTCCGCTGCTGCTCCAGGTCATAGGGGACGACGGCGGAGAAGTTGTTGCTGCTGTTCTGCCGCCGCTGCCAGTTGGTGACGTTGGTCTCCACCCCCAGCAGCCGGTTCTGCATCTCCCGGACGGCCTCGTCGGTGGGGACGGGGATGATGTCGATGGACAGCATCATGGTGCGGTTGAGGCTGGTCAGCTCACTGATCATGGAGTCCTTGATATAGCTGGCAAAGTCCTTGAGAAACAGCACCCGGCCGAACTTGTCCCCCATCAGAAAGCAATCCTTCTTGAATTCCAGGCTGTCCGGGCAGATGGCATCCTGGAAGAAATGCCCCCGCCGGACGCTGTCTTGCAGGTCGAAGCGGAACTCTGTCTCCTCCCCGGTGCGGTAGAAGTCGTGGAGCACCCGGAGCCGTTCTGTGGCGTCCAGTTCCTCCGACCGTGCGTCCAGCCGGGCCAGCCGGGAGACGATGTCTCCGGTGCTTCGGGCAAAGAAGGTGCGGGCCTCCTCCACATTCTTCCGGTGGGCGGAGACGGTGATATACCGCTCCTGAACCACGCTGTTGGAGGCGTCGGTGACCTTGTCCAGCAGCATGGCGTTGTACTCCTCCCGGTAGCCGGAGAGCCGATCAGCCTTTTGGGGCAGCAGGATCTCCCGCTGGAAGTCCTGGCGGTTCAGCCGGCGGTTATTGATGGTGATCTTGGTGGTGGCCCCGGTGTCCAGGGCGTTGAGTAGCTCGGCGTAATTGAGGAACATGGCGGTCTTGTCCTCCTTGGAGGCCACCGTGTAGTTGATGTCAGAGAAACGGATGGTCTTGGAAAATTTGGAGCCGAACTGAAAGACCCCGTCCGCCCAGATGCGGCGGATGGGGATGATGTCCTGAACAGATTTGGGGACGGGGATCTTGATCCGATCCTGCTTCAGGGTGGCTTGAAGGGTCTTAATCAAGGGTCAGCGCCTCCTTTACAGACGATCTCTCCAGCGCCCTGGCGTAGAGATTTTCCGAGAGGAACAGGAGTCGCCTGGAGTAGGCCAGTTGGGAGCGGAGAAAGGCGGCCAGAAACTGCTCGGCGTTCATGCCGTTATATCGGAAGAATCCGCCCAGGGCGAAGGGGAAGGCGGCGAGGACGCAGACCCAGTCGTATTGACTGCCGGAGGTAAAGTGATGAAGGAGAAAATAACAGGCCACGGCCACCAGAATGGCCAAGGCGGAAAAGAGGCACTGACGAAGGGAGAGGCCGAAGAAAATGCTCTCCTGATAATCCCGAACCTCCTTGTTGATGCGGACTTCCAGTGAGATCAACTCCTTTTTTGATGGGATTTCTGAGGGAAGATGGAATTGGCGAACAGTGGGTTGCGCTTTTGGGGAAAGGATGGTAAGATACAACACTCCAATAAAACCAAACACAACGAGGAGGGCAGAAAAATGACGATCCTTTTGCTGGGGATAGGTGTTGGGCTTCTATCCGTGATCCTTCGGCTGGCCGCAGCCATGCGCCTGGCGATCCCGCTGCTGTACGCCCTGCTGCTGCCACTGCTGGCCCCGGAGTGGTATCATGCCCACCAGACGGTGGGGGACGGGATCTTCTTCGGGCTGGTGGGCCTGGTGATCCTCTCCTGGGCGGTGACGCTGGTCAGGCGGTTGAGAGGCTAAAGCCCCATCAGCTCCCGCACCAGGCGGTCGCTGAGCTTGATGCAGCCCACCAGCACCAGCATATTGAACAGCAGCTCCCCGACATAATTCCAGACCATCGTAGCCGCCGAGACAGAGGTGTCCGAGACGGCAGGCGGGCTGGAGGCAAAGGCGGAGTAGATGACGCAGGCCAGGACGATGACACAGCCCTCCAGACAGATGGCGGCGTAGCTTTTGAGAAAGGCGACGCCGATACTGCTGGAGGGCTGTCCCGCAAAGCTGGAGAGAGGGATAGGTGCGATGGCGGTGGCGATGTACAGCTTGAAGAACCGGCTGTAGACGGTGAGGATCATGACCAGGGACATGGCCCAGATAAACAGGGAGCCCAGCAGGGTGACGGCCCAGAGGGGGATGCTCTCCAGGAATCCCACGCTGTCGATGGCAGACACCAGCTCATCCGGGAGTGAAGCGGCGCTCTGCACCGACAGGCCGGAGCTGGACAGGATGGTGGAGGTCACGCCCTGGGCCACCTGGAACAGAGCCGTCATAAGCTCCATACCGTAGGAGACGGCGGCCTGGGCGAGAACAAAGCGGACGAAGCACCGGAGAGCCAGCTCCGGCCGCCGGAGCTCGGCCACGCTGCCGCAGGTCTTGACCACGCCCATGACAAAGAAGAGCACCAGTAGGCCATAGCCCACAGCTTTCAGCCCGGCGTGGATACCGAGGATGACCGACCAGATTCCACCGCCCCGGAAGGACTCCGGGCTGGTGGTGAGCAGGCTCCACAGCTCCGTCAGCTTCTCGTTCCAGGT
>JAJPWY010000013.1 GCA_021205725.1 Clostridiales bacterium
GGTCGGAGCGGATGGCGGCGGAGGAGCTGCCGGAGGTCTCCACCGTCAGGTTGGAAGCATTGGTGGTGCCGCCGCCGGTGGTCTGGATGCCGCCGGAGTTGTCGGCGGTGGTGGTGATGGTAGAATCAGAGATGGTCACCACGGTCCCCTCCCCGTAGCTGAACACGCCGTTGCCGTTCTGGGCGGAGGAGGTGACTGTGGCGTTGGTGATGGTCACGTCCGCCCCGTCGGTGGCCAGCAGGGCGGCGTTCATGCCGTAGAAGTCGCCGGTCTCGGTGTCGGAGGTGGCCCCGGCGGACTTATCCACCGTGATGCCGTCCAGGGTGACGGTGGCCCCGTCCACCCGGAGGGCGTTCTCGTCGTCCCCGGTGGAGGTGTAGGTGCCGCCGGAGTAGTCCCCGTCCTCGTCGATGGTGTTGGCGGCGGTGCCCTGCTCCACCTCACTGGAGCCGCCGAAGCTGCCGCCTATATCGCCGCCGCCCATGCCGCCGGTCAGAGACAGCACGGTGACGGAGGACACCACCCCGTCCGCGTCATACTCGATTTGCAGGATATCGTCCACTGCCAGGTCGGAGACGCTTCCCGTCTCCCCGTCGGACAGGGTGACGGTCACGTCGGTCAGGTCCAGGGTCAGGGTCTCGTCTCCGGCGGTAAAGCCGCTGCCGCCGAAGCCGCCGCCCTCACCGTCGGGCATTTCACCGTCGAAGTCGCCGCCCTCCGGCATTTCTCCGTCAAAATCGCCGTCCCCGCCGGGCATCTCGCCGTCAAAGTCCCCGCCCTCTCCGTCGGTGGGCAGGTCGTCAGGGATTTCCCCGTCGCCGCTGGGGGCCTCGCCGTCGCCGCTGGGGGCTTCGCCGTCGGAGGGGACATCAGAGGGGGCTTCCCCGTCCCCCATCTCCTCACCGTCAGGCAGTTCAGGAGCCTCGCCGTCGGCGGACTCACCCTCGCTATCGGGCAGTTCGCCATCGAAGTCCCCGCCGCCCTCGCCGTCGGGCATTTCCCCGTCAAAGTCGCCGCCGGTCGTCTCGGACAGCTCCCCCAGCTGGAGGGTGACGGTGGAGCCGTCGATGGCGGTGATCTGTCCCACCTGGGTGGCAGTCTCCGTGTCGGCGGAGGTCTCCTCCACCTGGTCAGTTTCGGTGGCCTCGGTCTCTGTGGCAGTATCCGTCTCCGATGTATCCTCGCTGTCCGTGGAGGAGCAGGCCGTCACCGACAGGGCCAGCGCCAGGGCGCAGAGGATGGAGAGTATTTTTTTGCATGATTTCATAATGGGTCATCTCCTTTGTGGGGACAGGATACAACGGCCAGCTTAAAGGGAGCTTAAATCCACTGTTTTCATTTTAGATTTGTCTCAGCCCTATTTTCCCTCTCAATTGCGAAAAACAGGTCTGACCGGTGACGCCCGGTCAGACCTGTTTCTGCTCTTATTCCACATATACCCGTTTCACCCGGGGAGATACGGCGCACAGCAGCTCGTAGGAGATGGTTCCCAGCGCATCCGCCTTTTCCTCCAGGGGAAGTCCGTCGCCGAACACTGTGACCTCGTCTCCCACCTGAACCTGGGGCAGGTCGGTGACGTCCAGCATACACATATCCATGCACACCCGGCCGATTTGGGGCACCCGCTGCCCCCGAACCAGCATTTCCTGGCGATTGGAGAGCAGCCGGAACAGGCCGTCGGCATAGCCCACCGGCACCGCCGCCACCAGGCTGTCCCGCTCCAGGGTGTAGGTGCGACCGTAGCTGATGCAGGTGCCCTTTGGAAGCTGTTTCACCGACACCACATGGCTCTTGACCTCCATCACCGGCTCCAGAGGAATTTTCCCGTCACAGGAGTGGTCGGGGGAGTGACCGTAGAGCAGGATGCCCGGTCGGATCATGTCCAAATGTGCCTGGGGATAGTTCAGGGTGGCGGCCCCGGCGCAGCAGTGCCGGATGGGGAAGGTGACTCCCATCGCCTCCAGCCGCTCCAGCAGCGACCGGAACCGTCTAATCTGCATTTCGGAGTATTCCGGGCAGGTGTCTGCGTCGGAGAAGTGCATAAAGATGCCCTCCGGCTCCAGGCCGGGGAGACGGGCCATCTCCGCCAGGGTCTCTGCCCCGTGCTCCAAATGGCTCTCATCACAGAGGATACCCAGACGGGACATCCCCGTGTCCGCCTTCAGGTGGCACCGGAGCCGCCCCCCGAGAGACAGTGCCGCATCAGAGAAGGCCCGGGCCTGCTCCGGGTCGTAGACCGTCTGGACGATATGCTGCCGGAGCAGGGTCTCTGTGGCGGAGACGGGGGTGTAGCCCAGAATGAGGATGGGGGCCTGGATCCCTGCCTCCCGCAGCTCCTCCGCCTCGTCCAGGCAGGCCACCAGCAAATAGTCCGCCCCCAGCTGCTCCAGCTTCCTTGCCACCGGGATGGCCCCGTGGCCGTAGGCGTTGGCCTTGACCAGCCCCGCAAATTTGCTGTGAGGGGCCAGCTTACGCAGCGTCTCATAATTCCGGGCCAGCCGATCCAGGTGGATCACCGCCCAGGTGCGGCTCGTCTGTTCTGTCATGGGTATCGCTTCCTTCTTTTGTCTGTGTGGTTGGGGAGTGGCTTTCTTCGTAAGGCGAGGTGACAGTTTATCTGGCTCCCCTGAAAGGGGAGCTGTCAGCGAAGCTGACTGAGGGGTGCCGCCCGAAGGGCGGCTCGAAAGCGGCGTAAAATTTCCTGTCAGGGAATTCGCCGAAAGACTTTCACTTACCATTAGTGCCAGCTGCTCTCCCTCCGTCACGGCTTCGCCGTGCCACCTCTACCGCCTACGGCGGCACTTCGCCTCAAAGAGGGAGGCAAGGGTCTGGCACAAGCCCCTCGGCTCCCCCTTTGCGGCACTTACGCCCTTTCAGGGGAGGCACTCATCCATTCTCTATAGTGAAATCGGTAAAGGTCACCGAGACGACCCGGTCGTCCCCCCACAGGATGTCCGCCTGCCGGAGGACATAGGTTTCCGGGTCGGCCCAGATCGCCACCCGGCTCTCCTCGTCGGCGGTTTTGGGGTTTTGGAGCAGGAGGTAGAGGCTCTCCCCGTCCTCCCCCCAGGCGGGGAACCCGCTCTCGATGACGGAGCCGGACTGACAGGCGGCCAGGATCACCGGCATGGCGTCCGCCGGGGAGAGGCCGTCCGGGGAGAGGGCCCCTGTCTCCAGAGAGATGCCCTCATACTCCAGACTGGCGGATCCGCCGGACCAGGCGGCTCCCGTCCCCGCGATGGACTCAGGGGCGGTGACCGTCATGGTTCCTGCGTTGGCGTTGCCGGAGAGGGTCACGGTGTACTGATAGGCCCGGTCGCCGTAGTCGGCGGTGATCTCCGCCGCAGCCTGAAAGCCGGTCATGGCCTGATAGACCTCCCGCAGCGCCTCCGTCTTTGCCTCTGTGCTCTGTCCCAGCAGTCCGCAGCCGCTCAGCAGCAGGACGATGGGAAGTATCATCAGTGCGCCCTTGCTATGGCGCATTGCCCTTCCTCCTTGCGTTATGTTAACAATGGAAATCCTCCCGCCAGACCTCCGGCAGCATTTCTACCAGGTCGGAGGGGGTCATGCCCCGAAAGCCTTTGGCCTCCGCCGCCCGGTCTCCCGCCCGGCCATGAACCCAGACGGCTGCCGCCGCCGCCCGTACCGGCTCCATCCCCTGCCCCAGCAGGGAGAGGATCAGCCCGGCCAGCACGTCGCCGCTGCCCCCCTTTGCCATGCCCTGGTTGCCGGTGGTGTTCTGAAATACCTGGCCCTCCGGCCCGGCGATCACCGTCCGGTGGCCCTTGAGCACCAGGATACACCGGTGGGCCTGAGCAAAATCGGCGGCCTCCTGCACCCGGTCTGTCCCCGGCCAGTGGCCGGAGAGACGACGGAACTCCCCGTCGTGAGGGGTGAGGATGAGGGGGACGCTCACCCGGCTCAGAATATCCATATGCCGGGCCAGGGCGTTTAGACCATCGGCGTCTGCCACCATGGGGCAGTTTGCCCGGGTGAGCAGGCCGGTGACCAGTCCGTCCAGCTCCTCCGACTGACCCAGCCCCGGGCCGATCAGCCCGGCGTCACAGCCGGAGAGGCGTTCTGCCAGCGGCTCCAGGGCGGGCCCGGCCAGCCTCCCGTTTTCATCCTCCGGGAGAGGGAAGGGCATGGCCTCGTCGCACTTCACCGCCGCCACCGGCCAGACGGAGCGGGGCACTCCCAGGAACACCAGCCCGGTACCGCCCCGGACGGCGCACCGGGCCGCCAGCACCGGCGCCCCGGTGTAGCCCACGCTGCCCCCGGCGATGAGCACCTTCCCAAAGGTGCCCTTGTGGCCGTCCTCCGGACGCTCCGGCAGCCATCCGGCCACCAGCTCCCGGGTCAGAAGCGTCATTTGCCCCGCCTCCCGTCTGAGATTTTTCCCTATTGTAGCACAGGGAGAGGGGATTGGCAAACGGGTTTTGTGGGGAGAAGGAGGCAGGAAATCAGTGTAACCCCTTGGCTCCCTCTCTGAGGGAGCTGGCTGCCCGAAGGGCAGACTGAGGGAGAGCAGCAGGGGCTCTCATTAAACAGGAAGGTTCCGGCGAATCCGCAAAAAACGCGCGGACAGACAAACACCCCACCAAAAGCCACTTTTACGAAAAGACATTTCTCTTATCTACTGGACAAATGCCGGGGGACGCTGGTATAATAGAATCATCAACCGGAGACCTGCCGGGACGGGCAGCACAGCCGACCCAGAGCCGGGACGGGGTCTCACATTTTTTGGAGGTGTATTCCAATGTCCTATAAAGACACGTATGAAAAATGGCTGAACAGCCCCGCTCTGTCCGCTGAGGAAAAGGCGGAGCTGGAGTCCATCCGGGATGACGAGAAGGAGATCGAGAGCCGCTTCTTTGGCCCTCTGGAGTTTGGCACCGCCGGTCTGCGGGGCACCATGTGCGTGGGCCTGCACCAGATGAACCGGCACATCGTCGCCCACGCCACCCAGGCCTTTGCCGAGGTGGTCAAGGCAGAGGGAGCCGAGGCCTGTGAGAAGGGCGTCATCGTCATCCACGACTGCCGGAACCACTCCACCGAGTTTGCCCGCACCGCCGCCGCCATCCTGGCTGCCAACGGCATCAAGGTCAAGCTGTTTGACGAGCTGCGCCCCACTCCCGAGGTGTCCTTTGCCGTCCGGTACTACGGGGCTCAGGCGGGCATCAATATCACCGCCTCCCACAACCCCAAGGAGTACAACGGCTATAAGGTCTACTGGGCGGACGGCGCTCAGCTGCCCCCGGTCCACGCCGATGTGGTGGCCGCCAAGATGAAGGAGCTGGACGTCTTTGACGATGTCAAGACCATGGATCTGGAGGAGGCCAAGGCCCAGGGCCTGGTGACTCTGCTGGGCGAGGAGACTGACGAGGCCTTCCTGGAGCAGGTCATGGGTCAGGTCATCGACCGGGCCTCTGTGGAGCAGGTGGCGGACACCTTCGGCATCGTCTACACCCCTTTCCACGGCACCGGCTACAAGCTCATCCCCGAGGCCCTGAAGCGGCTGGGCATGAAGAAGGTCTACTGTGTGCCCGAGCAGATGGTCATCGACGGCGACTTCCCCACCGTGGCCTCCCCCAACCCGGAGAACCCGGAGGGCTTCTATCTGGCCATCGATCTGGCCAAAGAGCACGGCTGCGACCTGATCGTGGGCTCCGACCCGGACGCTGACCGGGTGGGCGTCATGGTCAAGACCTCCGCCGGGGACTATGTGGTCCTCTCCGGCAACCAGACCGGCATCCTGCTGGAGGACTACGCCATCCAGGCCCGGAAGCGGGCGGGCATCCTCCCGGAGAACGCCTATGTGAACACCACCATCGTCTCCTCCGCCATGGCGACCAAGGTGGCCGAGGCCAACGGCGTCAAGTGCGCCCGCACCTTCACCGGCTTCAAGTTCCTGGGCGAGAAGAAGGACAAGCTGGAGAAGTCCGGCGAGGGCAAGGTCATCTACTCCTATGAGGAGTCCTGCGGCTATATGTTCGGCGACTACGTCCGGGACAAGGACGCCGTCACCGCCATCACCATCGTGGTGGAAATGGCCGCCTACTACGCCACCCAGGGCAAGACCCTGTACGACGCCCTGATGGACTGCTACGCCAAGTACGGCTTCTACGGCGAAAAGACCCTGAACCTGGTCATGCCCGGTCTGGACGGCATGGCGAAGATGGCCGGTATCATGCAGCGGCTCCACGCCGAGCCTCTCACCGAGGTGGCCGGTACCCCCGTGGTGGTGGCCAAGGACTATCAGACCGGCACCGCCACCGATCTCGCCACCGGCAAGGTGGAGGAGATGGAGCTGAAGGACTCCAACGTGGTGGCCTACGACCTGGCCGACGGCACCACCTTCATCATCCGTCCCTCCGGCACCGAGCCGAAGATCAAGGTCTACATCCTGGCCAACG
>JAJPWY010000068.1 GCA_021205725.1 Clostridiales bacterium
GGAGGCCATGCGGGAGATCCGCCTGGCCCTGCTGGAGGCCGACGTCAGTTATAAGGTGGTCAAGGACTTTGTCAAGACCTGCACGGAGCGGGCCATCGGCGCCGACGTGATGGAGTCCCTCACCCCCGGCCAGATGGTGGTCAAGATCGTCAACGAGGAGCTGGTCTCCCTGATGGGAGGCGAGGCAGTCGGCCTGAATTTCTCCAAGGACGGCCCCACTGTGGTCATGATGGTGGGTCTCCAGGGCGCAGGTAAGACCACCAATGCCGCTAAGCTGGCGGGGATGCTCAAGCGGAAGGGTCGTCGGCCCCTCCTGGTGGCCTGCGACGTGTACCGTCCCGCCGCTATCAAGCAGCTGGAGGTAGTCGGCGAGCAGGTGGGCGTTCCCGTGTTCCAGATGGGCCAGATCGACCCGGTGGACATCGCCAAAGCCGCCATTGACCACGCCAGACAGCACTCCAACGACATCGTCTTTCTGGATACCGCCGGTCGGCTCCATGTGGACGAAAAGCTGATGGCGGAGCTGCAAAACATCAAGGCCGCCGTACAGCCGGACGAGATCATGCTGGTGGTAGACGCCATGATCGGCCAGGATGCGGTGAACGCCGCCGTGGCCTTCGACCAGGCGCTGGATCTCACCGGCGTCATGCTCACCAAGCTGGACGGCGACGCCCGGGGCGGCGCTGCCCTCTCCATCAAGGCCACCACCGGCAAGCCCATCAAGTTTGTGGGCGTAGGCGAGAAGCTGGACGCGGTGGAGGTGTTCTACCCCGACCGGATGGCCAGCCGTATCCTGGGCATGGGCGATGTGCTCTCCCTCATCGAAAAGGCCCAGAACAACCTGGACGAGAAAAAGGCCCAGGAGATGGAGGAGCGTATCCGGAAAAACCGGTTCACCCTCCAGGACTACTACGATCAGCTGCTGGAGGTTCGGAAGATGGGCTCCATGAAGGACATCCTGGGCATGATGCCCGGTGTCAACGCCGCCCAGATCGACGAGTCCAAGCTGGACGAGCGGGAGCTGGATCGGCTCCAGGCCATCATCCTCTCCATGACACCCAAGGAGCGGGAGACACCCTCCATCCTCAATGCCAGCCGCCGGAAGCGGATCGCCGCCGGTGCAGGCGTACAGGTCTCCGACGTGAACAAGCTCATTCAGCAGTATGAGATGATGCAGAAGCTCACCAAGCAGATGTCCGGTGGCAAGGTGCCCAAGGGGATGCGCAGACTGCTCCAGCAGATGAAGGGGATGCCCGGAATGGACGACCCGGAGACCATGCAGGCCATCGGCCAGATGCGCACCGCAGGCCCCAAGCGGCAGCGGAAAAGCAACAAGCGGAAGAAGAAAAAGCGCTGAATCACGCCCTACGGCGTTATTCATAAATCAAGATGAATTCATTTGGAGGTGAATGATAAATGGTTAAAATCAGACTGCGCCGCATGGGCGCAAAGAAGGCTCCCTTCTATCGTATCGTGGTGGCGGACTCCCGCTATCCCCGTGACGGCCGCTTTATTGAGCAGCTGGGCACCTATGACCCCCTGAAGGAGCCCGCCGAGGTCAAGGTGGATGTAGAGCGCGCTCAGGCCTGGATTAAGACCGGTGCTCAGCCCACTGACACCGTCAAGCGTCTGTTCAAGAACGCCGGCGTGCTGTGATCCCCTGAGAGGAGCAACATTCATGAAAGAACTCTTGGCTTACGTCGCCAAAAACCTTGTGGACAACCCGGACGCCGTCCAGGTCAACGAGGTCAGCTGCGACGGCGAGGTGGTCCTGGAACTGCGGGTCGCTCCGGAGGATATGGGCAAGGTCATCGGCCGTCAGGGCCGGATCGCCAAGGAGCTGCGCACCATCGTGCGCTCCCTGGCCCAGCGGAGGGGCACCAGAGTCTCTGTGGAGATCATGGACGACTGAGTGAGGCAAACCGCCTCAGTTGGCAAGGACGCAGGGTGTTTTCACGCACTCTGCGTTTTGTCGTTATGTAGAGAGGGGATATTCATATGAAGGACTCCTATCTGGAGGTCGGGAAGATCGTCAACACCCACGGCGTCCGGGGCGAGGTAAAGGTGGAATCCTGGTGCGATGAGCCGGAGAATCTGTGCCAGTTGGAGCAGCTTTTTGTGGGCGGCAGGCCCTTTCGCGTTCTCCACAGCCGTCTTCACGGCGGCTTTGTGCTGCTGACCCTGGAGGGGGTGGACTCCATCGACACCGCTCTGCCCCTGAAGGGCAAGGTGGTCCAGGCGGAGCGGGCACAGTTCGAGCTGGCCGAGGGCGTCCACTTTGTGGTGGACCTCATCGGTCTGGAGGCCCGGCACGCAGGGACCGGGGAGACGCTGGGCAAGGTGGTAGACATTCTGGAGTACCCCGCCCAGGACATCTATGTGGTGCAGGGGGAAAAGCGCTACCTCATCCCGGACGTGCCCGACTTCGTCCGGGGCATCTTCGAGGAGGAGGGCTATATCCTCTTTGCCCCCCTGGAAGGGATGGATCTGTGATGTTTCAGATCGACATTATGACCCTGTTCCCCGAAAGCGTGGGGGATATGCTGTGCGAGTCGGTGCTGGGCCGTGCTCAGGAGCGGAACTATATCCGCATCAACTGCTGGCAGATTCGGGACTACACGGTGAACAAACAGAACCAGGTGGACGACTACCCCTACGGCGGCGGCCGGGGGGCCGTCATGCAGGCAGACCCCCTTTACCGCTGCTGGGAACACATCTGCCAGGAGGCGGGAAAGCGGCTACACACCATCTTTCTCTCCCCTTGTGGCAAGACCTTCTGTCAGGCGGACGCCCGGCGGCTGAGCACAGAGTATGACCGGTTCATCCTGGTCTGCGGCCACTATGAGGGCATCGACGAGCGGTTCATCGAGGAGTGCGTGGACGAGGAGCTGTCCATGGGTGACTTCGTCCTCACCGGCGGCGAAATTCCCGCCATGGCGGTGGCGGACGCCGTCTGCCGCCTGGTGCCCGGCGTACTCCCCGACCCGGAGTGCTACGAGAATGAGAGCCACTGGGCGGGGATGCTGGAATATCCCCAGTACTCCCGGCCGGAGGTGTGGCACGGGAAGGCCGTCCCCCCCATCCTGCTCAGCGGCCACCACGCCAACATCGCCAAGTGGCGGCGCAAGCAGTCCATCCTCCGCACCCGGGAGCGGAGACCCGACCTCTACGAGAAGCTCGACCTCTCCTCCAAGCAGGACAAAAAGCTCCTGGCGGAGCTGGAGCAGGAGGAGCACGGGACGGATGAGACAACATAAAATAAACCACAGCCGTGTTGCCCTGAGTGGGGCGGTACGGCTGTGGCTTTTTTCCGGGCTTCCGGCGGTGGGGGAATTGAGACGCATAAACTGGAATTTATTTTTTAATGTTTTTAACAAATGGTCTGTTCATGTATTTTGGGTTAATAAACAACAAATAAAACAATGCAGCAACTATCAAAAGGACTGTACCTGCACTATGCATTTCACTGTAATAACCGAATAAGAAAATCACTGCTAACACACCACAATAGGCGAGTTCAATCATCACATTCCGCTTGTACTGTTTTACATCCTTTTCATATTTCAAGTTATGTGCCATCCATATAGATGCAAGCAGAATCGGAACCACTTTAATAATAATCTCAATACTCTTATCTGTTCCGTTTGTTGCTCCAAATGGCTGCAAGGCTACATTCAAAAATGCAACCTGCACCATAATGGCTATTCTAGTTAAGTTCAAATGCAAGATGCGGTTGTCTTTCTTGACTTCCTTAATTTGTGGAATGTCATCATCGGTTTCAAAATCATCGTTCAGCAAATAATCAGAAGTTACGCCAAAAGCCTTGCTGATCTCCAAGATGTTATGAGCATCCGGTACTACAGTTCCATTCTCCCATCGGGAAATGGTTTGTCTTGAAACATTCAGCTTTTCCGCTAAATTCTCTTGGGACATTCCTTGTCTTTTACGCAATGTAACAATTTTCTCTGATAAAATCATAATCAATACCTCCTATGGTTTTGATGCAATGATTATAACAGAGCAGGCAGAAAAACCCCACCACATCATGTTTACATCGTTGCAACAGGTTGTTTACATTGCTTCAAATTCCGATTTTTCGGTCTGTTGTTCCTGTCGGCAGAGGCAATCCTGTATCTGTCACACCTTCCTGATTGGATGCCGAATAACGGTTTTCCACTTTTCCGGGGCGACCTTTCGTGCGTCGGACAGGTAGATCTCGTGATGTAATCTGTTCTTCGGCAAATAGAATTCTCTGTACTCCTTCTTGAAAGCGAACGCCATGGTATCATCTCCTCCACGCCCGGTTGAAAAGCTGCCGCCCCTGTCGCAGGTGACTGTATATGTCAGATGGGCAGGGGCGGCAGGCTTTAGGGTGCTTCCGTTTTAAAATTTTCCGTTCAGCTGGCCGTCCAGGAACTCGGCGGTGCGCTCCAGGTAGTTTTTCTCCAGGGACTCCACCGCCCCCGTATCGCAGGCGGCGGCCAGGGCTGGGTCGATGGGCAGGCGGGCCAGGACGATGACCCGGTTCTCCGCCGCCACCTGGGCGATCTTGCTCTCGCCGAAGATGGCGTGGCGCTTGCCACAGTCGGGGCACTGGAAATAGCTGAAATTCTCGATGATACCCAGGACGGGGATATTCATCATCTGGGCCATCTTCACCGCCTTGGTGACGATCATGGAGACCAGGTCCTGAGGGGAGGTGACCACGATGATGCCGTCCACCGGGAGGGACTGGAACACGGTCAGGGGCACGTCGCCGGTTCCGGGAGGCATATCCACAAACAGATAGTCCAGCTCGCCCCAGTTAGTGTCCGTCCAGAACTGCTTCACGCAGCCGGCGATGACCGGGCCCCGCCAGATGACCGGGTCGGTCTCCGTCTTGGTCAGTAGGTTCAGAGACATGACCTTAATGCCCCCCTCGGACACCGGGGGGATCATGCCGATGTCGTCCGCCAGCACCGGCCCGGTGAGGCCGAAGGCCTTGGGGACGGAGGGGCCGGTGATGTCGGCGTCCAGGATGCCCACCTTCTTGCCCAGGCGGGCCATGGAGACGGCCAGGCTGTCGGTCACCAGGCTCTTGCCCACGCCGCCCTTACCGCTGACCACCGCCACCACATGCTGAATGCTGGAGGCCGCGTTAGGCGGCTCCCGGAGGTTTTGGGGCTGGGTGCGATCTCCGCAGCTCTCCCCGCAGGAGGAGCAATCGTGTGTACAATTCTCTGCCATAAGAAATCTCTCCTTTGTTCTGTCGTCCGGCGGTTCTGCCGGGCGGGGTTGGTTGGTTTGTCAATGCCGGTCATAGCTCCCGCCGCCGATGAACTCCCGAAGAAGGGAGTCCCTTGCCACCAGCTCGGCGGAGATGGGGACAAAGCGGTCAAAGGCCCAAATCATCTCCAGAATTTCCCGGCGGCGGATGTTTTCCTCCGGGACGGAGCGGAACAGCCGCTCGGCGTAGCGGCCCATGACGTTCACCTCATAGGGCAGGGACGAGTCGAAGATCAGGTCTGCCCGGCTCTTGTAGGGGGAGATATACTGCTTTTCTCCCCGGCGGACGTTGTCCCACATATCCAGGGTCTCCCCTACTCCGGTGCCACGGAAGTTCAGGTCACGGACGGTCCGGCGGGTCAGCCGTATCCAGGTGCCCTTAAACACCACCCGGCCCAGCCGCACCACGTTGGAGCGGGCGGAGATATACACCTTAAAGGCGTTCTCGTGTCGGTCCGCCAAATCGTCGTTCAGTGCGTGGATGCCCTCAAAGACGGCGATCTCGTCCTTTCCCAGTCGCAGAGGGGTCGCCTCCCCCTCCGCCCGTCTCTGGTGGGTGAAGTCAAAGGTGGGGATGGCGATCTCCTCCCCCCGCTCCAGGGCGGTGAAGTGCCGGTCCAGCAGATCCATGTCCAGGCACCGGGGGGATTCATAGTCATAATCTCCCTCCGGGGTCTTGGGGCCGTTGACCCGGTCAGGCGTCTGGAAATAGTTGTCCAGGGCCACGGCGTGGGTGTGCACCCCCCGGCGCTCCAGCTCCTCCTCGATCTTCAGGGCGGTGGTGGTCTTTCCGGAGCCGGATGGCCCGGAGAGGAGCACCACCGGGCTGTTCTTTCGGTTGTTCAGGATTTGCTCCGCCGCCTGGCAGATGTGCTGCTGATAGTCCCGGTCGCTCTCGGCCAGAAATGCCGCCGGGTCGCTGGAGGCCCTTCGGTTGATGTCGGTGAGCAGATATGCCATAGCTATCCCTCCCTGTGGAGCAGCGACTGATAAAAGGGGACGATCTGCTCCTTCTCCCCGCAGAGCTGCTCGATGCGCTGAATATATTCATATGGATATTTGGGGTTGGTCATGCGCACGATCTTTCCCGTGGATGGGTCGGTGAGCTTGGTGGAGCCCCCTGCCCCCAGGGCCAGGATGGTGTGCAGCTCCTCCATGATGCAGACGTTGTACAGCCCCTCATACCCCGGCTTGCACCAGCCGATGTTTTCCAACGCCCCGGACATGTATTTCTGCCGATAGAGGTAATAGGGCCGGTAGCCCGCCTCCGCCAGCCGGGGCCAGGCGTAGTCCAGCATTTGGGCCGTCTCCTCCCCGGTGGGCAGGCCCTGACGCTCCAGAATGAGCCGGGAGCCCTTTTTCAGGGCCAGGGTGTGGACGGTGATGTTTTCCGGCTCCAGGTCCATGACGGTGTCCAGAGAGTACCGGAAGCCCGCCACCGTGTCCCGGGGCAGTCCGGCGATCAGGTCCATATTCACCGCCGGTATCCCGGAGTCCCGGGCCAGACGATAGGCCCGGAGGATTTCCGCCGCCGTGTGCTCCCGGCCCATGGCTTGGAGCACCTCGTCCTCCATGGTCTGGGGATTGACGGACACCCGGTCTACCCCGTGCTGCCGGAGGACGGCCAGCTTTTCCGCGGTAATGGTGTCCGGTCGTCCCGCCTCCACCGTCCACTCGGAGAGACGGAAGAGGTCAAAGGCCCTGCGGATATGTCCCAGCAGCCGATCCAGCTGGGCCGGTGAGAGGGTGGTGGGGGTGCCGCCGCCGATATAGACGGAACGGATCGCCGCCCCCGCCCGGGGCAAAACCTCTGCGGCGGCGTCGATCTCCCGGTCCAGGGCGTCCAGATACGGCTCCACCAGCTTCATCGCCTTCTGCACGTCGGCGGAGACGAAGGAGCAGTAAGCGCAGCGGGTGGGACAGAACGGGATGCCCACATAGAGGGACAGCTCCTCCGGGCGGAGGGACTGCTGGATCTCCCGCCCGGCGCGGGCCGCCTCCAGCGCCAGCTTCGTCCGCTGAGGGGAGACAAAATACTCCTGTAAAAAACGCTGCTCCGTCTCCTCCTCGCTCAGCCCCTCCTCCAGCGCCCTGGAGGCCAGCTTGGCCGGGCGAATACCGGTGAGGGCGCCCCAGTCCGGCTTTTTGTCCAGCAGCTGCACCGCCGCCAGGTAAAAGGACTGCTTGATGAGCCGCTGGAGCAGCCGGTCACGGGCCAGGGCCTCCCCGGTCAGAGACGCCTCCGGGAGCTGTGCCGTGCCGGAGACCGTCCTGTCGGTGAGGCAAATCGCCGTGTCACAGCGGGCCGTGCCGTCCGTATATGTCAGCTCGGAGACCGCCCACGGCCCCTCCCCTGTCGGCTCCGTCTCCGGGTATTCCGGCCGCTGATCCGGGAAGAGCACCAGCATGATCTGCTCCACAGCGTAGCGGTAGCTGTGGCCCTTGAGAGTTAGCTTCATTTGCCGTTCCGTCCTTGCTCATGGGAAATGTGATAACGGAATCAGCATACCACAGAACGGGAAAAAATGCTAGGGCTTCACCGTACACATTTCCCGGGATTCCGTAAAAATCCCCCGGCGGCGGCCGGGGGGCTATGAGATATTTTTCCGTATCTGTCCGATGGCGCTCTTTTCCAGCCGGGAGACCTGGGCCTGGGAGATGCCCACCTCGGCGGAGACCTCCATCTGGGTCTTACCCTGGTAGAACCGCAGCTCCAGGATGTGCCGCTCCCGCTCGGGGAGACGTTCCATGGCGTCCCGGAGGGCCAGGTGCTCCAGCCAGTGCTCATCGTTGTTCTTCTCGTCCTTTACCTGGTCCATGACGCACACCGTATCCCCGCCGTCGGAGTAGATGGGCTCATACAGGCTCACCGGGTCGGAGATGGCGTCCATGGCAAAGACCACGTCCTCCCGTTTCAGCTCCAGGATTTTGGCGATCTCGTCCAGGGACGGCTCCCGCTGGTGCTCCCGGGTGAACTCCTCCCGGGTCTGGAGCACCCGATAGGCCATGTCCCGCATGGAGCGGCTGACCCGGAGGGCGGAGGAGTCCCGGAGGAACCGCCGCACCTCCCCCAGAATCAGTGGGACGCCGTAGGTGGAGAACTTCACCTCGAACTGGTCGCAGTCGAACCGATCCACCGCCTTGACCAGGCCGATGCAGCCCACCTGAAACAGGTCGTCCATGTTCTCCCCTCGCCCGGCGAACCGCTGGATAACGGAGAGCACCAGGCGCAGATTCCCCTCGATCATCTCCTGCCGGGCCTGCTGATCTCCCCGCTTGACCCGGCGGAGCAGCTCGGTCATCTCCTCGCTTTTCAGTACCTTCAGCCTGGACGTATTCACGCCGCAGATTTCAACCTTGCCGTTCATACGAAAAACCTCCCGTGATACTGGGTTCAGTATCTCCAGAGGAGGTTTTTCCTATGCGGGAGAGAATGGGCAGGAAACGTCCCTTCCGGTCAGATGAGGGAGCTTCCGGCGGCTATCCCTCCATCTGCACGATATCCCTGCGGAGGCGGGCGATGATGCGCTTTTCCAGCCGGGAGATGTAGGACTGGGAAATGCCCATCCGGTCTGCTACCTCCTTTTGGGTGCAGGTTCGGCGACCGCCCAGGCCGAAGCGCAGGTCGATGATGGTGCGCTCCCGCTCTCCCAGATTGCTCAGAGCCTGCCGCAGCAGCTGCCGGTCCACGTCGTCCTCCATGGGGCGGATGACCAGGTCGCCGTCTGTCCCCAGTACATCGGACAGCAGCAGCTCGTTGCCGTCCCAGTCGGTGTTCAGCGGCTCGTCAAAGGAGATCTCCCCCTTCTGGTTGGCGGTTTTCCGCAGATACATAAGAATTTCATTCTCGATGCACCGGGAGGCGTAGGTGGCCAGCTTGATGTTCTTGTCCGTGTTGAAGGTGCTCACCGCCTTGACCAGACCGATGGTGCCGATGGAGATCAGATCCTCCAGGTTGATACCCGTATTCTCGAACCGGCGGGCCAGATAGACCACCAGACGCAGATTGTGCTCGATGAGGGTGGAGCGGGCCTGCTGATCTCCGTCCCGGACTCTCAGGAGCAGCGCCCGCTCCTGCTCCCGGTCTAAGGGCGGGGGCAGCACGTCGCTCCCGCCGATGTAGTGCAGTCCCTCCGTCGGGCAGAGGGCCCACACCAGTCGCTGCCAGCCCAGCGTCAGCCATTGTCCCAGTTCCGTCATTATCCTTGCCTCCCAAATTTAGATTCCAATGATCCCCTGACAGTCCCCGTCGGTAAACGGCTCCGGGGTCAGGGCCACCAGCTGCCGCTCCACCCGTCTCCCGTCCAGGTCGGCCCTGTCCACCCGGACGGCCAGCAGCAGGCCGGAGGGCACTCCTACTCCCCGATAGGGCAGCAGGCGGAGCCGCCCCACGCCCCAGGCCATGCCGATGCGCCCAATGCCCGCCACCGGGTCGGCCACGTCCTCCCGTCTCAGCTCCGGCGTCCCGGGCAGTATGGGCCGCACCGTCTCCCAGAAGGCCACCAGCACCGGATCGGAGCCGGAGGGGTCGGTGAGCAGGTTTCCCGTATCCCCCAGAACAGTCAGCCAGATATGCCGCTCTCCCCATTCCAGCCGCACCGGCAGCAGTCGTCTCCCTCGCTCCGGGGCCAGCCGCCGGAGGACGGTACAGCACAGCCAGTAGCACACTGCCCCCGCCAGCAGCAGAGCCTTCCAGTCCGGGCCGCTGACCGGGATGCCGTTGGGGTAGGTCAGCCCGGCAGGCCAGAGAAAGGCCACCAGAAGAAGTACCCCCGCCAGAGCGCAGGACAGGGCCAGCAGCAGGAGGAACAGCCGGAGCCAGCCCCGCCGCCGTCCAAAGGCCGCCCCGGTCATCACAGCTCCCCACAGCACCCGGCAGGCCGGCCAGGCCAGCCACTCCAGCCCGGGAAGAAATACCAGAACTGCATAGGCTCCCCCCAGCGCCCCGGCCGCCAGCAGGCGCAGCCGTCGGAAGGGAGCCGCCGCCAGCCCCGCCACAGAGCGCAAAAGAAGATAGTCCAGCGCCCCGTTGAGCAGAAAGACGGTGTCCACATAGATGACAGTCATAGCATCCCCTCCGGCGGTCGGACAAGGCGGGTTGTCCTGCTGAGAGAGAGTATAAACCTCACCGGCGGAAAAACCGGTCTAAGCCAGGATGGGGGAACGGGGCGGTTTGGGCGGAGCGGGAGCGCAAAACGCCCCGCCCTCCCATGAGATGGGAGAACGGGGCGTGATTTGCTCCGGTTCAGTTGAATTTGTAAATTTTCTGGGCAATGCGGTACAGGCCCACGCTGATCTTCCGTCCCTGGTAGCCGGGGATGTTGGAGAACATGGACAGAGAGCGGTAGCGCATTTTTCGGTAGAGCTTGATGTTCTTTTCCTTCAGATAGGCCCAAAGCTCCTGCTTTTTCTGATAGTTCTCCTCTGTTCCGGAGATGAGCAGGAACATGGAGGAGATGGTCATCATCATGGAGAGATAGCGGCACATATACTGATAGAGCTTGTGGTTGGTTTGGCGCAGGCTCATCACATCGCAGCAGTCCAGCATGATCTTGGTGATCTTCACCTGCTGATCCACCCGACGCACCATGACCGACTCGTTGACGCTCTGGTCCTGGCGGCCGATGAAGTAGCGGTAAAAGTCCAGGTTCATATAGTACATCGTCTTGACCCAGGGCAGGGGCTGATAGACGAAGATGTTGTCTACATAGAAGGTGTGCTTGGGCAGCTCCAACCCGCAGTCCCGGAGCATCTGCGTCCGGTAAAAGACCGAGTGCATCAGCAGGTATTCTGACGGGCTCCACCGGCCCACGTCCTCCCAGCCAAAGACGGTATCCTTGGGGAACACATGGGTATAGCGGACGACGTGGCGGGTATTGTCCAGCACGTGCTCATAGACGTAGTTGCAGATCAGCAGATCGACCTGGGTACCGTCATTGACCCAGGTGCGGAGGGTATCCATCACCCGCTTCAGGGCGTCGGTATCCGCCCAGTCGTCCGAGTCCACCACCTTGTAGTAGACTCCGGTGGCGTGGCGGACGCCCTGGTTGACGCCCTCTCCGTGGCCGCCGTTGGGCTGATGGATGACCCGGACGATGTCCGGATACTGCTGGGCATAGCGATCTGCGATGGCCGGGGTGTCGTCGGTGGAGCCGTCGTCGATGAGAATGATCTCCGCCTCGTCGCCGGCGGTGAGCAGGGTTTCGATACAGTGATCCATGTACTCCGCTGAGTTATAGCAGGGTACGGCAAAGGTGATCAGCTTCAAGGGGAGTCCGCTCCTTTTCTTTTGTCTTTGGTCAAATGCCGTTCTCTCCGGTTGTCTGAGGTTCACAGCCTGTTCAGTATAACACAGATCTTTCCTTCTGTTAAGTGCAAAAAGAGTTAAATTTTCCGAAACTACCCCGCAGAAGGCAGCAGCACCGGCTGGAGCTGTTCTCCCTCCAGGGCCTTCCGGGCGGCATCCGGAATCAGCTCCATCCGGGACACCAGGGAGTTGGGCTTTTTCGCCGGATCGTCCTGTCGGAAGGGGACGCAGTAATACCCCTTGCGGCAGAGCAGGTCGCCCAGGTTCCGCAGGGAGACGGACAGCCCGTCATTGGTGGATGGGGCCAGCAGCACCGGGCCGCCGTTGCGCAGATGCGCCTTGGCCGCCATGGTGATGGCGGTGTCGGTAATGCCCGAGGCCAGCTTACCCAGGGTGTTTCCGGTACAGGGAGCGATAATGAGCAGATCCAGCAGGTGCTTCGGGCCGATGGGCTCCACCTGGACGATGGTGTCCAGCACCGGATGGCCGCACAGGGCCTCCAGCTGCGACCGGAGGGCCTGATTGAACCCAAAGCGGGTATCCTGATGTCCGCTGTTCTCCGAGAGTATGGGTATCACGGAGCCGCACCGGGGCGCCAGGCGCTCCAGGGCGGCCATCGTCTGTGCGTGGGTGCAGTAGGAGCCGCACATGGCGAACCCCACCCTTGCCTCTTCCAGTCTCATACTTCCAGCTCCTGCAAAATATGATAGATCGTGTCCCGGATGATCTTCCCCGAGGTGGCGGGGGCGGTCTTTCCCGGGAGAGACAGGGCCCAGATGACCTTGACGCCCAGCTGGGCCGCCGCCTTCCGGTTCACCCCGCCAGGTTTGGAGGCCAGGTCGATCACCAGACAGTCCTCCTTCAAGTCCAGCAGCTGGGGAACGTCCAGCACCCGGGCGGGGACGGTATTGATGACCAGGTCATAGCTCCCCAGCCAGCCGGTGAGCTGGCCGGTGTGCTCCGGGGTATAGCCGTAGGCCTCGATCCAGGCCAGATCTCCGTATTTCCGGGCGGAGACAGTGACCCTCGCCCCCAGCCCCCGGAGCCGGTGGGCCAGTATCTTCCCGATACGGCCGAAGCCGATGACCAGCACCCGGAGACCATACAGGGTCGTGGGCAGCTCCTCCATGGCGATCTGAATGGCCCCCTCCGCTGTTGGGACAGCGTTGGCCACTGCCAGCTCCTCCCGTTCAAAGTAGTCCCGGAGAATCAGCTGCCGCTGCTCCGCCTGAACCCGCATCTGGGGCGTCACCCGCCCGGCGCAGACCAGCTGCCCCGGGCTCAGCTCTCCCAGCAGCTCCTCCACGGGGATACGCAGGTCGGAGAGGGCCGCATTCAGGATGCCCCGCTCCGCCGTCACCGGCAGGGGGAGGACGACGCAGTCCGCCTGCTCGATGCCCTTGACGGTATCGGAGCCGGACAGCAGCCCCGGCTCCGGCCGGTGCTCCATGGCATAGGTCTGGACGGCGTGGCCGTCCTCCTGGAGCATCTGCGCCAGCTTCACCTGGCGCAGATCGCCTCCCACGACCCAGAATTGCATTGTACGACGCATTTTGATCTTCCACCATCCTTTCTCATGCTGGGATGGCCCATTCTATGCCCGCCTGCCGGCAATGTGTGCGGTGCTTTCAGCCCCTGTTCAGGAAAGCACATCAGTAGCCGTCAAAAGCAGCGCTCCATTCCGCTTTTTATACTATCTTCCATATTTTTTCTTGCATCTTTCCGGCTTATCGTATATAATGTTTTCCGTCGAACAGCCCATCGGGCTGTTTCCTGCGGTCAGGCATCGCCGCACGATTCAGAAGGTATGTTTTGTCGGAAGCTGCTGGCTCCCGGTGAAATAAACAGGAGGCAAGATCACCATGAATCTATTCAAGAAAAAACAACCAAAAGCCGCAGCCCAGGACGACCTGGGCTCCATGTCCATCCGCCGCCGTCAGGAGGCAGAGGAGGCAGCCGCCCGGAAGAAAAAGGGGCGTCTCTATCTCGCCATCGGCATTGTTGTGGCAGTGCTGGTCGCCGCCCTGCTGATTTGGGATTCCGGCGTGTTCCAGCGGTACGCCCCCGCCTACACCGTGGGCAGCGAGAGCTTCAGCGTCACCGACATCGACTATTACTTCTATAATGAATACAGCAGCATCTACACCTACGCCTCCTATTACGGTCTGGATACAGACACCGGGCTGAAGGATCAGGAAGTCAGCGACGGTATGACCTGGTACGACTATATCCTCTCCGATGTGGAGGCCACTCTGGACGAGGTGGGCGTACTGCTGGCCGACGCCAAGGCGAACAACTATACCATCTCTGACGAGGCTCAGGAGAACATTGACGCCGTCCTGGACGACATCAAGACCAGCGCCGCCGAGTACGGCGTGGATCAGGGCACCTACCTGACCTACTGCTATGGCAAGTATATGACGGTCTCCACCTTCAAGCGGGCAGTCACCGAGTATTACACCGCCTATGACTACGCCTCCTACCTCGAGGAGAGCTACGAGGTCACCGAGGACGACATGGACGAGTACTATCAGGAGAACGCCGCCTCCTTCGACGACTTCGAGTACGAGGGCTATTATATCTCCCTGGGCCTGACCACCGAGTATGACGACGACGGCAACGCCCTGGACTTTGACGCAGACGAGCTGGCCGCCGCCCAGGAGACCCTGGAGGCCAACGCCGACGCTCTGGTCGACGCGCTGGAGTCCGGCGACGATGAGACGGTCGCCGCCCTGGTAGAGGAGCTGGGCGCCAGCGACGTCAGCGGCCTGTCCTCCACCACCCTCTCCTACTATGCCTTCGGCACCTGGGTGACCGACGAGGAGCGCACCGAGGGCGAGGTCGGCAAGGTCGAAGTCACCTCCACCGACTCCAACGATGAGGAGTATCTCAGCGGCTATTACGTCGTCCGGTTCGACAGCCGCACCCTGGACGAGTACTACGCCCCCAGCTTCTACAATATGCTCATCCAGGCGGACACCGTGGAGAGCGACGACGAGGACGACTCCAGCACCACCGAGTACGATTACGACACCGCTCTGGCCGAGGCCCAGGCCCTGGTGGACGAGTGGCAGGAGAACGGCGGCAGCGCCGAGGACTTCCTGACCATGGCGGAGGAGAACACCGACGGCTCCACCACCGAGTACACCGATGTGAGCAAGGGCGACCAGAATGACGAGGTGGATGCCTGGCTGTTCGACAGTGAGCATGAGGTGGGCGACTACGACATCGTTCAGGACACCACCCTCCACGGCTATCGGGTGGTCTACTTCACCGGCTACAGCGATCTGTACTCCTGGCAGCTGGATGCGGACAGCGCCATCCGCAGCGACCGCTACAGCACCTGGATTGATGAGTCCATCGAGGCTGCCGCCAGCACCGCATCCTCCTTCATCGACGACGTGGCAACCGCTCTGGCCTGAGCCAGATTCCACGCATAATTGTTTCCCTCCCCTGCCAGACTGGCAGGGGAGGGATTTTTTTGGATTCGACGGGAAAACGTTGGAAATGGGCAGTCTCCGGAGGGTTGGCAGGGCTGGCCAACGGGCTGTTTGGGGGCGGGGGCGGGATGATTTTGGTGCCCCTGCTGCTCCGGTGGGTAAAGCTGGAGGAGAAGCGGGCCTTTGCCTCCTCGGTGGCGATCATTCTCCCCCTGTGCCTGGTCTCGGCGGCGGTCTACTGGTGGCAGGGGGCGCTGGACTGGCTCCAGGCGCTCCCCTATCTGCTGGGCGGCTGGCTGGGCGGGATCGTGGGCGGACGGCTGTTCCGAAAGGCCTCCCCCCGGCTGCTGCGAACCCTGTTCGCCCTGTTTCTGCTGTATGGAGGGATACGATGTCTGTTCTTTTGAGCTGGCTCCCCGGTTTCATCGCCGGGGGCGTCACCGGGATGCTCTCCGCCTTCGGGCTGGGGGGCGGGACACTGCTGCTGTTGTGGCTGACCCTGTTTGCCGGACTCCCCCAGCAGACCGCTCAGGCCATCAATCTGGTCTACTTTCTCCCGGTCTCCGCCGGGGCCATCCCCGCCCACGCCCGGAACGGTTACCTGGAGAAGGCGGGCGTTCTCTGGGCGGCGGGGGCCGGAGTGGTCACCGCCGCCGCCGCCGCATGGCTGGCCACCCGGCTGGAGACGGGGCTGCTCCGAACGCTGTTCGGGGTCTATCTGCTGGTCATGGGCGGGCTGGAGCTGCTGGGCAGCAGGAAGTAGTCTGTCACATCCTGTCGAAGGGCGCATAGGATGGTCTGAGCGGCGGCTGACGCCGTCGCTCACAGCAACGTCAAAGGAGGAATTTCGTTTGAATCAAGAGCGCACACAGCAGACAGGTTGCTCCACAGATCAGGGCACGCTGCCCTCCTGCGCACCGCTGGCCGTCCCCTATGTCCCCTTCCAGCAGACCGGAGCCGCCAAGTACAGCGCACAGGAGGCCCTGGCCCAGGGGACGCTGTTCCCCGGTCTGGATCTCCCCTTCCACCTGATGGTGGACGGGGCGGAGGCGCCGAAAACGCCCCTGACCGAGCTGCAGGCCCTCTGCTTCGTCGTCACCGAGCTGGGGCTGTACCTGGACACCCACAAAAACGACCAGGAGGCCTTCCGGCTGTTTCAGAAGTATGTCGCCATGGAGCAGACTGCCCGGGCCAGCTATGAGGAGCAGTACGGGCCTCTCCAGCAGACCGGCGCCGCAGCCAACGAGTGCTACAGCTGGCTGTGCGAGCCGTGGCCCTGGAACGGACAGCAGGAGGCGTAACCATGTTTATCTATGACAAAAAGCTGGAGTATCCGGTGAAGATCCGCAACAGCAACCCCCGGCTGGCCTCGGTCATCATCAGCCAGTACGGCGGCCCGGACGGCGAGATGAGCGCCTCCCTGCGCTACCTCAGCCAGCGGTACGCCATGCCCTATCCCGAGCTGGAGGGGCTGCTCACCGACATCGGCACCGAGGAACTGGCCCACCTGGAGATCATCGCCTCCATCGTCCACCAGCTGACCCGGAACCTGACCGACGAGCAGGTGGAGCAGAGCCCCTTTGCCACCTACTTTGTGGATCACACCGCCGGTATCTACCCCACCACCGCCTCCGGGTTTCCCTGGTCTGCGGCGTTTATCGGGGTCAAGGGCGATGTGATCTGCGACCTGACGGAGGACATGGCCGCAGAGCAAAAGGCCCGGGTCACCTATGACAATATCCTCCGACTCTCCGACGACCCGGATGTGAACGACGTGATCCGTTTCCTGCGGGAACGGGAGGTGGTTCACTTCCAGCGCTTTGGCGAGGCCATCGCTCTGGCGAAGGAGCGGATGAATCAGAAGAACGTCTACCTCACCAACCCGGCCTTCGACCCGGCATGATCTGCCTGCGTTCCGTCGGCCGCCAATAGACGCCTGAAAAACCCACCTGGAGACGGCTGCCCTCAGCCCCTTCCAGGCGGGTTTTCCATGGCAAATACTGCGGTCAGTTCTTGACATATGCCATAAATCAGCGTATGATAGGGACAAGCCCTGTGACAGAGAGGTGAACCTATGCCCAGACCGACCAAGTGCAGAATGATCTGCCGTTTTCCGCAGACGCTGGAATTTATCCCGGTGAAGGACGGAGACGAGACAGCACCCGTCACCCTGACGGTGGACGAGTATGAGACGATCCGTCTGATCGACAAGGAGGGCCTGTCTCAGCAGCAGTGCAGTCAGCGGATGCAGGTCGCCCGGACGACGGCACAGAAGATCTACGACTCAGCCCGAAAAAAGCTGGCGGACGCTCTGGTGGACGGGCGAACCCTGAAAATAGAGGGCGGGGCGTACCGGCTCTGTAACGGCAGGAACCGATCCTGCGGTGCGGGCTGCTTTAAGCAGGAGCTCCTGCAAGCATTTCAACAACCGAAGGGAGAACATATCATGAGGATCGCAGTGACCTATGAAAACGGCCAGGTATACCAGCATTTTGGCCATACGGAGCAGTTCAAGGTGTATGACGTGGAGGACGGCCGCATCGTATCCTCCCAGGTGGTCAGCACCAACGGCCAGGGACATGGCGCTCTGGCGGAGGTGCTGCACGCATTGCAGGCGGACATTCTGATTTGCGGCGGCATCGGCGGCGGCGCACAGATGGCGCTGGCGACGGCGGGGATTCGGCTGTATGGCGGCGTGACCGGTGATGCGGACGCCGCAGTGGAGTCCCTGCTGGCTGGGACTCTCGCCTACCTCCCGAATGTTCAGTGCGACCACCATGAGGGCGGAGGCTGTGGCGGACATCAGCACGGGGAAGGCCACGAATGTCGGCACGGTCACTGCGCTGATTGACAGGACAGCGCACCGTTCAGAAGCAGGACGTAACAGGAGGCACCCTATGAGCCCACAGATCCGTGTCACCGTATTGATCGAGAATACCTCCGACGGCCTCCTTGCCTGTGAGCATGGGCTCAGTCTGCTGATCGAGTACGCCGGAGCGCAGATCCTGCTGGATGCAGGCAGCACCGGAGCCTTCTGGGAAAACGCAGCCGCCCTGGGCGTCTCTCTGACCGGTCTGGACGCCTGCGTCCTGTCTCACGGACACTATGACCACTCCGGAGGATTCGGGACGCTCTTTCTTCATGACAGGGCCGTAGCAGTATACGCACAGAGGGAAGTGCTGAACGACTATTACTCCTCTGCCGGCGGAATGCACCGAATCAGCGTGCCCCAGAGGGTTGCCTCACAGCGGGAACGATTCCTCCTGGTGGACGGCGTCAGAGAGATTCTGCCCGGCGTCACCCTCGTCCCCCACGCCACAGCAGGGCTTGACCAAATCGGAGAAAAGAGCGGATTATACAGAGAGCAGGATGGTGACCTTCTTCCCGATGACTTTGCCCATGAGCAGAGTCTGGTACTGGAGACCCAAAGCGGCCTGGTCGTCTTCAACAGCTGTTCCCATGCAGGCGCCGCAAACATCCTTCGGGAGGCAAGGGAGGCCTGCGGACAGAAGCGGGTCTGCGCCTATGTGGGCGGTCTGCACATGAAGGGAAAGCGGGATGGCAAAGAGATCTGCACCTTTTCGGAGGCGGAGATAGACGCCCTCTGCGACGTTTTTCTGCGGGAGGACGTTGCGCAGATCTATACCGGACATTGCACCGGCGCCCCCGGGTTCGAGCTGCTCCACAGCCGTCTGGGTGACCGGGTACACCGGCTGACCACCGGTCTGCGGTTTGACCTGTAGAATGCGTACCTGCCCTCGCTCCCCGGTGGGCAGGCCACACGGGAAGGGTGAGATATATGAAAAAGTGCAGGATCAGGGTTATGAGAACGGCGTCCTATCCAGACCTGATGGACGCCTACGAAAATCCCATGGAGCATCCCTGTGACATGGCAGAGGGACAGGTTTTTATCACAAACGGCTGGCAAAAGCCGGAGGGCTTCTGTGACAGCGCATGGGAGAGCCTCTCACCGTTCGTCATGACGCTGGCCTACGGCGGCGAGAACATCTACAGCGGATGGATGAAAAACAAAAAATCCGCCATGATTTCCTGCAACGACGGCTTCCGTCCGGTCAGCTTTCTCATCGAAGCGCTGGACGAGGAGGCGGAGTGAGCCCTTGGAGGAAAGAGGAATCAGGCGGCTGCAATCAGGCAGAGAGAGGAGGCGTGAGACAGATGGAAGCCATCCGTCAGGAAACATTTGAGTGCGTGCGGGACGGCATGACCATTCGGGGGCTGTACTTCCACCCCCAGGGGCAAAGCCTCCCCATCGCCATCGTCAGCCACGGCTTTATGGCAAATTACCGGACGACAAAGGGATACGCCCAGTGGTTCGCCGGGCACGGTTACGCCGCCTTCTGCTTTGATTTTAACGGCGGCGGGCTTATGGGCAAAAGCGACAGAGACACCACCAAAATGACGATTTTCACCGAGGAGCAGGATCTGAAGGCCGTCATCGCATATGCCAGCTCCCTGCCGGAGACGGACGAAGGCCGCATCACCCTCATGGGATGCAGCCAGGGCGGGGTGGTTTCCGCCCTCACCGCCGCCGACCTGCAGGAGGAAGTCGAGCGGCTGATCCTGTTCTACCCCGCCCTCTGTATCCCGGACGACGCCAGGGCCGGGAAAATGATGCTTGCCAAATTCGACCCCCAAAACATCCCGGAGACCTTTTTCTGCGGCCCCATGCGACTGGGGCGGGACTATGCGGCCTCCGTATTGGATTTTGACCTGATCGCAGAGATCAGCCGCTACGCCGGAAGGGTGCTCATCGTCCACGGCACCGCCGATCGCATCGTCCACTACCGCTACTCCCAGCAGGCCCAGGCCGCTTATCCAAATGCCGTCCTGAAGCTGATCCCCCAGGGCCAGCACGGATTTTCCAAGCAGCATGACCGGATCGCCCTGGGGTATGTGGGGCAGTTCCTCTGACTGCGCCCTCCAGCGGTAAACAACACTCCCACATTGATTTGAGGCTCTGCGGCGCATTTGTGCGCCGCAGAGCCTCAGTCTGTCAAAGGGACAGTCATCCGTCGTCCCGATTGTCCGGCTTTGCCCCGCCGAATTGAGAGAGCACATCCCCCTCCGGGGCATGTTCCGCCTCCGGGTGGAACACCCGCTCGAACTCCAGAGCGGACATGGTCTCATGCTCCAGCAGGAACTGGGCGGTCTGCTCCAGGGCGTCCCAGTGCTCCTCCAGAATGGTGCGGCACCTCTGCCCCGCCTGATCCAGGATGGCCCGAACCTCCTGGTCGATGGCAGCGGCGCTCTCCTCGGAGTAGCTCCGCTCCTGGCCCATGGAGCGGCCCAGAAAAACCTCGTTGCTGGCGGAGCCATAGACCGCAGCTCCCAACCGCTGGCTCATGCCGTACCTCGCCACCATGCTGTGGGCGATCTCGGTGGCCCGTTGGAGGTCGCTGGAGGCCCCGGTGGACACGTCTCCCAGCACCAGCTCCTCCGCCGTGCGTCCGCCCAGCAGACCCACGATCTCCTCCTCCAGAGCCCGCTTGCTCTGGTAGGGCCGATCCTCCTGGGGCAGAGAGATGGTCATGCCACCCGCCCGTCCTCTGGGGACGATGGTGATCTGATGCACCGGATCCTGGGTAGGCAGGAACCGCATGGTCACCGCATGGCCCGCCTCGTGATAGGCGGTGAGCCGCCGAGCCTGGGGCGTGACCACCTGGCTCTTTTTCTCCGGCCCGGCAATGACCTTAATCATGGCCTCATGGAGGTCGGCCATGGTGATAAAGGGCTTGTCCCGGCGGGCGGCCAGGAGAGCGCCCTCATTCATCAGGTTCTCCAAATCCGCCCCGGTGAAGCCGCCGGTGGCCCGGGCGATGACGCTGAAATCCACGTCCTCTCCCAGAGGCTTTTTCCGGGAGTGCACCTTCAAAATACTCTCCCGGCCCCGGATGTCCGGGTAGCCCACATAGATCTGCCGGTCGAACCGGCCGGGGCGCAACAGCGCCGGGTCAAGGATATCCTGCCGGTTGGTGGCTGCCATGACGATGACGCCGGAGTTGCCCGCAAAGCCGTCCATCTCCACCAGGAGCTGGTTCAGGGTCTGCTCCCGCTCGTCGTGGCCGCCGCCCAGTCCGGTGCCTCTCTGACGGCCCACGGCGTCGATCTCGTCGATAAAGACGATGGCCGGGGCGGTCTTTTTTGCCTCGCTGAACAAATCACGGACACGGCTGGCACCCACGCCCACATACAGCTCCACAAAGTCGGAGCCAGAGATAGACAGAAAGCGTACCTCCGCCTCCCCCGCCACTGCCTTGGCCAGCAGGGTCTTGCCCGTTCCGGGAGGGCCTACCAGCAGGATGCCCTTGGGGATGCGTGCTCCCAGGCGGTTGAACTTCTCCGGGTCACGGAGAAACTCCACCACCTCCTGAAGCTCCGCCTTCTCCTCCTCCGCACCGGCCACGTCCTCAAAGGTGACCTTAGGGGCGTCCGGGTCGTCGTTGCTCACCGTCCGGGCCTTGCCGAACTGGGCGGGCCCCGCCCCCTGTCCCCCCTGCTGACGGGTCATGAGCCAGAACAGCAACACGATCGCCCCCACCGTGACCAGAGAGGGCAGCACCGTCACCCACCAGGGGCTTCCGGTGTCGGGATAATAGTTGTACTGGGTGATGATTCCCTCTGCCGTCTGCTCCTTCACCAGGTCGTTGAGATCCTGATAGAAGGTGTCAAAGTCGTGAATCTCACAGGTAACCGTAGTTTGCCCGTTCACGGCCTCCTTCAGGGTCAGCTCCACCTCGTTGTCCCGGACGGAGAACTGCTCCACCTGTTCCTGCTGGAACAGCTGAACCATTCGGCTATAGCTGATCCCCTCCGGCTCCTCCCAGTCGGACAGCACGCTGACCAGGGAGAAGATGATGCACAGCAGCACCAGATAGGACAGGGCGGTGCGGTAGGGTCTTTTCATGGGCTCACTTCCTCATGGGGCGAAACGGCCCCGCTGCATTTTTACTCGTAGATCTCCGGCTTTAAGATGCCGATATAGGGCAGATTGCGGTACTTTTCCGCATAGTCCAGTCCGTAGCCCACCACGAAGGCGTCGGGCACCAGGAAGCCGTAGTAGTCCGCCGTCACCGGCTTGGTGCGCCGCTCCGGCTTGTCCAGGAGGGTGCAGATGCGGATAGAGGCCGCATTCCGGACAGAGAGCACCTTTTTCAGATAATCCATAGTGTTGCCGGAGTCCAAAATGTCCTCTATCAGGATGACGTGAGCGCCATTGATGGTGTCGGACAGATCCTTCTTGATCTCGATCTGTCCGCTGGAACTGGTTCCCTTGCCGTAGGAGGAGACTGCCATAAAGTCCACCCGGCAGGGAATGGTGAGATGCTTGCTCAGGTCGGCCATAAACATATAGCAGCCCCGGAGGATGCCCACGATGACCACGTCTCCCTTGTCCTCGTAGTCCCTGGAGATCTGTGCGCCCAGCTCCGCCACTCTGCGCTGAATCTGCTCCTCGCTGTACAGCACCTCGGCGATGTCCTGATCCATACTCATGTCAGTACCAGTCCTTTCTGTCTCTGTCTTGATTTTGTATGATGATCTGCCAGGCCCCGTTGCCCGGCTGGGGAATCCAATGGACGTCCGTGCCCAAGCCCAGGACGGCAGCCACCTGGCCCTCCGCCTCCAGCACCAGACATTGTTCCCGGCGCTCCCGGGGGATTTTCTTCTCAATGAGCAGCTTTTTCAGCCGCTTCCGGCACTGTCCGGGCAGCTGAATTCGGTCTCCCGGCTGCCTCGGCCGGAGGAGCAGCGATCCCTCCGGGATGCGCAGGTAAATGCTCCCGGCCTCCCGCCTCTCCGGACAGACGCACTCCCGGCACGTTATCGACAGGCTGCAGCCCGGAAGCTCCGCTATCTCTCCCGGAGCCAGCTCCACCGGCTCTGGCTCGTCAACGGGCGGCTGTTCCGCTGTGATCACCAGCCGGTCGTAGACCCGCAGGCCCCGGAGCCCTGCCGTCAAGCTGCATTGCCCAGAGGGGCTCTCCCCTGCCGCTAGCGCCAGCAGCCGCCGCCGCTGCTCCCAGGGCAGCACCGTCCCGGGGCGCACCGTCTCCGCCATCTGCTGTACCAGTCGGAGTGCGACCGCCTCCGGCTGGGCCAGGAGATCATCCACTGCGACGGACACCCCCTCCGGCTCCTGCCGGAGCAGCTGCGCTCCCCGCTCCCGGGCCAGGCCGGAGAGACATTCCTCGTCCAGCCGCAGGCTCTCCGCTGTCCGTCCCAGGGTTGGGACCAGATTGGGGTTTCGCTCCTGCAATAACGGCATCACCTGATGCCGGATGAAGTTGCGGGTATAGGCGGTGTTGCTGTTGCTCTCGTCCTCCCGCCAGGGGATGGCGTTGGCCCGGGCGTAGGCGGTCAACTCCTGCCGGGTAACTTCCAGCAGAGGGCGGATGAGCTTTCCCCGCCTGGGCGGGATGCCCCCCAGCCCCCGGAGTCCGGAGCCCCGGAGCAGGTGGAGCAGCACTGTCTCGGCATTGTCCTCCGCCTGGTGAGCGGTGGCGATCCAGTCCGCCCCCAGCGCCCCGGCGCAGTCCTCCAGAAAGGCATAGCGCAGGAACCGGGCGGCCTCCTCAGTGGTCTCCCCCGTCTCCCGAACCCGGGCGGGCACGTCCCCCCGTCCGGTGCGGACGGGGATGTCCCGCGCCATGCACCAGTTGCAGACGAAATCCACGTCCTCCGCCGCGTTTTCCCGAAGCCCGTGGTCAAAGGTGGCCGCCGTCAGGGAGAAGCCCTCCCGCTGGCTCCACCGCCACAGCAGATGGAGCAGGGCCATGGAGTCCACGCCCCCGGAGACGGCGCAGAGGACAACGTCTCCCCGCTCCAGAGGAAAGCCCATCCGGCGGCAGTACGCCTCCACCCGGCGCTCCAGGCTCACTCCTGATGCTTCCATTCCCGGTTGGCGAAGGTGGTGAACTCCGGCAGCCACTGCACCATGACCTTGCCCGTCTCGCCGTGACGGTTTTTGGCTACAATGATCTCCGCCTGGTTCTTGTATTCACTGTTTTCGTTGTAATAGTCATCCCGGTAGATGAACATGACCTCGTCGGCGTCCTGCTCGATGGCGCCGGATTCCCGGAGGTCGGAGAGCATGGGCCGCTTGTCCGCCCGGCTCTCGTTGGCACGGGAGAGCTGGCTCAGGCAGAGCACCGGCACGTTCAGCTCCTTGGCCATGATCTTCAGCGACCGGGAGATGTCGGAGACCACCTGCTGGCGGCTCTCCCCGGAATAGTTCTGCTTTCCCCCGGAGGAGGTCATGAGCTGTAGGTAGTCGATGACCACCAGGCCCAGATTTTCCACTCGGCGGCACTTGGCGTTCATGTCCGCCACGGACAGCATGGGGTTGTCGTCGATGAGGATAGAGGTGGCGTTCAGGCTCCGGCAGGCCAGCGTCAGCTTCTCCCAGTCCTCCTCCTCCAGCTGGCCGGTCATCAGCTTCTGGCTGGGGATAAAGGACTCGCTGGAGATGAGGCGCATGACCAGCTGCTCCCGGCTCATCTCCAGGGAGAAAAACACCACCGATTTGCCGGAGTGCTTTCCCGCCTCCAGCAGGATGTTCAGCCCCAGGGAGGTTTTGCCCATACCGGGGCGGCCTGCCAGCAGCACCAGGTCGGAGTTGCCCAGGCCGGAGATCATCCGATCCAGGTCGGTCAGGCCGGTGGAGAGGCCGGGGACCTCGCTGTCCGACTCGGACAGCTCCCCGATGCGGGCATACACGTCCGCCGTCACCGCGGAGACGGGAATCAGCCCCTGGGCGGCTCTGCCGTGGCGGACGGCATAAATCTTCTGCTCCGCCGCCTCCAGCACGTCCGACCCGGTGCCGGTGCCCTCGTTCACCAGTCCGGTGATCTCCTCCGCCGTCTCCGCCACCCGGCGGAGCAGGGACTTGTCCCGTACGATCTCCACATACTCCATGACGTTGGCGGCGGTGGGAGTCACCTCCATCAGCTGGAGCAGAAAGGCCCGGGTGGTGCCCTCCACATAGGTCCCGTCCTGGCGCATCTGCTCCTGAACCGTCACCGGGTCGATCTTTTTGGACAGGGAGAACATAGAGTAGATGGCCTCATAGACCTCTAAATGCTGCTTGACGTAAAAGTCCTCCGGCCGCAGCTTCTCGATGACCTGGGGGATACAGCGGCTGTCAATGAGCATAGCCCCCAGCACTGCCTGCTCTGCGGCGTCGGAGTGGGGCATCTGTCGGCTCAACAGTTCATCCAGTTCGGGCAATGGTATCACTTCCTTGCTATGGGTTCAGTTCAAATTGTGGGCCAGAACCTGCCCCGTTGGCTTCTGTACGGCCCTAGGATTGGCAGGCAACTACGAGCCACCGCAGAAGGGTTCTTGCCCCAGAGCAGAACCAACACCCCTGTACGGGTAAAAGAATAGAAACAGCTCCCCTGTCCTCGCCCGGCTTCTGTAGGGACTGTACCTACTGACCAGACATCGAGCCACCGTAGGGAGTTTTTGTCTCAGAGTGGGGTCTCGGGGCAAAGCCCTGAGCCGCTTTTGGGTACTTTTCCCGGGGGAAAAGTACCCCGCCGGAGGCTGTCACTGCACCGGCAGCACATGACCGGCCAGCGTTTATTGGGATAATTCGATACAGACCCCCCTACAGAAGCCGGGCGGGGCATAGCCCCGCATTGATTTGCCTATTTCCGGCTGGTGTGTGGTTGGTAGAACTCCTTATGCTTCCTCCACGAACACATAGACGATTCCGGAGACCTCATAGCCCAGCTTGGCCTTTACCTGGTATCCGCCAAAGGCCTTGATGGGATCGGACTGGAGGCTGGTCTTGGGCACATCCACCCCGTACTGCTCCTTCAGGGCCACGGAGATCTCTTTGGTGGTGACGCTGCCGAACAGCCGCCCGCCGGAGCCTGCCTTGGCCTTGACGTGAACCGGCATATCCTTCAGCTTTGCAGCCAGCTCCAGAGCGGCGGCCCGCTCCCGGGCCTCCTTCTCCAGCCGGGCCTTTTCCTGCTGCTTCATGGTGTTCACATTGTCCGCCGTGGCGGTCACCGCCAGTTTCCGGGGGATGAGAAAATTCCGGGCGTATCCGTCGGAGACCTCCACCATCTGGCCCTTCTTGCCCTGTCCGGCAACATCCTTTTGCAGTATGACTTTCATGCTTCGTTCGTTCCTTTCTGGTATCCTGTTACAGGGATTCAGCTTTCATAATATTTGTCGATAGCCTGGAGCAGCCGCATCAGCGTATCCTGGAGGGTGCTGTTGTGCACCTGCGCCCCGGCCGCCGCCGCATTTCCGCCGCCGCCCAGCATCTCCAGGATGTACTGAACGTTGACCTCCCCCACGCTGCGGCCGCTGATGATGACCGTGTCCCCATCGGGGTACAGCACAAAGGAGGCGTCCGCCCCGGCCACATTGAGCAGCTCGTCGGCGGCCTGGGCAGCGATGACCCGGCTCACCTGGTTGGGCACCGCCGACACGGCGATGTCCCCGTGAACCATCTTGGCCATGCGCAGCACGTCGTACTTGGCGATGGTGTCGTCCAGGTTGTTCTGGAACAGCTTTTTCACCTCGGTGGTGTCCGCTCCCCGGCGGCGGAGGAAGGCCGCCGCCTCGAAGGTACGGCCCCCGGTGCGGAGGGTAAAGTTCTTGGTGTCCAGCACGATGCCCGCCAGCAGCGCCTCCGCCTCGGCCCGGAGCAGGTCGGACGGCTCGATGAGATACTGGATCATCTCGGTCACCAGCTCACAGGCGGAGGAGGCGTACGGTTCGTGGAAGTTCAGGGCCGCATTGGAGATATAGTCCGCCGCCCGGAGATGGTGGTCGATCACCGCCACCTTGGAGGCGGATTCCAGCACGTCCCTGGCGATGACCTGCTCCGGGCGATTGGTGTCCACCACCACCAGCAGGGATTTGTTGTTCAGCCGTAGCATGGCCTCCTGGCTGGTGATGAACCGCCCCTCATACTCCGGGAGCTGGGAAATCCGCTTTTTCATGATGGAGCCGGGGTAATAGGTGGGCTCCTCGATGATATAGGCCGGGACGCCCTTGTGCCGGGCGATGGAGCAGATGCCGATGGAGGCGCCCACAGCGTCCAGGTCGGCAAAATGGTGCCCCATGACGAACACCTCCGAGCTGGTGTGGAGCAGCTCGTTGAGGGCATTGGACATGACCCGGCTCTTGACCTTGGTGTGCCGCTCCGTCTCCTTCGTCCGTCCGCCGTAGAACTCGAAGTTGAAGCGGTTCTTGATGACCGCCTGGTCGCCGCCCCGGGAGAGAGCCATCTCAATGGCAAGGCTGGCAAAGTCCATCATCTCCCCAAAGCTGGCGTCCATGCCGATGCCGATGGAGAGGGTGGCGTTGACCCCGTTGGGGCTGACCACCTTATGAACGGCGTCCAGCACGGAGAATTTTCCCTGCTGGAACTGCTCCAAATACTGCTCCTCAAAGATGCAGAGATACCGATCCCGGTCGTACCGGCACAGAAGGCCCCCGGAGGGCTGGAGCCAGGCGTTGATCTCGTCCTCCACCGAGGAGCGAAGGGAGCTCCTGGCCTTGTCGTTGGTGCTGCGAATCAGATCCTCGTAGTTGTCGATGAGCAGGATGGACACCACCGGCTTGGTGGCAAAAAACTGCTCCCGCATCCGGGCCAGAGAGGTGATGTCGATCCAGTAGGTGGTGGCCAGCAGGGTTTGGTTCCCCTCCCCCGACCGGGAGACGTGGCCAAAGACCATGTAGCTCTTTCCGTCGATCTTGTACTCGGTGGGACATTCCGTCTTGCCGTCCAGCAGCCATTTGGTGGAAAAGCCGGGTACGGCGGCGTCGATCTTGGTGTCAAACAGGTGCTCCCGATCCCCGGTGATCTTTAAAAACCGGTCGTTAGACCAGATGACGTCCCCGGTATCCGGCTGAAAGATGACCATGGGGAGGGGGGAGTTGACCATGGTATCCTTGCTGGCAGCGTCAATGTGATTGGTGACCCGGGCAATGTACTTGGCCATCTCCTTCCGGCGACGGTTCCGGACGATCAGATAGTAGATCAACAGCAGCAGCACCAGCCCCAGCTCGATCAGGCCCAGCTGTGGCTGAAAATAACAGGTGATCCCGGCAAATACTGCCAGAACGATCAGGTAAAGCCTGACCTTCGGCTCCAGGATGCGGTTCAGCTTCTGATTCACCCGTCTCACTCCCTTCCTGCCCGTTTTGTCCAAATGGGTAGCTTCCCATTATATGTCCAAATTATGGCACAACAGAGCAGAAATTGCAAGCACAACCGGACAGGATTCCCAAAATGAGCGGAAGCCCGTGCGTCAGCTTCCAGGCCGCCCGCCCGGGTCGTTCACAAATCGTTCCCAAACTTCTCACAAATTCTTCATGCACTCTCCCCTCCTCTTTGGTATACTTCTCATTGTCAGGAACGAAGCATTCAACAAACATCCTCCTTTCTTTTCTCTCTCTTTTTTCTCTCAACCCACAGCCCGGCAGACGAAGGTTTGCCGGGCTGTGGGCGTTTCTGTATCGGCGACCGCCCTTCTCTGACGGAATAAGGTATAAAAGGAGCGCCGCAGGCTTTTCTCTGCCCGCGGCGCTCCTCTTATTCTGTCTGTTTCGTTTTACAGATTGCGGAAATAGTCCCCCAGCCGGGCCACCGTCACCAGATCCGCTACGCCGTCGATCACCAGGCAGACGCCTGCGAACACCATCAGAGTGACGACGGAGCCCCAGGGGTTGACCAGAACCACGATGGCCACGATCAGGGTCAGGATTCCCGTCACCAGGGCAGTCACCCACCCGGCGGCCCCCGCCCGGTGTGCGCTGTAAGCAAACTGCAAATTCTGGACGGCGTGAACCAGCACCCAGATACCGGCGATGGTGGTGATAAAGGAGACCATCCCTCCGGGGTTCCGGACGATCCACAGACCCAGGATCAGCTCCACCACGCCAAAGATCAGCTGTCCATAGCTGACGGCAATGCTCCGGTTCGAGATAAAGGTCACAATGGAGCATACGCCCAGTATGACCAGCACCCAGCCCAGGATACCCAGCACGATAGCCAGCGTGCTGTCCGGCAGGAAGATCAACAGCAGGCCCAGCAGAATGGTCACCACTGCACTCAAAACGCTCTGATGTCTTAATCCTTTAAAAAAGCTTCCCATCTCATTTCACCCTTTCTGACTCGCTTTGGGCAGTCGCCCGTTTTTTGCTATCTGTGATGATTTGTTCTGGTCAAGCGTTTTTGTAACATTTATGGCTAAGCATTATTGGATTG
>JAJPWY010000035.1 GCA_021205725.1 Clostridiales bacterium
TAAAGCCTGCTGTCGCCTGAAACTATTCACTTTTAACTTATTATACGAGGAGGTAAAGGAGTTGATGAGCAGCTGAAAGGACTTGCGCAGGGTGTAGTTGCTGGTGCCGATGGTGCGGGCCCTGTCCTCCATGGTCACGTTCGCCACCCGGGAGGTGGCCCGGAACATCAGGCCGGAGACATAGGCATAGGGATTGTCATAGCGAATGATCTCGTCCCGGATGAACCGGCACATGACCGAAAAGTTGGAAAAGCGCAGATCTCTGGGCTTGTCCATCAGCCAGGTGGAGCCCACGTCGTTGAACCAGCTCCCCAGATTTTTCAGGCCGCTCTGCTGCTTTTTCACATACTTAGCAAAGGCCACGTCCGCCTCCCCCCGCTCCAGCGGGGCCAGCAGATCCCAGAACCGATCCAGAGGGCATTGGCAGTCATCGTCCACACAGGCCACGAATTTTCCCTCCGCCACATGATACCCTGCCATCAGCGCATTGTGGCGGCCGCCGTTCTTGGCCAGGTCAATGACCTTGACCTTTCGGTCTGCCTGGGCCTCAGCGATCAGCACATCCAGCACATGGTCGGGGGAGCAGTCGTTCACCGCCACCACCTCATAGTCGTACTCCGGTCGCTGGGCAATCACGTCCCGGATCTCCTGAATGACCAGGGAGACTGATTTCTCACTGTTATAGCAGGGGATGACAAAGCTGATCAGTTGAACTTCTTCCATGAAATCACGCTCACTCTCCTCCGGTGACCTCAGAACAAAATCTCACCGGAGACGATTTTAATGTAATAGATAATGCCGGTGAGCAGGTGCATCGCCAGCAGCGTCCAGCCGACCACCGCCACCACGGTATATTTTTTCCCGGTCAGGCGATTGCCGAACATCATGTCCAGGAAGCTCCGCATGGCCAGGAACCAGACAAAGACCGCCGCCAGGCCATAGCTCCAGCTCAGGTTGCCGTGATACCGACGGCTGCCGGTCTCTGCCAGGGCCGCCTTCATCACCACCGCCACCGCCAGGTTGGACAGGGAGAGCTGTCCCTCTACGCTGGGCAGCAGTCGCTTCCAGTCCACGATGAACACGAACAGGGGAAAGGCGAACAGTAGCAGGATGGACAGGGGGATATTTTTCGTGCTGTGAGACCACACATCCAGCAGGGCGATCTCAATGCCGCTGGAGGAGTCCGAGCCAAAGTTGGACAGGAGGTTCATCAGCATCAGAACTGCCGCCGGGATGTAGGCACAGGCCACCTTGAAGCAGAACAGGAACGCCTTACCCCGGCTGCGCACCAGGTCTACGATCATCAGGATCGCCAGAGCCGGGATGAACGCCTGGGCAAAGGAGGGCTTGGCCCACACGGTCAGCATCAGGACGAAGGCATAGGCCACAATCTCCCACCGGCTCTCAAACGCCCGGTTTGTCCATCCGTCTCCCTCCCGCAGACGGCGGTAGATGCGCACCGTCATCCAGAAGGCGATCAGGGCGAAGGGACGCACCATCAGCTGAGTGGGGTTATGCCACACGTTGAGCGAGCTGTTCGCCCGGTAAATCTGCACCGTATACCAGGGCATAAAGATCGATGACACCAGGCACAGGGTCAGCGAGGCCCAAGGGATCACCCGTCTGTCCAGCCATGAAAGCATCCTTTTGAACAGGGCGTTGTAGATCAGATAGACCGCCTCCACGGAGCCGGCCGTCACCAGACACCCGGCGTAGACCATGCTCACGCCCAGCCGGTTGATCAGCCAGACGCAGGCGTGCCACAGCCGATCCCGGCCTGTGAGCAGCGCCGTCAGCATGCTCCACTTGTCCTGCTCCTTTACCCAGTCCAGGTGTACCGTCAGGTCGCTGGCGTCCACCTCGGCCAGCAGGTGATAGGTGGAGTAAAACGCCATAAAGAACAGCAGCACTCCCAGCAGACAGGAGAGCATCAGCCCCAGCCGCCGCTGCTGTTCCGTTTGAGAGATGGTCATGCCCGCATTTTCTTCCATGGTATCACGCTCATTCTGTTCCTTCCGCCCGTGTCACAGGACGGAGACGATTTTAATGTAGTAGACGATGCCGGTGAGCAGGTGCAGGAACAGCAGCGTCCAGCCGATCACCGCCACCGCTGTATACTTCCTTCCGGTCAGTCGGTCACCAAACATCAACTCCAGGAAGTTCCGCATGGCGACGAACCAGACAAAGACCGCCGCCAGGCCGTAGCTCCAGCCCAGGTTGCCGTGATACCGGCTGCTTCCGGTCTCCGCCAGGGCCGCCTTCATCACCACCGCAACTGCCAGGTTGGACAGGGAGAGCTGTCCCTCCACGCTGGTCAGCAGCCGCTTCCCATCCACGATGAACACGAACAGAGGGAACGCAAACAGCAGCAGCATAGACAGTGGGATATTTTTCGTGCTATTAGACCAGACGTCCAGAAATGCGATCTCGATGCCGCTCTCTGCGTCTGCACCGAACTCGGAGATAAACTTCATCAGCAGCAGCGCCACCGCCGGGATGTAGGCGCAGGCCATCTTGAAGCAGGCCAGAAACGCCCTGCCCCGGCTGCGGATCAGATCCACGATCATCAGGATCGCCAGTCCGGGGATAAACGCCTGGACAAAGGAGGGCTTGCCCCACACCGTCAGCATCAGCATGAAGGCGTAGGCCACGATCTCTCCCCGGCTCTCAAAGACCCTGGCAGGCCATTTGTCCCCCTCCCGCAGACGGCGGTAGATGCGCACCGTCATCCAGAAGGCAATCAGGGCGAAGGGCCGCACCATCAGCTGGGTGGGGTTGTGCCACACGTTGGGGGTGCTCTGGCCCATATAGATGGCCGTGGAGTACCAGGGCATATAGATGGCCGACACCAGACACAGGGTCAGGGCGGCAAAGGGGATCAGCCGCCTGTCCAGCCACCGGAGCATCCTTTTGAGCAGGACGTTGTAGATCACATAGGCCGCCACGATCGCCCCGGCCGTCACCAGACAGCCGGAATAGACCAGGCTCACCCCCAGGCGATTCACCAGCCAGACGCAGGCATGCCACAGCCGGTCGTTGCCTGTGAGCAGCGCCAGCAGCAGCGTCCATTTGTTGTATTCATCCGCCCATTCCAGATGGGCCGCCAGATCGCTGCCGCTGGTCTCCACCAGCTGATAGTAGGTGGAGAAAAAGGCCATAAAAAACAGCAGCGTTCCCAACACGCAGACGAGCATCAGCCCCAGCCGCTGCTCCTGCTCCTTTCGGGGAAGGGTGATTCCCGCACTCTCTTCCATTTTACTCCCTCGCCTCTGTTACCGCTTCTGTCCGTAGAACGCAAAGATGGCGTCGATTACCTGATCCTGCTCCTGACGGCTCAGGCCGTAGTACATGGGCAGACGGGTCAGTCGGCTGCTCTCCCGGTCGGTATAGACGTTCTCTCCGTGGAACCGGCCGAATCTCTGTCCGGCAGGGGAGCTGTGCAGAGGGATATAGTGGAAGGAGATGACGATATCCCGCTCTCTGAGGAAGGAGGTCAGGGCAGTCCGCTCCTCCAGATCCTTTACCCGGATGGCGAACATATGGGCGTTGTGGGCACACTCGGCAGGAGGCTCCAGGAAGCGGAGCTTGCCCGCATCCCGCAGAGGGGCCAGGCCCTCCTCATAATAGTGCCAGGAGGCCAGCCGATCCCGGTTGATTTCGTCGGCCACCTCCAGCTGGGCCAGCAGATGGGCGGCGTTGATATCGCTGGGGAGATAGGAGGAGCCGTACTCCACCCAGGTGTACTTGTCCACCTGTCCCCGGAGGTAGCAGGAGCGGTTGGTGCCCTTCTCCCGGATGATCTCCGCCTTTTCCACCAGCTCCGGACGGTTCACCAGGACAGCGCCGCCCTCTCCCATGGAGTAGTTTTTCGTCTCATGGAAGGAGTAGCAGCCAAAATCGCCGATGCTTCCCAGAGCACGGCCCTTGTAGCTGGCCATGACGCCCTGGGCGGCGTCCTCCACCACCAGCAGGCCGTGGCGATGGGCGATATCCATAATGGTGTCCATCTCGCAGCCGATGCCCGCATAGTGGACGGCGCAGATCACCCGAGTCCGGTTAGTGATGGCGTCCTCGATCTTGGTCTCATCAATGTTCATGGTGTCCGGCCGGACGTCCACGAACACCGGCACCGCTCCCATCAGGACAAAGGCGTTGGCGGTGGAGCAGAAGGTGTAGGAGGGCATAATAACCTCGTCCCCGGGCTTGAGGTCGCACAACAGGGCGGCCATCTCCAGAGCGTCGGAGCCGGAGGTGGTCAGCAGCACTCCGGGGCTGCCCGTCCGCTGCTTCAGCAGAGCGTGACATTGTTTCGTAAACGGGCCGTCGCCGCACAGCTTGTGGTTGACCAGCACCGCCTGGGCCATATAATCCAGCTCCTTGCCCGTATAGGGCGGACGATTAAAGGGGATCATTGCGCATTACCTCCACATCTTATTTTTCTCTCTTTTCGACAGCAGGGCCGGCGTTTGTCAGGGTGTGCCGCCCTCTGTCCCATTGTCTTTTGTCCTGGACGGTCTCCGCCGCCGCTTCACCGCTCTGGTCACCAGGGCCACCGGCAGGATGGCGACCACCGCAAGGACGGAGATCAACATTCCTGTGGATGCCCCCGGCTGCTCATACCGCAGCTCGATCTCGTGCTCTCCCGGCTCCAGCAGGACGCCGCAGTACATGACGTTCACCTGGAGCAGCTCGGCCTCCTGGCCGTCGACGTAGACGCTCCAGCCCTCGGCGTAGGGAACGGAGAATGTCAGCAGACGGCTGTCCTCCAGGGAGATCGTCCCGGTGATTCGGTCGCCGTCCTCCACCACGTTCTCCAGCGTCACCTCACGAAGGGTGTCCACCTGGCTGTCCATCTCGTCCATGGGGATGCAAACCACATAGATGTCCTCGTAGACCGCCTCCACCGCATCGTTGAAGGTCAGGGTGCATCTGGACTGGCTCTCCTCGCTGTAGCCCAGGTGGAACACTGCCGCATCCGTCTCGAAGTAGTAGCTCTGAGACTGGCCCCGAAGGGTCAGCGCCTCACTGCTGCTCTTTGCTCTGCATGAGATATCGCAGGTGCCGGTGGAGGACTTGCTGGCGTATTCCAGCCCTGTGATCACCAGGTAGGTCTCACAGTTTTTCTCGCCCTGGAACTCCAGGGTAACGCTGCCGCCCTCCTGGGCGGAGATGGTCTTGCTCTCCTGATCCAGAACCAGGTCGTCGGCAGACTTCACCGTGACCTCGGTTCGCACCTCAGTATAGGTATCCTCATCGTGGGTCAGCAGCTCCGTTTCGGTGTCGATCACGGCGCTCTCCAGCATCACCTGCTGCCGCTCCAGGGGCGTCATGGCCTCATACTCCTCCTGGGTGACGTAGCTGGTATAGGTGTAGCCCAAAGGCAGGGCGTTCCGGTTTTCGTAGACCGTCACCGTCTCGTCCTCGCCCTCCACCGTCTCCACCGCCTCGAAGCCGTAGGGAACACGATTCTCATTTGCGGTCACATAGTACTTGACCGAGGCCAGGGACATAAGGACTGCCCGCTCGTCCAGATTCCGGATGCAGTAGGTGTGGTTCTGGCTGCTGAGGCAGACATCCGCAAAGTAATCACTGATGCTGGAGGGGATGACGCTATAGTAGGTGTTGGTGCTGTAAAAGTCCAGGGCGCTGGCCTGGTTATAACGGGGAGAGTCCTGGTCGATACGGTAGAAGGAGTCGTCCCCGGAGATCGTCTCCGTAGACAGCGCCTCGTCCATCTGGCTGCTCAGGACGTCGTATACCTCTCCGGCGCCCACAAACTGAGAGGCATAGCCTCCGCTGCCGGGGAGCATGGAGCTGGACACGTTGAGCATCACGGTATAGATGACCACCAGGGTCAAAACCCCCATCCGCTGCCCCCGTTTCAGATCCGACTCGTCCAGCAGGATGAGAACCAGCATGGTCACTGCCATGGTCACCAGGCCCAGGGCCACCAGCTTGGTGGCGTCCTCCTGGGTGGCGCAGACGATGCAGTAAGCCGCTGTGCTCCCGGTGAGCACCAGCCTGTCCCGCCGGGTCAGCTCTGTCAGCTCCGGCAGCATCTCCACCAGGATGTAGGCCACCAGCAGGCAGAAGGCATAGCCCCAGCGGTTGCAGACGTAGGAGAACCCGTTGGCAGCCAGGCCAAAGATGGGCAGGCAGATGCCCACAGCGCAGACAATCAGTCCCACCTTGAGCGGCCGAAGCTCCTTCCGCTTCCGCCGGAACAGCAGGATGCAGGCCAGCCAGGTCAGGGCAGCCATGCTGATATGCGTCCAGAAGCCGATGGAGCTGAACTCCAGGTTCAGGCCGTCCAGCAGGCCGGAGTAATAGCCGTTGCTATAGAAGGTGCTATATTCGATCCCCTCGCCGCTCCGGGCGGAGTCGGAAAAGCTCAGCACCCCGGGCAGCAGGGCGCAGGCCGCCATCGCCGCACCCCAGGCATAGAAGCCGATGAGCTTTCCGATCTCGGAGACGACCTTCCACACCCTTTTTCCGTGGAGACAGAACAGCCGGACGAGGAGATAGATTGCCAGGATCACGCCGTTGACGTAGGCGGAGTAGTAACCGGAAAGGCACTGTAAAAAGACCGCCAGCACAAACACGCCGTACTTCCGCTGCCGGATGAATCGCTCCGCCCCGATGAGGGTCAGCACCCCGTAGGTCATCAGGACGGTGGTGAAAAAGGGCTGCCGGACGGCGGCAAAGATGGCAAAGCCGGAGCAGACATAGGCCAGCGCTCCCGCCAGAATGGGGAGCTTTTCCCGCTTGCCCATGGTGGCGCAGAACCAGATGAACACCAGACCGCAGACATACAGCCGGAGAATCACCGTGATGTCCGCAATGAGCTCCATGGTCTCCTCATTGCCCAGGAGACAGAGCAGCATAAACGGCTCCCGCCGGATCACGTCCAGAGGAGACATACCAAAGCCCAGGCTGAAATCCCACTGTGGGAAGCGAAGCACCCCGGTCTCCAGCAGACTGTTGATCCCGCTCATGACGTACTCCTTGAAGTAGAACATGGCCGGATACTGCTGGCCCAGACCATCGGTAGACCAGACCAGAGATTTCCCGTTGGAGGTGAAGGGGTAGACATAGGCTACCGCCACCACCAGGAACAGGACGGTGAACAGGGCGGTCATCTCCAGGCCCCACCGGTGCCGTTGCCAGAAGCGGTTTTGTCCCAGGGCCCGGGCCGGAGGCTTCTCCCCGTCCAGCCGATCCGCCACATTCAGGCACTGCCTGGGAAGCCAATTCGCCAGTCGGCAGGGAGCCAGCAATCCCACGAGGACGCACAGCACCCCGGTCGCAACGGCTCCGCCCAGAGAGAAGCTGTCTCCCAGCGGCAGCGTCACCACATAGATCAGAGGAGCGAACCAGAAATAGCCGGACTTCCACCGTTTGCCCTGATCGGAGAACAGCGGCACCTTCCACTCCGGGGTCAGCGTCCAGACGGCGCAGATCAGCCCTACCGCCAGCGCATAGAAGGCTAACCGGGCCAGGATCCCCTGCCAGGTCGCAGAGAGCCCTGTCACCCCGTCATACCAGGTATTTCCGTCGATGAGGGCACGCAGGCTTTTCCAATGGCCCCGAAGCAGGACGCAGACCACCGCCCATCCGCCGACCAGCAGCAGGGAGGGCAGCTTGCTCCACTTCGACCGGCACCAGCGGGCCAGCTTTCCCGTCTCCATGGTGCGGCCCAGCACGAAGAAGGGCAGATACACCGCCAGACGGGACAGACACAGGAAGTTGGTGATGGGCTTAATCAGTCCCGCCACCAGACCGATGGCCACTGTCAGGGGCAGGAGCCATTTCTTCGTCCACTCTGTTTTGGGCAGTACCCCCACCAGAATCAGGCAGACGCCTCCCACCAGAAACAGCCATGGGGCGCCGGTGGTGGAGAAGGGATAAAACGCCGGTTCCCGTCCCGCTATCGTCTCGCACCAGAACAGCAGCACCTTCTGGGCATAGCCCAAAAGGATCATCCCCACGCCGGAGAAAACCAGATCCCGTCGGCTCTTTCCCCGGGACTCCCGCCCCATAAGAAAGAGCATGCCGGGAAATACGATGACCGAGGCAAAGGTATACCCCACCATGGCGATCCGCTTGCTGCGGTAGCGGTTCATCAGCCAGAAGAACGCCGATGCCAGATACAGCAGCCAGCCCAGATTGTGCTGTCTGCACCTCATTCTCTCTTTCAAGTCCATCCTGTCCTCGTCTTTCTCTCTCACCGGCCCAGATCCTGCTTGATCTGGGAGGACGAAATCTCCGGCGTGCGGGGCAGATAGACCACCTCACACAGGTCGCTGAGGAAGTCAAACTGTCCCTTCCAGTCATCTCCCATGACAAAGGTATCCACCCGGAACTCCTTCACGTCAGAGGCCTTCTGCTCCCAGCAGGTCTCCGGAATGACCAGATCTACATATCGCACCGCTTCCAGCAGCTGCTTGCGCTGCTCGTAGCTGAAATAGCACTTTTTCTGCTTCTCGTTCCAGTTAAACTCATCGGTGGACAGGGCCACAATGAGATAGTCTCCCAGTGCCTTGGCCCGCCGGAGCAGGTTGATATGCCCGTAGTGGAGCAGGTCAAAGGTGCCATAGGTGATCACTTTTTTCATCGCTGTATGCCTCCGTGACTGGTATTCATGAAAACACGCATTATCATATCACAAATTCCCCCATGATGCAATGCTTTCCCGCATTCGTCAGGATTTTTCAGCAGCGGCGTCGGTTCCTGTCACGTCAGAAAAGGGAGCTGCCGCCCCCTTCTCTGTCCGTCTCTGGTTGTCACGATACGCTGCGCCCCTGCTCCCTCCCGGCAGGAGCGGGCCGGAACCGCTCCGGGAGAAGGGTGCAGAGAAATGCGGCGATGTCGGCGGTGTTGTTCCGCTCCGCCGTCTCGATATATCTGGCCCGGAAGTCCTCCAGTGCAGCCAGGTCATAGCCTCCCAGCGCCACCGCCTCCAGCAGCTGATCTGCCCGGCGGAAGCAGGCCAGGGGCAACTCGACCTCCGGGTCAATGTTCAGTCCCTGAGCCTCCATGTATCGCTCCTTGTCAAACAGGTAAAAGTACACCGGTTTGTGGAGCAGGCTGGCCTCCAGGGAGGCGGCGGAGTAGTCGGTTACTACCACGTCGCACACCTTCATCAGATCGTAGGTAGACCAGCCCCGGGCCGTCCGGTTCTCCTCCGGCAGCTCGAACCGGGAGAGGGGGTGGGGCTTGACCAGCAGGGCCACCTCGGGCTGACCGGCCGCCGCCTTCACCATGGCCCGTACCCCCTCGTCCACTCCCTCCCGGAAGGTGGGGAGATACAGGGCCAGCTTTTTCCCCCGGAGCTGAGGCCGCTGGGCCAGATACCGCTCCCGAGCGTCCGGGTCGGGCTGCTGGATGTAATCGATGCGGGGCATCCCCAGAGGCAGGATGCGCTCCTCCGGAGTGTCAAAGGCCTTGGCGTAAATGCGCCGGGTGGCCCGGCTGGGGCAGAGGATGTAATCGTAGTTCCGGTGCATGGCCATCTGTTTCGCCATGGCGGAGGAATGTTCCCCGGGTCTGTCCAGGCATTGATAGGAGAACTGCTTCACCGCACCCACGGCGTGCCAGATCTGGACGATCTTCAGCTCCGGCTTGTGATGGAGCACGCAAAGGGGGATGGAGTAGGTATCCGTCACCGCCACGCAAGCGGTGGCGATGTGGTACAGGTTGCGGACGAGAAAGAGACAATAGGTGACGGGATTGGTGCGCCGGGTCTGCTTTCGGCAGAGCATGACCACCTCTGTCTCCGGTGCGATCCGGGCCAGCTCCTGGCGGAGCAGCACAAAGTCGATGGGAGGCGTATCCGACTCCCGGGAGAGCATGACCACCTTGTTGCGCACCCGCAGGGGTCGGAACAGCAGATACAGCAGGCTCATTCCCGCCCTGGCAATGGCAAGCAAAACCTGTTTCATGGAACCTGTCCTCCCTCCTCCGGCAGCCCGCCGTTTTGTTTGAACCTATCTTATCCGTCCCTGCCCCGGTTGTCAACTGGAAAGGTCGGGCATTTTGGGGAATATACCCGCCCGGCCCGGTTTTCCTGAGCGGAAAGCTGCGTCTGCGGCCAAACGAAGACTCACCCGCCCCTGTAGTCGGGGGCGGGTGAAGGCACATGCACAGAAGGGACTCGCTTCCCTTACCGTTTGATGTCGTAATTCATGTTCATCAGGTTGCGGATGGACTGCACGTCGTCGGTGATGTTGGCGTCTCCGTGGATGGTGTGCTTGATGACGCTGCTGGCCACGGCGAAGTTCACCAGATCCATGGGCCTATAGTTGTGCATCATGGCGTAGATCAGGCCGCTGGCGAAGGCGTCGCCGCCGCCCACCCGATCCAGGATGTTGAAGGTGAACAGCTTGCTCTCGAAGGTGTGATCCTGATACCACATATAGGCCTTCAGGCTGTTCTCGCTGCCGCTGTGGGCGTAGCGGACGTGGCGGCCGATGCACTTCAGGTTGGGATACCGCTCCACAAAGTGCTGGAACACCTCGTCCTGCTCCTCATAGCTGGGCTGGAGGGGAACGCCGTCCTTCCAGTCCCCCTTGCTGTGGTCCGCCTCATCCTTCCAGAGGTGGTACGGCTCGATGCCAAAGAGGACGTCCACATAGGGCAGGCATTTCGTGCAGTAGTCCCGGGCATCCTCCCAGGTCCACAGGCGGCTGCGGAAGTTGCCGTCAAAGCTGACGGTCAGCCCCTTCTCCTTGGCCTTCTGGATACATTTCAGGGTGAAATCGGCGCAGCTGGGGGCCAGGGCCGGGGTGATGCCGGAGAGGTGGAGCCAGGTGTAGCCCTCCAGCAGTTCGTCCAGATCCACCTTGTCGAAGTCATACTCGGTGATGGCGCTGTGCTTCCGGTCATAGGTGACCTTGCTGGCCCGGATGCCGAAGCCCGTCTCCAGGTAATAGGTGCCCAGGCGATGGGTGGGCGTCTCCTCCGGGGTGGAGAGGATCATGGGGGTGCAGTGGACGTCGTTGGAGCGGAGCCAGCGGACGGCGCTCTTGCCCAGGCTGTTGTTGGGCACCACGCTGAAGAAGGTGCTGTCCACCCCCAGGTTGGCCAGAGCCATGGCGATGTTGGCCTCGCTTCCGCCGTAGCTGGCCTCAAAGCTGGAGGTCACCCGTATCTTTGCGTAGTTGGGCGGGGTCAGCCGGAGCATGAGCTCCCCAAAGGTGATAAACCGCTGGGTGGTGTCGTTCCCCGCCAGAATGGGGTTATAGTTTTTCATCCGTATTGCCTCCTCCCGGTACGTTTCCAGGTATGATACCTGTATTGTACTCTTTTTTGGGTGGGAGTGCAATATGATTTGCAAAAGTTTTACTTTTAGCTGTCGCCAAACACGTCGTCCTTGAACTGCTCCCAGGCGTCCTCGTGCTCCACATAGTACAGCGGGCACAGCTTCCCCGTCACGTCATAGTGGCGGATGACCTCATCCCGCCCCAGGTCATAGTAGTCCGTCAGAAAGGCCACCAGCTTCACCAGGGAGTCGTAGGTCTCCTGAGTAAACGCCCCGTCCTCCCCCGGGTGGCAGCACTCGATGGAGATGGTGTCCGAATTGCGGTCGTTGGAGCAGTAGGCGATCTCGTCCAGGGGGACGCACTGGATGATCTCCCCCTCCAGGCCGATGACGAAGTGGCTGCTGGCGTGGGTCTCCCCCGTCTCGGCCAGGGACTCGAAATAGTTCCGGTTGGCCTGGGCGGTGGTGCCCGGGTTGCCTACGTAGTGGACGACGATGCCGTTGACCGTCTCCAGTTCGATGCCTGGGCGGGAGTACTCGTTCACCGTGAGCAGGTCCACCGTCACCCAGTCCGGCGTCTCCGGCGGCTCCTTATGCCGGGAGAAAAGGGAGGTCAGGTCGATGCCCGGCGCCTCCCCGGCGTTGTCTCCCGCCAGATACCGGGACGCCCCGAATCCCACCCCCAGGGCCAGCGCCAGGAGCAGGGCCAGAAACAGCACGGGATGTCGCCTGTGCCGTCTGCTGCCGGATGGGGATGTCTGCCGTATCGTCTGCATGGAACCGCCCTCTCTGTCTGTTCTGACCCAAAGTATAGCGCACCCGACAGGATATGGCAAAGTCCGACAGCCAGTTTTCAGAAAAATTTAAGAAACAGGACGGAACGCCCTTTACCGCTCCTCCTGCCGCTCCAGCCAGAAGATCAGCGCCGCCACGTCCGCCGGGCTGACCCCGGAGATGCGGGAGGCCTGGCCCAGATTCAGGGGCCGTATCCGGTTCAGCTTCTGCCGGGCCTCGATGCGCAGGCTCTGTATCTGGTTATAGTCTGTGTCCTCCGGCAGCGCCCGCTCCTCCATCCGCTGGAACTGGGCGATCTGTCGGTTCTGCCGCTGGATATAGCCGTCGTATTTCAGCTGAATTTCTACCTGCTCCGTCACCAGCCGGGGCAGCCGGGGCCGCTCCGGGTCGAAGGGGGCCAGGTCGTCGTAGCTGATTTTGGGTCGGCGCAGCAGGGCGGAGAGCTTCGCCCCGGAGGCGGGGACGCTCTCCCTCCGCTCCTCCAGAAAGGCGGTCAGCGCCGGGGTGGTGGCCGCTCCCGTGTGCTCCAGCCGCTCCAGCTCCCGGTCCACCTGCCGGTATTTCTCCAGCACCGCCTCGTACCGCTCCCGGCTCACCAGGCCCAGGCGGTAGCCCACCGGGGTCAGCCGCTGGTCCGCGTTGTCCTGCCGCTGCACCAGACGGTACTCCGTCCGGGAGGTCATCATCCGGTAGGGCTCGTTGGTGCCCTTGGTCACCAGGTCGTCGATGAGCACCCCGATATAGCCCTGGTCCCGGCGCAGAATCAGCGGCTCCCGGCCCAGCAGCCGGAGGGCGGCGTTGACCCCCGCCACAAAGCCCTGGGCGGCAGCCTCCTCATAGCCGGAGGAGCCGTTGAACTGCCCCGCCCCGTAAAGGCCGGCGATCTTCTTGCACTCCAGGGTGGGCAGCAGCTCGGTGGGGTCTACGCAGTCGTACTCGATGGCGTAGGCCGTCCGGGTCATCTCCGCCCGCTCCAGGCCGGGGATGGTGTGGAGCATCTCCACCTGCACATCCTCCGGGAGGGAGGAGGAAAAGCCCTGGACGTACAGCTCCTCCGTGTTCAGGCCCATGGGCTCGATAAAGAGCTGATGCCGCTCCTTGTCCGCGAACCGCACCACCTTGTCCTCGATGGAGGGGCAGTACCGGGGGCCCACCCCCTGAATGGCCCCGGAGAACAGAGGGGAGCGGTGGAGATTGGCCCGGATGATGTCGTGGGTGCGCCCGTTCGTATAGGTGAGGTAGCACACCGCCCGGTTTTCCGGGACGCTCTCCGTCTGGAAGGAGAAGGGTTCCGGGTCCGGGTCCCCCTCCTGGCGCTCCATTTTGGAGAAATCCACCGTCCGCCGGTTCACTCTGGGGGGCGTCCCCGTCTTGAACCGCCGGAGGGAGAGGCCCAGCTGTTGCAGGCTCTCCGTCAGCGCCAGGGCCGCCTGGAGCCCGTCCGGGCCGCTGGTCTGGCTGACCTCCCCCACGATGGTCCGGCCCCCCAGATAGGTGCCGGTGGCCACTACCACCGCCCGGAGGTCGTACACCGCCCCGTTCCGGGTGCGGACGCCGGTGACGTGGCCGTCCTCCGCCAGAACGTCCGTCACCTCCGCCTGCTTCAGGGTCAGGTTTTCCTGCTGCTCCAGGGTCTGCTTCATGACCTCCTGATACCGCCGACGATCCGCCTGTGCCCGGAGGGACCAGACAGAGGGGCCCTTGCCCCGGTTGAGCAGCCGGTACTGGATGCAGGCTTTGTCCGCCGCCCGGGCCATCTCGCCCCCCAGGGCGTCCAGCTCCCGGACCAGATGGCCCTTTCCGGTGCCGCCGATGGCCGGGTTGCAGGGCATATTGCCCACGGCGTCCAGATTGACGGTGAAGCACACCGTCCGCAGTCCCATCCGGGCGCTGGCCAGGGCCGCCTCGATGCCGGCGTGACCGGCCCCGATCACCCCCACGTCATAGCTGCCCGCTCGATAATCCATGTCGCTTTTCACCTCTTATTGTCCGTACAGAACAGCCCGGGGCCACCTTGCAGCGGCTCCGGGCTGAGAAGGTTTTCCCATTACACTGGGAGATAATCCGCCTTGACCACGCCCTCCAGCTCGTCATAGGGCAGGGTAAACTCGATGATGCCGGAGGCATAGGGGCCGATCACATAGGGGTCGGCCAGAAAGACCACGCCCTCCGTCGTCAGCAGGAACTGCTCGTCGCTGACCACATCGGAGAGGCTCTCCGTATCCACATCTGCGCTGTACACCAGGTCGCTGTATGCCTCCGTCCCGCACAGCTCGGCCACCCGCTCCAGGGCGTAGGTGGGGAAATCCGCTCCGCTGGCGGAGAGGAAGGCCAGGGACAGGCGGGAGCCGCTCTGAACGTCGTAGCTCCGGCCGTAGGAGAAGCTGTAGCCGTGGACGCCGCCGGAGTAGCTGTAGCCGCTGAACCGGATGCTCAGCACCTGGCTGTCGCACCGGACCACCTCCGCCGTCAGCTGGGACTCATAGGCATACCAGTCCCAGCCCTCCTCCAGAGACGCCTCATAGTCTGCCTCCACCTGGGTTTTCAGGTCGGCGTTAGCGGTGCCCGTCTGGTTGAGCAGGGCCTGGAGGTCGGCGTTGATGCTCTCCTCCGCCTCCGGCTTGCCCTCTATGGAGACGGAGATGCTCACCGTCGTCACCGTCAACAGCTGGGTGCCGTCCTCATGAGAGTAGGAGCCCTCGGCCACCGAAATGCTCACCGCAGGAACCACGGCGGTATTCTCCCCGTCAATGTCCCCGGCAGTCTCGTCCTCGGCCTCGGCCTCAGCCTCATCCTCAGTGGCATCCTCCGGCGCTTCCTCCCCGTCGTCATTCGCCGCCGCATCCGCTGCGGCGTCGGCGGCGGCCTGGGCGTCCTCCTCCGTCTCCTCTGAGACAGCGGCGCTGTCTGACGTATCAGTCTGGGCGTCGTTCGTCTCCGTGGACGTGCCGTCGCAGGCGGTCAGGGCGCACAGCAGACATAGGCACAGCAGCAGGGCGATGTCCCGAATGAACCTCATCATGGCTCCTCCTCTCCCGCAGGCGTCACCACACCAGCGTCGCAAAGTAATCCTCCGGGGTCTCCGCCCGGCGCATCAGCTCCACGCTCCCGTCCTCCCGGAGCAGCAGCTCGGCGGAGCGGAGGCGGCCGTTGTAGTTGTAGCCCATGGAGAAGCCGTGGGCCCCGGTGTCGTGGATGACCAGGATGTCCCCGATCTCCAGCTCCGGCAGCATCCGATCCACGGCGAACTTGTCGTTGTTCTCGCAGAGGGAGCCCACCACGTCATATTTGTGGTCACAGGGGAGGTTCTCCTTCCCCATAGGGGTGATGTGGTGATAGGCCCCGTACATGGCCGGGCGCATCAGGTTGGCGGCGCAGGCGTCCACCCCGATGTATTCCTTATAGGTATGCTTCTCGTGGAGGACGGTGGTGACCAGGTGGCCGTTGGAGGCCAGCATATACCGGCCCATCTCGGTATAGATGGCCACGTCCCCCATGCCATTGGGGGTCAGGATGGACTCATAGGCCCGGCGGACCCCCTCGCCGATGGCGGCGATGTCGTTGGCGGGCTGCTCCGGGCGGTAGTCCACCCCCACCCCTCCGGAGAGGTTGATGAAGGTGATGTGGCAACCCGTCTCCCGCTGGAGCTCCACCGCCAGCTGAAAGAGCTGGGCAGCCAGGGCGGGATAGTAGTCGTTAGAGAGGGTGTTGGAGGCCAGGAAAGCGTGGAGGCCGAACTCCTCCGCGCCCAGGGCCTTCAGCCTGCGATAGGCCTCAAAGAGCTGCTCCCGGGTCATGCCGTACTTGGCGTCTCCCGGATTGTCCATCACCTGGAAGCCCTCCTTGCTCTCCCCCAACTGGAACACCCCGCCAGGGTTGTACCGGCAGGAGATGCGACGGGGGATGAAGCCCAGGGTCTTTTCCAGGAAATCCACATGGGTCAGATCGTCCAGGTTGATGGTGGCCCCCAGCCGGTTGGCCAGCACAAATTCCTCCGCCGGGGTGTCGTTGGAGGAGAACATGATCTCCTCCCCGGTAATGCCGCAGCGGTCGCTCATCATCAGCTCCGTCAGGCTGGAGCAGTCCGTGCCGCACCCCTCCTCGTGGAGGATCTTCAGAATACGGGGGGTGGGGGTAGCCTTCACCGCAAAGTACTCCCGGAAGCCGGGGTTCCAGGCGAAGGCGGCGTTCACCGCCCGGGCGGTGCGGCGGATGCCCGCCTCGTCATAGATGTGGAACGGGGTGGGATATGTCTTGGCGATCTCCCGGAGCTGCTCCAGGGAGACAAAGGGGATCTTCTGCATGGCCGCTGTCTCCTCTCTCTGTTTCCCCTATATAGTACGCACTTTTTTCCCCGTTCGCAAGGGCCAGCTCAAATTTTTTAACTGTTTTGGCTCTGACGACAAAAACAGAGGCGAAAATCGGCCGTTTTCCGTCAGATAGGGCGTTTTGGAAAAAGGATTGCCTTTTTCCCGAAAGCTGGGTATAATAGGTTCAAATGCGGGAGAAGGGGGCGGAGGCCGATGTACGACATTCTCATTCTCGGGGCCGGCCCGGCAGGGCTGTCCGCTGCGGTGGCGGCCCAGGGCCGGGGGAAGCGGTGCCTCGTCCTCTCCAACCCCGGGACGCAGAATCCCCTGAGCAAGGCCCCCGCCATCCACAACTATCTGGGTCTCCCCGGCCTCAGCGGCGGGGAGCTGATGGAGCGGTTCCTCCGCCACGCCCTGGACATGGGGGCAGAGCTGCGCACCGGGCGGGCCCTGTCCGCCATGGCCCTGGACGAGGCGTTCTACCTCACCGTGGGCAGCGAGGTCTGCCAGGGGCGGAAGCTCATCCTGGCGGGAGGCGTTCAGCGGGGACAGAAGTACCCCGGCGAGGAGGCCCTTCTGGGCCGGGGGGTCAGCTACTGCGCCACCTGCGACGGGATGCTCTACCGGAAAAAGCCGGTGGTCGTCATCGGCCGGGCCAAGGACGCCCCTCTGGAAGCCAACTACCTCCGGGAGATCGGCTGTCAGGTGACCTATCTCAGCCCCACCCAGCCGGTGGGCCTGCGGGAGGACATCCCTTATCTCCGGGCGGGGTGCGTCTCCGTTCTGGGAGAAAACACCGTCACCGGCGTGGAGGCGGAGGGCGCGGTGCTGCCCTGTGACGGGGTATTCATCCTCCGGGAATCGGTGGCCCCCGCCGACCTGCTCCCCGGGCTGGCGGTGGAGGACGGCTATATCGCCGTGAACCGCCGGATGGAGACCAACCTCCCCGGGGTCTACGCCGCCGGAGACTGCACGGGAAAGCCCTTACAGATCGCCAAGGCGGTGGGCGAGGGCCTCATCGCCGGAGAGGCGGCGGCGGAGGCCCTGGAGGCGGAGAACGCCTGAATACAGAAAGAAAGGAAAATTCACATGTCCGAGCTGATTCATTTTGATCAAAACACCTTTGTAGAGGCCCTCGGCGCCGGAGGCGTGGTGGTGGTGGATTTCTGGGCCACCTGGTGCGGCCCCTGCCGGATGATCGCCCCGGCCATCGAGCGGCTGGCGGAGGAGTTCGACGGAAAGGCCACGGTGGGCAAGGTGGACGTAGACCAGGAGGGGGAGCTGGCCGCCGCCTATGGCATTATGAGCATCCCCTGCGTCATCGTCTTTAAGGACGGACAGGAGTTCCGGCGGCTGGTGGGGGCGCAGCCCTATTCCAGCTTTGCCGACCTGATCCGCTCCGCTCTGGAGTGAGGTGCTGAGGGATGGAGAGCAACTCCTTCTGTGAGGTACTGGTGGCGGTCAAGCCCACCAAATGGGAGAACATCCTCAGCAAGGTGCTGTGGGTGATGACCTTTGTCTATCTGGCCCTGGGCCTGATCTACCTCATCTTCCTGGCCATCTTTCTGGTGTTCCTCATCGCCACCCTGCTCTACCGGCGGCACCTGCGCCTGGAGTACGAGTATCAGTATCTGGACGGCGGTCTGCGCATCGACCGGATCAAAAACCGCTCCAAGCGGAAGCGGCTGGCGATGTACGACCTGGAAAACCTGGCGGTCATGGCCCCGGAGGGCCACGACCGGCTGGCCCCCTACACCAGCCGGAAGGACGTGAAGCTGCTGGACTACAGCAGCCACGACCCCACGGCGGAGATGCTGTACATTCTGGTGTTCCAGGGGGGCGGCGTCATTCAGATGCTCCTGCTGGAGCCCACCGAGGCCATGGTGCAGGCCATGTGGCGAACCGCTCCCAGCAAGGTGGTGCGCCCGGTAAAGCTGCCGGGATGATCGTTCCTTTTCCTCCGTCCACACTATAACAAACCGGCTGCCGGGATGCCCCGACAGCCGGTTTGAGCCTGTCGTAAAACGACAGGCTCTCGAACCAAATGCAAGCATTTGGTTCGAAATGCGGCTCCTCTCCGCACTCGCTTCGCTCGCACAGTCGTCGCCTCCCTGTGTCTTTTTGCCGGTACACGCCCGGCTAAAAAGACGTGTTTCACTTTATTTTGTTGCTAAAGCAACAAAACTCCTGCGGAGGGCTTCCTAAACTTTTCGACTGTCTTTCTTTTTGCAGATTGACTTTTTTGACAGACTGAAACCGGCTGCCGGGATGCCCCGACAGCCGGTTTTTTGCGATTTTATTCTCTCAGGGGGTATTCTCAGCACTTCTCGAAGATGGTGGCAACGCCCATGCCGCCGCCGATGCAGAGGGTGGCCAGACCCTTCTTGGCCTCGGGCCGCTTCTGCATCTCGTGGAGCAGGGTGACGATGATCCGTGCGCCGGAGGCGCCCACGGGATGACCCAGAGCGATGGCGCCGCCGTTGACGTTGACCTTGCTCATGTCAAAGTGCAGCTCCCGGGCCACGGCCACGGACTGGGCAGCGAAGGCCTCGTTTGCCTCGATGAGATCCATGTCGTCGATGGTCAGGTTGGCCTTCTTCAGGGCCTGACGGGTGGCGGGGACAGGGCCGACGCCCATAATCTTGGAATCCACGCCGCCCTGACCGTAGGAGATCAGCTTGGCCATGGGCTTGAGGCCGTACTTTTCCACTGCCTCGGCAGAGGCCAGGACGATGGCGGCAGCGCCGTCGTTGATGCCGGAGGCGTTGGCGGCGGTGACCCGGCCGGAGCCGTCAGACTCCACCTCCTGGATGCCGTCCGTCTCAAAGGTCATGGTGACCTTGTCGGCGGAGCCGTCGGCGGTGGTGGGGAAGCAGGGCTTCAGCTTGGCCAGGCCCTCGGCGGTGACGCCTGCCCGGGGGAACTCATCCACCTTGAACTCCACCACCTGGCGCTTGACCTTGACGGGGACGGGGACGATCTCGTCCTCGAAGCGGCCGGACTTCTGGGCGGCCTCGCACTTCTGCTGAGAGGAGGCGGCGAACTCGTCCAGCTCCTGGCGGGTGATGCCCCAGATGTCGCAGATGTTCTCAGCGGTGGAGCCCATGTGGTAGTTGTTGAACACGTCCCACAGGCCGTCGTTGACCATGGTGTCCACCATGGTGGTGTTGAACATCCGGGCGCCGCCACGGGCGGTGGGGACGGCGTAGGGAGCCATGGTCATGTTCTCGGTGCCGCCGGCCACGATAATGTCGGCGTCCCCGGCGGAGATGGCCCGGGCGCCCTCGATAACGCTCTTCATGCCGGAGCCGCAGACCATGCCCACGGTGTAGGCGGGGACCTCCATGGGGATACCGGCCTTGAGAGAGACCTGACGGGCCACGTTCTGGCCCTGGGCGGCGGTGAGGATGCAGCCGAACATGACCTCGTCCACGTTCTCCGGGGCGACGTTGGCCCGCTTCAGGGCCTCCTTCACCACGATAGCGCCCATATCGGCGGGCTTGACGTTGGACAGGGAGCCCTGGAACTTGCCGATGGCAGTCCGGCAGCAGTTGACCACATAGATATCTTTCATACTGATGACCTCCGTATTTCATTCATAGTCTGGCGGATGGGAGATTGTTTATTCTTTAACGATACGATTATAGTCCCCTCTGCCGGAAAGTGCAATAGGAAAGGCACAGATTTGATAAAAATTTCACACACTGTTTGCAATCGGTTTTTGTGACAAATGTGCGCTCTCCCGCCCCGGAACAGGAAAAAGGCGGACAGGTCAGCTACCTGTCCGCCCGTTGCGCACTCAGCACAGCTTTGCCCCGGCGGGGATGCCGTCGTCCAGCATCACCAGAGTAAAGCTGTCGCCGCTCTCCGCCGAGAGCAGCATCCCGTTGGACTCCAGGCCCATCATCTTCCGGGGAGCCAGGTTGGTCACGGCCACCAGGGTCTTGCCCACCAGATCCTCCGGCTCATACCAGGCGGCGATACCGGAGAGGATCTGTCGGCCCTCCGGGGTGCCGTCGTCCAGTTGGAAGCAGAGGAGCTTTTTGGACTTCTTCACATGGTCGCACTCCTTCACCTTGACCACGGTGAGCTCCACCTGCTCAAAGACGTCGAAGGTGATCTCCGGCTTTTGGGCGGGGGCTTCCTGGGCAGGTGCGGGTTCAGGGACGGTGGGGGTCACAGGGACAGCGGTTTCATTCAGTTCGGACATGGGGATTCTCCTCTCCGGTTTCATTCGTTTCGGTCATCTGGGTCAAAGTCTCCTCTGGAACCGGTTTCAGCTCCAGGGAGGCCGCCAGGAACCACAGCAGGGCGGAGACCAGCGCCAGCCGGTCGTCCAGGGACAGGGGCGCCGCCAGGGCAGGGGGCGCCGTCAGCAGCACCAGCAGGGCCAACGGCCCCAGCCATTTTCCCCGCCCAGGCTGATAGACGAAGGCGGCGTCGTACATCCAGGCAAAGGAGATCAGGATCCCGGCAACCATGGGCCAGAGATAGGTCTCCGTGCTGGGGGCAGAGCCGTACTGGTGATAGAAGGCCACCAGCCAGAAGCAGCCGACAAAAAAGGGCAGCAGCAGCGCCGTGCGGAACCCATTGCTCTCCCGGTTCCGGGACAGAGCCAGGTAGAGCATGACGACGCCCTGGAGGATGAGCAGCAGGCTCATGGCCTGGGCGATGGGAGAGGCGGCCACCTCGGCGGTGTTCCGCACCGGCTCCAGGACGCCGCCCGCCAGGGAGCACAGGCCAGCCGCCAACCGCAGGGCGGTTTTCCCCCTGTCTCCGTCTCCATAGGGAGCCGCCGCCGGAACCCTTTGCCGCCAGAGCAGCAGCCAGACGACTACCACCACGGCGGCGCAGACCGCCACCAGCAGAGCAAAGGTACGCAGCAGTCCCCCATCGGTCACCAGCTGGGCGGACTCGTCATAGGCCGCCGCCCACCAGCTCCGGCGCAGGAGCAGGTTGTTCAGCCCCAGCACCAGGGCAACCCAGGTCAGCTGGGTCTGGCTGATCTTCATCCCGTCTCACTTCCCGTCAACGCCTCTTTCGGGGCGGCAGTCTCATGCATTACAGTGTACCACATCGGCGGGAAATTGCAATCGGGGAAATTGCAGTTTTCCCGCCCCGCCTCCCCCCTTTTAAACTGCGCTTTTTGTGCTCCATGGGGTTGACATCAGCCGTCAATTGGCATACTATAGAGGATAGAAAGAGAATATCGATCCGGTAGGTAAGGCTACCACAAGGATACGGGTTGCTGCCGCAAAGTCGTGGAGACACGATCCGTTGGTCTGAACAGGTGACATCGAACCCAAAGGTGTCGTCTAACGCAATTTCACTGCCTTGTGATGCTAAAGCTTGAACGGTGGGTGGGCGTCCTTTGGGACGGTCTGAATGGCGCTCGCATGCATCTGATGCCGGATAGGGTATCAGATGCTTTTTTGTTTTCCCCGCAGAGGGGCGGAAATCAGGGAAGAAGGGGGTCGTCACTGTGGCAGATTTTGAGAGCAGACGGGAAAAAATGGTTCACATAGTAGAGGATCTCCTGAAGCGAAAACAGTATGCCCAGCTCCGGGGCAGCCTTCTTCCCCTGGAGCCGGTGGACATCGCCCAGCTCATGGACGACCTGTCCGGGGAGAGCATCCCCCTGGTGTTCCGGCTGCTGCCCAAGGAGACGGCGGCAGAGGTGTTCGTGGAGCTGAACCCGGAGCACCAGGAGCAGCTCATCCGCAGCTTCTCCAACACCGAGCTGAAGGAGGTGCTGGACGAGCTGTATCTGGACGACGCCGTGGACATCGTAGAGGAAATGCCCGCCAACGTGGTGCGACGTATCCTGGCCCACTCCGAGCCGGAGATGCGCAAGAGCATCAACGAGATCTTGAAATACCCGGAGGACTCCGCCGGGTCACTGATGACCACCGAGTATATCGACCTGAAACGGGACATGACGGTGGAGGACTGCTTCAAGCGCATCCGCCGGAACGCCTCCGACGTGGAGACCATCAACGTCTGCTACGTGGTGGAGAAAAACCGGAAGCTGCTGGGCTATGTCACCATCCGTGACCTGTTCCTCGCCAGCTATGAGGATCAGATCGGGGAGATCATGGACACCAACCTCCTCTCCGTCACCACTCTGGAGGACCAGGAGACGGTGGCCCAGCGGTTCAGCCGGTACGACCTGATGGCCATGCCGGTGGTGGACACGGAGAACCGCCTGGTGGGCATCATCACCGCCGACGACGTGATGGACGTCATGCAGGAAGAGGCCACCGAGGACATCGAAAAGATGGCGGCTATCCTGCCCACCGACAAGCCCTATCTCCGCACCGGCGTCCTGGAGACGTGGAAGAGCCGCTTCCCCTGGCTGCTGCTGCTCATGCTGTCGGCCACCTTCTCCAGCATCATCATCACCAAATTCGAGAGCGCCCTGTCCGCCTGTATGATCCTGACCTCCTATATCACCATCCTCAGCGGCACCGGCGGCAACTCCGGCTCCCAGTCCTCCGTGGCCATCATCCGGGCCCTGTCCCTCCACGAGATCCGGTTCAGCGACCTGCCCCGGGTCATCTGGAAGGAGTGCCGGGTGGCCATCGTCTGCGGCGTCGCCCTGGCGGCGGCCAACTTCCTGAAAATGATGCTCATCGACCGGCTGCTGTTCAACAACCCGGCGGTCACCCCTCTGGTGGCCCTGGTGGTCAGCCTGACGCTGATTTGTACCGTCATCTGCGCCAAGACCATCGGCGCTATCCTCCCCGTCCTGGCGGACAAGGTGGGGCTGGATCCCGCCGTTCTGGCAAGTCCTCTCATCACCACCATCGTGGACGCCCTGTCCCTGCTGATCTATTTCGGGTTTGCTCTGGCCCTCATTCCCATGTGAGCCTGACCCGTGGCACTCTCCCCGGCGCCCCTATTCCGGAAAGGAGGTCACGTCATGTATCCTGAGGAAAAATTCTATCGGCTCACCGATATTGCGGAGAGCCTTCTGAAGCAAAAGCAATACGCCCAGCTCCGGGGCATGCTCCTTCCCCTGGAGCCCGCCGACGTGGCCCAGCTCATGGACAGCCTCTCCGGGGAGAGCATCCCCCTGCTGTTCCGGCTGCTGCCGGAGGAGACGGCGGCGGAGGTATTCGTGGAGCTGACCCCGGAGCACCAGCAGCAGCTCATCGCCGACTTCTCCAACAGCGAGCTGCGGGCGGTGCTGGACGAGCTGTACCTGGACGACGCCGCCGACATCGTAGAGGAAATGCCCGCCAACGTGGTCCGGCGCATCCTGGCCTACGCCGCCCCGGATATGCGGGAGGGCATCAACCAGATTTTGAATTACCCTAAGGACTCCGCCGGGGCGCTGATGACCACCGAGCTCATCGACCTGGAGCAGGACATGACGGTGTCTGACTGCTTCCAGCGCATCCGCCGGGAGGCGGAGAACGTGGAGACCATCGACGTCTGCTATGTGGTGGACGCCGGGCGGCGGCTCACCGGATTTGTCACCATCCGGGCGCTGATGCTGGCGGCCTATGAGGACACGGTGGGAGAGATCATGGACAGCGACCCCATCTCCGCCGCCACCCAGGAGGATCAGGAGTCGGTGGCCCGGAAATTCGGGCGCTACGACCTGCTGGCCATGCCGGTGGTAGACGCCGGTGGGCGGCTGGTGGGCATCATCACCGCCGACGACGTGATGGACGTCATGCAGGAGGAGACCACCGAGGACATCCAGAAGATGGCCGGTATGCTCCCCTCGGAGACTCCCTACCTCCGCTCCGGCGTCCGGCAGATCTCTGCCAGCCGCCTCCCCTGGCTGCTGCTGCTCATGCTGTCCTCCACCTTTACCGCCCAGATCATCTCCAGCTACGAGGACGCCCTGGCCGCCTGCATGGTGCTCACCTCCTTTATCACCATGCTCAGCGACACCGGCGGCAACTCCGGCGCCCAGTCCTCGGCGGAGATCATCCGTGCCCTGTCCCTTCACGAGATCGGGATACGGGACACAGGCCGGGTGCTGTGGAAGGAACTGCGGGTGGCCCTGCTCAGCGGCGTCACTCTGGCGGTGGTGAATTTCGGAAAAATGATGCTGGTAGACCGCCTGCTCATGAGCAACCCCGCCGTGACGGTGACGGTGGCCCTGGTGGTCTCTCTCACCATCATCGTGACGGTGGTGGCCGCCAAGCTGCTGGGGGCGCTGTTCCCCATCCTGGCCAACCAGGTGGGGCTCGACCCGGCAGTGCTGGCCAGTCCCTTTATCACCACCGTGGTGGACGCCCTCTCCCTGCTGATCTATTTCGGCATCGCCGTGCTTCTGCTCCATATTTAGCCCTTAGCCGCAAAATGCCCGCCCTCCTGACAGAACCGGGAAGGCGGGCTTGCCGTTTCTATTGTAAAAATGGAAGTGACCTGTACCCGCTGCGTACGGTACAGGTCACTTCCGATCCCTCTTAAAATCTGTCATTTTACCGATAACCTCCTGTTCTCTGAAATTCCCTTCGCCTTATATCACGCAGTCTCAAAACTGTTATCAGCGCAGGCTCTCCGGTCGCACGGTCGCCGGAGCCAGGTTCAGATAGTCCCCTCAGGAAGCGCTCTCCTTAGAAATCAGATCCGTTGAAAATCCGTCCTTTCAGAATCAACCTGTTGATTCAGATATCATCCTTTTGGTTTTTTGCTCTGGTTAAAAAGCATTTCTTTGGAAAGATCAGTCGGTGAGGTTCTGCTGCTTTTTATCCCGAAATCGGCTTTTCCTCTGCCGCAATCCCATTCCTCCTGTCTCTGGCTCCCTTTCCCGTCCTGCCTGTTCAGAAGTGCGCTTTTCGGAACACGCTTTTCGGGATCGGATGCTCTCATTCAGGCCTTCCTGGTACTGCGCCCCGTCTTCTCTCCTGTCTTCCTGCTTTCCGTCTTATCCTCTGAACCTCCGCTGTCAGCCTGTCCTCCCAAGACGCTGTACACAGCTTCTGTTTTTGTGATAAAAACGGTTGCTCTCCAACAGTCGATTCGTCGGCTCTCTGCTTTGGTTCCGCCTCTTTTGGGATGTCGCTTAGGGAAAGTGCGATGTTGGAAGTCGGCTTCCCGTGGGGACTATGCTGATCCTGTAGAGTGGGGGATTGGGGTTCCCTCCTCTCCATGGCAGTATAATACCACAGGAGCTTTCTCTTGTCAAGTACTTTTCAAAACATTTTTTCAAAAAATTTTATTTCTACAAGAGCCCTTCTCTCTCCAGCCGGAGCAGGGCCTCCTTACACGCCAGCCCTCCCGCAAAGCCGGTGAGGGAGCCGTCGGCCCCCACCACACGATGGCAGGGGATGAAGATGGGCAGAGGGTTCCGGTGACACGCCTGGCCCACCGCCCGAGCCGCTCCCGGTCGTCCCAGCCGGGCCGCCAGCTGGCCATAGGTCCTCGTCTCTCCCCAGGGGATGTCCTCCAGCGCCGCCCAGACCGCCCGCTGGAAAGGGGTGCCCTCCGGAGACAGGGGGAGTTCCTGTGGGACAGGGTAGCCCCGGAAATACCCTTTCAACGCCAACAGCCCCGTCTCCAGGGCGGGGCTGTCTCCCAGGGTCAGGCCGGACGGCATCTGCCCGGGGAGCCACAGGCGCACCAGCCTGCCTCCCTCCTCTCCCAGGGCCACAGGGCCGATGGGAGCGTTCCAGACGGCGCAGATCATCCTCAGTACCGGCGGACGACTGCAATCACCTTGCCCAGAATGGTAGCCTCGCTGCCGTCGATGGGCTGGTAGTCGTCGTTCTCCGGCAGCAGCCAGGTCTCCCCGTTGCGGCGATCCAGCCGCTTGCAGGTAGCCTCGTCCCCGATGAGGGCGATGACGATTTCCCCGTTCCGGGCAGTCTCCTGCTGGTGGACGATGACGATGTCTCCCGGGAGGATGCCCGCCTTGAGCATACTCTCTCCTCGGATGCGGAGGGCAAAGTGCTCTCCCGTGAGGCCGCCGGTGTCAAACACCAGATAGTCCTCAATGCACTCCTCCGCCAGGATGGGGCTGCCCGCCGCCACGTTGCCCAGCAGAGGCACCTGGTTTACCCGGCTCGTGGGCTCCTCCGCCGGGGTGATGGCCCGGGTCTTGCCGCTGCCCCGGACGATGGCCCCCGCCTCCTCCAGCGCTTTCAGGTGGAAGTGGACAGTGGACGGGCTTTTCAGCCCTACGGCGGCAGCGATCTCCCGGACAGAGGGAGGGTAGCCATACTCGGCGGTGAAGTCCAGAATATAGTCGTAAATTTTCTGCTGCTTGGGCGTCAGTTCCTTCATGGCAGATTCCTCCATCCGTTCTGCTGTTCTGAGGCTATCATACCACAGATGGGGGAGAAATGCAAACGTTTGTTCTATGAATTGGGGCAAAAATTTCTCCCGGAGGGAGAAATTCCGGCTCCGGGAGAATCTGTTGTCCTGTAATCAGGCGTTCTGCTCGTTGAACATCTTTGGGGCGATCTTGTACAGCAGCAGCACCACGATCACCGCCAGGATGGTGTTGGGCAGCATATAGGTGATGTTGTAGGTGAAGCTGTACACCACCAGATCCCAACCCACCAGGTCGTAGTATTCGGCATAGTAGGCAGCCCAGACCAGACATCCGGACAGGAAAGTGCAGAGGAACTGGAGCACGCCGCAGACCACGGTGCCCACCGCAGCGCCGGCCAGCCGCTTCTCGCCGAAGGGCTTGGCGATCAGGCCCGCCAGGCCCAGGGCGGTGCTGGCCAGCAGATAGTCCAGCAGGATGCAGCCGATCTGGCTCAGCAGGGTGGGGCAGTACATGACGTTGCTGAAGCCCAGCACCATCTGGATCAGGCCGTGGACAAAGCCGGTGAAGCAGCCCCACTTGGGGCCGTTGCGCAGGCCCATGATGATGAGAGGCAGCATCTCCAGGGTGACGGAGCCGCCCAGCGGCATGGAGAAGAGCTTGATGTAGGAGAGGACGTAGGCAATGGCGATCATCAGCGCACCCTCTACCAGCTTACGGGTCTTGGTGTTTTTCATGTCAGGAACCTCCCAAAGAGAGAAAAGTACCGCATTGCGTCCAGAACAATGCGGTACGAAAGCACATAATGCGACTGAAAACAGCTTCCTACGCCGGCATTACCCGGATCAGGTTATTAGGTGACTGGAGCTGCGATTTGCCCCTATCTCAGCCGGGGATGGCCCCCAGCGCCCCTGTGTTCTATTCACTTGCGGTCTGGCTCTATTTTACACCCGTACCCGTATTTGTCAAGGGTCGCAGCGGCTCTTTTCCTCTCCGTCTGCGGGAACAAAAAAATCCGTCAAAGCCCTTGACAAGCGTGGGAAAATGAATATAATGATAAAAGTCGTCAGACGATGACAGGAGCACATAGCGGGATTGTGTAAGGGTAGCACAGCAGACTCTGACTCTGTATGTGAGGGTTCGAATCCTTCTCCCGCTGCCAGAGAAAACCCGCTCGAAGGTTGGAAAAGACTTGCGAGCGGGTTCTTTTTTGCCCTTCTCGTCCCTTCCCTGCAAACCGCCCCCTGGCCCAAAGCGGGGCAGGGGGCGGTTTGTCTTGTCAATGGGTCAGTCTCAATAGAAGGTCTTTTCCGTCAGCCAGTCCTTTAGCTCGCTGATGGGGATGCGGATCTGCTCCATGGTGTCCCGGTCACGGACGGTGACGGCGTTGTCGGCGGGCTTTTCCCCGTCGCCTACCGTCTCGAAGTCCACGGTGATGCAGTAGGGGGTGCCGATCTCGTCCTCCCGGCGGTAGCGCTTGCCGATGGAGCCGGTGTCGTCGTAGTCCACCATGAAGTACTTGGAGAGCTCGGCGTACACCTCCTGGGCCTTGGGGGCCAGCTTTTTGGACAGGGGCAGCACCGCCGCCTTGAAGGGGGCCAGGGCCGCCGGGAAGTGCATGACCACCCGCACGTCGTCGTTGCCCTTCTTGTCCTGGCTCACCACCTCCTCGTCGTAGGCCTCCACCAGGAAGGCCAGGGTGACCCGGTCTGCGCCCAGAGACGGCTCAATGACGTAGGGGATATAGCGGCTGTTGTCCGAGGGGTCAAAGTAGGTCAGGTCCTTGCCGGAGACGTTCTGGTGCTGGGTCAGGTCGTAGTCCGTCCGGTCGGCCACACCCCACAGCTCGCCCCAGCCGAAGGGGAAGAG
>JAJPWY010000053.1 GCA_021205725.1 Clostridiales bacterium
CCCGCCCCATCCGGCGGGCCCCCGTCCCCAGGGTGGCCGCCCCGCCTCTCCTCCCCGTCAGGGAGGAAGCCGTCCCCGGTCTGAGGGCGGTTCTGCGCCCCGCTCCGCTCAGTCTCAGGGCCGGGGGCAGTACCGTGGCCATGACCGGGAGCAGGAGCCCCAGTCCTTTGACGATATGGTCAAGCATTTCCTCTCCGAGTCGGAGAGCCGGCAGTCTGATCTGAACCGGGGCGGCGAGAGCCGCCGCCCCCGCCGTCCCCGCCGGGGCTGAGACGGGAACAGTCTCTGCCGCACCATACATGGCCGTCTGCGCCGCTGCATCGGACTCACCGTGCGGCGGCGTCCGGCTGTCCGGGCAAAAAAAAGGCCGCCCGTTGGGGCGGCAGGGAGCTTCCCGATTGGTTGGGCTGCACCCTTATCCTGCCATAGTTTGGGCCGGTTGTCAACCTCTGGTTTTGTCGAAACGGGAGAGAGAGTTATGGCAGGCACAGTTTACCTCCCCTGAAAGGGCGTAAGTGCCGCAAAGCGGTAGAGGGGGACCGGCGCAAGCCGGTGGAGGGGTGCAGCAGGCACTCATGATAAGATATGCACCATCGGCGAATTCGTTGGGAGTAAGTCCCGTGCTTCTTTCAAGCCGCCCTGCGGGCGGCACCCCTCAGTCTGCCCTGCGGGCAGCCAGCTCCGCCGTCAAGCGGCACTTCCGCTTCGCTCCCTGCCCTTTCAGGGGAGCCAATGGTTGTGCGTCTCCCTCCCTTCCTGCAAACCCGTCCCTACAATGCAAACAAGAAAGGACCCCATCATGCTTCTGAAAAACGCCCGCATCTTCCCCATGGATGGCCCGGAGATTCCCCGGGGCTTCGTGGCCTTTGAGGACGGGAAATTTACCGCCGTCGGCCCCATGGAGGACTGCCCTCCGGGAGAGGGGCTGGATCTGGCGGGCAGGCTGGTCTATCCCGGCTTCGTGGACGCCCACTGTCACCTGGGGGTGTTTGGGGACGGCCTGGGCTTTGAGGGAGAGGACGCCAACGAGACCACCGACCCCGTCACCCCCCAGCTCCGGGGCATCGACGGGGTGAACCCCATGGACCGGTGCTTCCAGGAGGCCAGAGAGGGAGGCGTCACCACCGTCGTCACCGGGCCAGGCTCCGCCAACCCCATCGGCGGGCAGCTCGTCGCCGTCAAGACCGCCGGGCGGTGGATCGACCGGATGGTCGTCAAGGCCCCGGCTGCCATGAAATTCGCCCTGGGGGAGAATCCCAAGCAGTCCTATAACGACCGGGATGAGACGCCCATCACCCGCATGGCCACAGCTGCCCTCATCCGGGAGGAGCTGGCCAAGACCCGGGAATACCTCCGCAAGCAGGAGCGGGCAAAGCGGGACGAGGACGCCGAGCCGCCGGACTACGACTGCAAGCTGGAGGCGCTGATCCCCGTCCTTCAGGGAACCCTCCCCGCCCACTTCCATGCTCACCGGGCGGACGACATCGCCACCGCCCTGCGCATTGCCCGGGAGTTTCGGCTGAACGCCGTCATCGTCCACGGCACCGAGGGCTATCTGGTGGCGGACATCCTGGCGGAGGAGGGGGTGCCGGTGATCACCGGCCCCATCTTCGGCGACCGGAGCAAGCCGGAGCTGAAAAATCAGGCTCTGGAGAACACCGCTGTCCTCATGCAGGCGGGAGTTCCCGTGGCCATCTGCACCGACCACCCGGAGAACCCCATCCAGTACCTCCCTCTGGGAGCGGCCTTGGCGGTGAAGGCGGGGGCGGCGCCGGAGGAGGCCATGCAGAGCATCACCCTCCGGGCGGCCCAGATCGCCGGCATCGACAGCAGAGTGGGCTCCATCACCCCGGGGAAGGATGCGGATCTGGTGGTGCTGGACGGCTCCCCTCTGGAGGTGGCGTCCACCATTCAAATGGTGTTCATCGACGGCAAACGAGTGAAATAGAGGAGGACAGACACATGAGAATTTCCATCGGCTCCGATCACGGGGGCTTTGCCCTGAAGGAGCATATCAAGAGCTATCTCATCGCCCAGGGCCATGAGGTCACGGACGTGGGGACGTACAGCGGGGAGAGCTGCGACTATCCCGACTTCGGCTACGCCGCCGCCAAACGCCTCGCCACGGGAGAGGCGGATCGGGCCATCGTCATCTGCTCCAGCGGGGTGGGCATCTCCATCGCCGCCAACAAGGTGCGGGGGGTTCGCTGTGCCCTGTGCAGCGAGCCGTTCTCCGCCGAGATGAGCCGCCGCCACAACGACGCCAACTGTCTCGCCATGGGCGCACTGATGATCGGCGTCAACATGGCCGAGCGCATCACCGATGTATTCCTCTCCACCGAATTTGAGGGCGGCCGCCACAGCCGCCGTGTGGACAAGATCGCCGCCTGCGAGGAGCGGGAGAGGGAGTAAATTCCTCCAAAAAATTCCCCGTTTCCCATTGACAAACGGGGAAAACCTGTTAAAATAAAACGGCATGGCTCCTGCAAGGGAGCCTGACTTCTCTTGCCCTTTTCGGCAGGAAAGGGCCATATAGTCCATAAGGAGGTGCAAACATGGCAAAGGTCGCTGACAAGTACGAGGCTCTGTATATCATCGACGCCGCTCTGGCCGAGGATGCTATCGCTGCCATCGTCGCAAAGTTCCAGGCTCTGGTAGAGCAGAACGGCACGCTGACCGAGGTCAGTGAGTGGGGGAAGCGTCACCTGGCGTATCCCATCGATCACAAGACGGAGGGCTATTACGTCCTCATGACCTTCGAGGCTCCCGCCGCATTCCCCGCTGAGCTGAACCGTAACTTCAACATCACCGACGGCGTGATCCGCTCCATGATCGTTGATCTCAACGCATAAGGAGGCGCATCATGCTCAATCGCATCATTCTCATGGGTCGTCTCACCCGGGATCCTGAGCTGCGCCGCACCCAGTCCGGAGTGGCCGTGGCGTCCTTCTCCCTGGCCGTTGACCGGGATTTTGCGGACAAGTCCACCGGCACCCGGGCCACCGATTTTATCGACATCGTCGCCTGGCGGGGGACTGCGGAGTTTGTGAGCAAGTACTTCTCTAAGGGCCGTATGGCCGTGGTGGAGGGTCGGCTCCAGATCCGGGACTGGCAGGATCGGGACGGCAACAAGCGCCGCAGCGCCGAGGTAGTGGCGGATAACATCTACTTTGGCGATTCCAGACGGGACAGTGACGGCGGCAGCTACGGCAACCGCAGCACCGGTTCCTATGGCGGCTCCTATGGCGGTGGCAACAACAGCAACAGCAACAGCTACGCCCCCGCCGCTCCTCAGAACAACAGCTACAGCGCCCCCTCCGCCCCTGTGGTGTCTGAGTTCGCAGAACTCAGCGACGACGACGGCGAGCTGCCGTTCTGAGCAGACCCAATGAAGAACAGCCTCTCCCGCCCGGCAGACCGCCGGAGTCAGGGGGAGTAAACGGACGTCGGTAAAAGTTACGTCCCATCTCAGTGAAAGGAGACCTCGATCATGGCTTTCGATAAGACTCGCAGCCGCAAGCGCAGAAAGGTCTGCGCCTTCTGCGCCGACAAGGTGGAGAGCATTGACTATAAGGATACCGGCAAGCTTCGCCGCTATCTGTCCGAGCGGGGCAAGATTCTCCCCCGCCGCACCACCGGCACCTGCGCCAAGCATCAGCGTGAGCTGACCACCGCCATCAAGCGTGCCCGTCAGATCGCCCTGCTGCCCTATGTCAACGATTGATTGACACAATGACACAGATTATGCCCGCACAGTCGTCAGGCTGTGCGGGCATTTCGTCTCTCTGAGCTCCTCTGCCATCGCTTTTTGCGTGGCGTTTGACGGGCTCCCACACCTGCCGTCAGACCGTTGACGACGGGGGTGGGAGCTGCCATATCTCAGGTATTCATCTGCTTCCGGCGGCTGAGATTCATGGTGCCGTCCTGCATGGAGCCGATGGACTCCAGACTCTTGCCGGTGCCGTAGGCCACGCAGGAGATGGCGTCGTCCGCCACATGGGTCTCGATGCCGGTGTGGGACTCGATGAGCCGGTCAAAGCCCCAGATCAGGCTGCCGCCGCCGGTCATGACGATGCCGTTGGCGGAGATGTCCGCCACCAGCTCCGGGGGCGTCCGCTCCAGGACGGAGTGGACGGCGTCCACGATGCGCTGGGCGGGCTCCTCAAAGGCCTCGATCATCTCGTTGGAGGAGACGGTGAACTGCCGGGGCAGACCGGTCATCTGGTCATGGCCGGTGACCTCGATGGTCTGCTCCTCCGGGCGGGGGAACACGCACCCCAGGGAAATTTTCAGCTCCTCCGCCGTCCGGGTGCCGATGAGGACGTTGTGCTTCCGGCGGATGTATTTCACCACCGCATCGTCAAAGGCGTCCCCGGCGATCTTGATGGAGGTGGACTCCACCACGCCGGACAGGGAGATGACGGCGATGTCGGTGGTGCCGCCGCCTACGTCCACCACCAGATGGCCCTCCGGCTGGGCGATGTCGATGCCCGCACCGATGGCGGCGGCCACCGGCTCCTCGATGAGATAGACCTTCCTGGCCCCGGCTTGGATACCGGCGTCGATGACCGCCCGCTCCTCCACCTCGGTGATGCCGGAGGGGACGCAGACCACGATCCGGGGCTTGAAGAACCGCACCGGGGCGGCCTTGCGGATAAACTCCTTGAGCATCCGCTCGGTCATGTCGTAGTCGGAGATGACCCCGTCCCGGAGAGGACGGATGGCCACGATGTTGCCGGGGGTCCGGCCCAGCATCTTCCGGGCCTCGGTGCCCACCTTGAGCAGCCGTCCGGTGGTCTTGTCGATGGCCACCACCGACGGCTCCCGGAGGACGACGCCCTTGCCCTGGACATAGACCAGCACCGAGGCGGTGCCCAGGTCGATGCCGATATCTCGTACAAATCTCATGTCGATCACCTTTTAACCAATCAGGGGGTATTCTCCCTGTTATTATAACCACCCCCGCCGGTTTTTGCAATCGGCGGGGGAAAACTTCCCGGAAAAAGGGGCAAGAAATTTTCGGGCCGGTTCGACAAAGCTTCCCTCCGGGTGGGCGACCGCCCGGTTGCGCCGTGCGCAAAATGAGAGGGAATCCCTTGTCATATGGGGGCAGTTTTGATATAATACAGAGAAAATGATTCTTGGCGGCCGTTGGTAGACGGCTGGAACCGGCAGTACGAGGCTACATGATGATGAAATACGACAAATGGCACATTTTGCCGGGAGACCCGGAGGGCGCAGCCGCCCTGGAGGAGGCCGGGATCCCCGCTCTGGCCGCCCTGGTGCTCAGCGCCAGGGGCTGCGCCACCCCGGAGGAGGCCCGGGGATTTCTCCGCAGGGACACGGGTCTGCTCCACGACCCATTCCTGCTCCGGGACATGGATCGGGCGGTGGCCCGACTGACGAAGGCCCTGACAAACGGCGAGCGAATCTGCGTCTATGGCGACTACGACGTGGACGGTATCACCGCAACCTGTCTGCTCACCTCCTTTCTCACCGGGCGGGGGGCCGACGTGCGCCCCTACATCCCCAACCGGCTCACCGAGGGGTATTCCCTCAACGCCGCCGCCGTCCGTTCCCTGGCCCGCCAGGGGGTGACGCTGATCGTCACGGTGGACTGCGGCATCACCAATGTGGAGGAGGTGGCCCTGGCCGCCTCCCTGGGAATAGACGTGGTGGTGACCGACCACCATGAATGTAAGGAGCAGCTCCCGGACGCCGTGGCGGTGGTGGATCCCCACCGACCGGACTGCACCTATCCTGACGACTCCCTGGCGGGGGTGGGAGTTGCGCTAAAGTTGGCCCTGGCCATGACCACTCCCTCTCGCCGGGAGGCGGTGCTGCTGGAATACTGCGACCTGGCCGCCGTGGGCACGGTGGCAGACGTGATGCGTCTCCAGGGGGAGAACCGGGCCATCGTCTCTTTGGGCCTGTCCCAGCTGGGAGCGGGAGGCCGTCCCGGTTTTGCCGCCCTGCTCCGGGAGGCGGGGCAGGAGGGCCGCACCGTCACGGCGAGCACCGTGAGCTTCACTTTGGCTCCCCGTATCAACGCCGCAGGGCGGATGGGCTGCCCGGAGCTGGCCGTCCGGCTGCTGCTCACCCGGTCGTCCCAGGAGGCGGAGCTCTACGCCCGGCAGCTCTGCGCCCTGAACCGGGATCGGCAGGCGGTGGAGTCGGAGATCTACGAGGAGTGCCTGGATCACCTGGCCCGGCACCCGGAGGTGGCCCAGGGCGCCATCGTTCTGGCCAGCCCCCGGTGGCACCAGGGGGTGGCGGGCATCGTGGCCTCCCGGCTGTCCGAACGATATAAAATGCCTGTGTTTATGATTTGCCTGGAGGAGGGGCGGGGCAAGGGCTCCTGCCGCTCCTGGGGAGCGTTCAACCTGTTCCATGCCCTGGAGCAGTGCGAGGAGCTTCTGGAGGGCTTTGGCGGCCACGAGCTGGCGGCGGGATTCACCATCCGGGAGGAGCGCATCCCTGCCTTTCGGGAGCGGATGTGCGCCCTGGCGACGGCGTGGTATGCGGCCAACCCTGCCGACGCCGCTCTGACGGCGGACGTGCTGCTGCCGGACGCCCGGCTGCTCACCCTGGAACAGATCCAGTCTCTGGAGCTGCTGGAGCCCCACGGGGCGGGAAATCCCAGCCCGGTGTTCGTCCTGGAGCAGGCCACGGTGACGGGCCTGGCTCGGGTAGGAGGAGGCCGGCACACCCGGCTCCAGCTCCGCAAGGGCGGCGTCCTGCTGGACGGCATCTTTTTCTCCGCCACCCCGGAGGACGCTCAGCTGGCCCTGGGTCATCAGGTGGACGTGGCCTTCCACGCCCAGATCAACGAGTTCCGGGGCATCCGCTCCGTCCAGCTCCAGATCACCGACTGCCGCCCCGCCCGGCTGCTGCCGGAGGAGGCTCTCTACCGCCGCTATCGGGCGGGCTCTGCCCTGACCGTGGCGGAGCTGGAGCGGCTCATCCCCGACCGGAGGGACTTTGTGGCCGTCTGGCGCTATCTCAGTCACAGCGGCTCCGGCCTTCGGGAGAACCCGGTGAAGCTCTCCCAGAACATCTCCCGCACCTCTGGCCGTCAGGAGGCCCTGGGCCGTACCATGGTCTGTCTGGAGGTCTTTCGGGAGCGGGGGCTCATCGACTTCCGGGGCAACCGGAACAGCATCACCGTCACCATCCGCAAGACCGACCAGAAGGTAGATCTGGAGGCCTCGGAGATACTCATTCGCCTCCGCCGGAAGCGGTCGGAGGGATAATCTATGGATTCCCCGGCCCGTTCCTGACAAGAGCAGAGCCGTTTGAAGGGAGGAGCAGTTTATGGATCCCATACTGGAGAGCTATCAGGCGTTAGAGGAAAAGGTGCTGGCCTACAACCCGAACCTGGACTGCCAGCGGCTTCGGGACGCCTTTCACTATGCAGACAACCACCACTCCAAGCAGCTGCGCCGGGACGGGACGCCCTATATCACCCATCCCCTGGCGGTGGCGGATATCGTGGCGGATTTGAAGCTGGACACTGATTCCCTCATCGCCGCCCTGCTCCACGACTGCATCGAGGACACCGAGGCCACCCATGAGGAGATCGCCGCTCAGTTCGGCCCCACCGTAGCCGACCTGGTGGAGGGGGTCACCAAGCTGACGAGGGTGCAGTACGTCTCCATGGAAGAAAAGCAGATGGAGAATCTGCGGAAAATGCTCCTGGCCATGAGCAAGGACATCCGGGTGGTGCTCATCAAGCTGTGTGACCGGCTGCACAATATGCGCACCATGCAGTACCAGTCCCCCAAGAAGCAGCGGGAGAAGTCACTGGAGACGATGGAGATTTACGCCCCCATCGCCCACCGCCTCGGCATGCAGCGCATCAAGTGGGAGCTGGAGGATCTGTCCCTGAAATACCTCGACCCGGTGGGCTACCGGGAGATCGAGGAGGAGCTGGCTGCCCTCACCGCCCATCAGCAGGAGTTTTTGAACAAGGTTCAGAACCAGATCCGGGAGCGACTGGCCAAGGAGGGGGTGGAGTGCACCATCCACTCCCGGGTGAAGTCCATCTACTCCGTCTACCGGAAGATCTACACCAAGCAAAAGACCATGTCGGAGATCTTCGACCTGTACGCCCTGCGGGTGATCGTGAACACGGTGGCGGACTGCTATAAGGTGCTGGGCTTCGTCCACAATATGTTCAACCTGGTGCCCGACCGGTTCAAGGACTATATCTCTACCCCCAAGCCCAATATGTACCAGTCCCTCCACACCACCGTCATCGGTCGGGAGGGCATCCCCTTTGAGGTGCAGATTCGCACCTGGGAGATGCACGAGACGGCGGAATACGGTATCGCCGCCCACTGGAAATACAAGCAGCAGGCGGGAGCCCAGCCCCTGGGAGGCGATGAGTCCTACGAGTGGATCCGCCGCCTGCTGGAGAGCCAGGAGAACTCCGACGCAGAGGAGTTCGTCAAGAGCCTGAAGGTGGATCTGTTCGCCGACGAGGTATTCGTCTTTACCCCCCAGGGGGACGTGGTCAACCTGCCCGCAGGGGCCACCCCCATCGACTTTGCCTACGCCATCCACTCCGCCGTGGGCAACCGGATGGTGGGAGCCAAGGTGAACGGGCGCATCGTCACTTTGGACTCCGCCCTGCACAACGGAGACATCGTGGAGGTGCTCACCTCCAAGAACGCCAGAGGCCCCAGCCGGGACTGGATGAAAATCTGCAAGAGCAACGAGGCGAGGAACAAAATTCGCCAGTGGTTCAAGCGGGAGCGCCGGGATGAGAACATCGCCACCGGCCGGGCCGCCTTTGAGTCCGAGCTGAAACGGGCGGGCTTCACCATCAGCGACATCACCCGGGAGGAGGTGCTGCCCCGGGTGCTGAAAAAGGCCCGGTACGGCAGTCTGGACGACCTGTATGCCGCCATCGGCTACGGGGGCATCACCAGCGCCAAGGCGGTCTCCCGCATCCGGGAGGAGATGCTCCGCATCAGCCGGGAGGAGAAGGAGCGGGTGGCCGCCCTCCAGCAGGAGGAGCCCGCCGTTCAGAATATGCAGGTGGCCGGGAGCCGGGAGCTGGCGCCTCTGCCCCAGAAGAAGGTCACCTACTCCAAAAACGGCATCGTTGTGGAGGGGCTGGACAACTGCATGGTGAAGTTCGCCAAGTGCTGCACCCCTGTCCCCGGCGACCCGGTCATCGGCTTTGTCACCCGGGGCTACGGCATCTCCGTCCACCGGCAGGACTGCCCCAACGCCGCTCCGGAGCGGCGGAAGGGAGCGGAGCAGGGCCGCTGGCTGGCCGTCTCCTGGGGCCCCAGCGAGCAGGAGGGGTATCAGACCAGCCTGAGCATCTCCGCCAAGGATCGGCAGAACCTGTTCCTGGACATCGCCGCCACCCTCTCCGCCGCCAAGGTGCGGGTGGACTCCCTCATCGCCAAGGGCATGCCTGACGGCTACGCCCTCATCACCGCACTGGTGATGGTGAAAAACCTGGAGGAGCTCCAGAGCGTCATGCGCAAGCTCCACGGCATCTCCGGGGTCATCGACGTGAAGCGGGCCGGGGGCTGAGCCGTCCGTACCTCGCTCTTTCACTATGGCAGAAATGGAGGAACGATCATGGGACTTTTTTCCCGGTTCAAAAAACAACCGCAGCGGGATGCTGCCGCCCGGCAGGACAGTGCCTGGTTTCGCCGGCATCCCCGGGACGCCGCCTATTTTTCTGATCTCTTCGCCCAGGCCGCCCCGGACTGCCGGATTGTAGCCCAGGTTCCGGCAGAGGCGCTGAATCCCGCCGCCGCCCCGGACTGCGCTCCGGTGGACTTCCTCTTTGTCTGGCAGAGCTGTCCGGCCCTGGCCGTGTCTCTGCTACACCAGGACACCTACCGCCAGAGACCGTTCCGCACCACAAAGGCGGCGGTGGAGCAGGTGGGCGTTCCCTATCTGCGCCTTTTCGTGGATATGGCCAACGAGCCGGACTACGTCCTCTCCCGCATCCGGGAGGCTCTGGCCGACGGCAAGGGACAGCTGCCCTGTGCTGCCTCCCGTCTCCCGGAGGCATAGGGCGGCGTTGGGTTGCCCCAGATCCCGCCATTGACTTTCCTCATTCCCGCTGATACAATGAAAGAGAGCCGGAGCGCAGGTTAGGCAGGTCTGTGTGCCTGCGAGCTGCCCCAATTTCATATTTGTCGAAAACAGTAAAGAGAACGCTGTGCACCTGCGACGGACACAGCACGGGGCCTGACAGCGCTGTGCAGGTAGCGGCCCCGTGTACGGCCCGGTACCCACTGAACCAGTGGGATTTAAATCCCTTCTCTTTACTGTTTTTTATTTGAAGCAGGATTCTATTTGGAGCGGGACATGGACATTGTGACACGACTGTCTGACCCGGCCCAGTGGCAGGCCTTTCTGGACTGCAAACGGGCGGCAGGCAACGAGACGGCCCGGGATCTCTCCGATCTGGCCGCCTATATCGAGGCCCGGGCCTATGAGCCGGTGGTGCAGCGCATCCGCAGCGGGACATTCGATACCCTGCCGGTGCGGAAGGAGCTGAACAAGGCCCACAGCAGCAAAAAACGGGTGGTTTACATCTTTCCCAGGGCGGAAAAGTATGTGCTCCGGCTGATCGCCTGGCTGCTCCACGACTACGATGGCCTGTTTGCGGACAATCTGTACTCCTTCCGGCAGGATCGCAGCGCCCGGACGGTGGTGCAGCAGCTGGCCCGGCTGCCCGGAATCGACCGGCAATACAAGTATAAGACGGATATCCACGACTATTTCAACTCGGTCCGGCTGGAGCTGCTGCTGCCCATGCTGGCCGCGGCGCTGCCGGAGGAGCAGGCGCTGGTGGGCTTCCTCACCGCCCTGCTCACCAATCCGCTGGTGATCTGGAACGGAGAGACGATCTCCGAGCCGGAGAAGGGCATTATGGCCGGGATGTCCACCGCCTCCTTCCTGGCAAATCTCTATCTCTCGGAGATGGACCGGTATTTTCAGCAGGCCGGTATCCGGTATGCCCGGTATTCCGACGACCTGATCCTCTTTGCCGACGACCCCCAACAGCTGGAGGACTGCCGCCAGAGGGTGGAGGACTTTCTGGCCCGGTACGGCCTGACGGTCAACCAGGCCAAGACTGCCGTCAGCCTGCCGGGAGAGCGCTGGTGCTACCTGGGCTATTCCTTCTGCGGGCAGGAGGTGGACATCGCCCCCGCCTCGGTGGACAAGCTGAAGGGGAAGATGCGGCGCAAGGCCCGGGCGCTCCGGCGGTGGATGCTGCGCAGGGGCGCCACAGAGGGGCAGGCCATCCGGGCCTATATCCGCCACTTTAACCGGAAGCTGTTTGAAAACCCGGTGAAAAACGAGCTGACCTGGTGCCGGTGGTATTTTCCGCTGATCACTACGGACAGGAGCCTGCACGTCCTGGATCGCTATCTGCAGGAGTGCATCCGCTATATCGCCACCGGACGGCATACGAAGGCAAACTATAACCTGCGCTACGAGACCATGAAGCAGTGGGGTTATCGCAGCCTGGTGAACCAGTATTACCGGGGAGGGGCCGTCTCTCAGAACGCCCTCCCGAAAGCGGAACTTTGAACAGGAGGAACGAGCCATGCGAGCAGTGGTCACCCGGGTCTCCTCAGCCTCCGTCACCATCGACGGACAGGTGCGGGGACGCATCGGCCGGGGCTTTCTCGTCCTGCTGGGCGTCGGCCCGGAGGACACGGAGGAGCAGGCCCGCCATCTGGCGGACAAAATCTGCGGCTGCCGGGTCTTTGAGGACGAAAACGGCAAGATGAACCGGAACCTGGCCGCCGTGGGCGGGTCGTTGCTGGTGGTGAGCCAGTTCACCCTCTACGCCGACCTCCGCTCCCGACGTCCCGGCTTCTCCCACGCCGCCCGGCCGGAGCTGGCCATCCCCCTGTATGAGGCGTTTCTGGCCGACTGCCGGGCCCTGGGCTTTCCGGTGGAGCAAGGGGAATTTGGGGCGGATATGCAGGTGGAATCGGTCAACGACGGGCCGGTGACCCTGGTGTTTGATACGGATGAGGTGTGAGACGCCGCCCTGCGGGCAGCCAGCTCCCCTTTCAGGGGAGCTATGATTAGAAGGAGCAAGCTATGCCCAAAATACAACAACTCTCCTCCCATGTGGCGGATCTGATCGCCGCCGGGGAGGTGGTGGAGCGCCCCGCCAGCGTGGTCAAGGAGCTGGTGGAGAACGCCATCGACGCAGGGGCCTCCGCCCTGACGGTGGAAATTCAGGGGGGCGGGATGCGGTACATCCGGGTGACAGACAACGGCTGCGGCATGGAGCCGGAGGACGCCCCCACCGCCTTTCTCCGCCACGCCACCAGCAAGATTCGCACGGAATACGACCTGGAGGCCATCGGCACCCTGGGCTTCCGGGGGGAGGCCCTGGCCGCCATCTCCGCCGTCTCCCGGATGGAGCTGCTCACCCGGACGCCGGGGGCGGACTTTGGTACCTCCCTCCGGCTGGAGGGGGGCGAGGTCATCGACCAGGAGGAGGCGGGCTGTCCCGAGGGGACGACCATGATCGTCCGTGACCTCTTTTTCAACACCCCTGCCCGGCTGAAATTCATGAAGCGGGACGCCGCCGAGGGGGCCGCCGTGTTCACCGTGGTGCAGCATGAGGCCCTGGCCCATCCGGAGGTCTCCTTCCGCTTTCTCCGGGAGGGGAAGGAGGAGATGCTCACCCCCGGGGACGGCAGACTCCAGTCCGCCCTCTACGCCGTACTGGGCCGGGAGGCGGCTCTGGGCCTGCTCCCCTGCCCCGGCTACGGAGAGGACATCCGGGTGGAGGGCTACCTGTCCCGCCCGGCCTGCTGCCGGGGGAGCAGGGTCAGCCAGTATTTCTTTGTCAACGGACGGTATGTGAAGAGCCGCACCATGACCGCCGCCCTGGAGGAGGCCTATCAGAACACGAAAATGGTGGGGAAATTCCCCGCCTGCGTTTTGAAACTGACTACTAAGCTGAACGCCGTGGATGTGAACGTCCACCCCGCCAAGACGGAGGTGAAGTTCACCAACGAGCGGGCGCTGTTTGAGGCGGTGTACTACGCCGCCAAATCCGCCCTGGGTCTGGAGCAGGGCCACGTGGCGGCGGAGCTGCCCCAGCAGCCTCCCAAGCCCCAACGCCAGGACACGGTGACGCCCAATCAGACCTTTTTCAAGAGCATGACCGCCCAGGAGTACCGACAGCAGGCCCCTGACCTGCTCCGTTCCACCGCTCAGCCCACCTATGACCGGGAGATTTCTCCCTGGCAGGCGGCCACCAGCAGAAACGCTGCCGCCCTTGCGGAGCGGCAGCGCCAGCGGGAGCAGGAGCGCCGGGAGCAGAAGCAGCGCCAGGGCCGGGAGGTTCAGGTAGTGCTGGAGGCTCTGGGGATGCAGCAGGAGGACGCAACCACAGTCCCCGCCCCCACAGTGACGGTGGATGAGCTGCTCCGGGACGTGCCGGAGGTGCAGCCCACTGCATCTGTTGCCGCTGAAGCACCCCCGCCGGTGTCCTCTCCTGCTCCGCAGGAGCCGGAGCTGACCACCCAGGCGGAGAGCGGTCTCTCCCCGGAGGACGCCCCCTGGCGTCTGGCGGGGGAGGTGCTGAACACCTACATCATCGTGGAGCAGGGGGATACGGTGGTTCTCATCGACAAGCACGCCGCCCACGAGCGGATGAATTTTGACAAAATGAAGGAGAAGGACTATACTCCTATGAGACAGGTATTGCTCGCCCCGGTGGTGGTGAAGCCCGACCCGGCGGAGAGCGAGATCCTGCTCCGCAACCTGGATCTGCTCCGCTCCTTCGGCTTTGAGGCGGAGGACTTTGGCGGCGGCGACATCCTGGTTCGGGAGGTTCCCGACTATGTGGAGGGAGACGAGGCGGATCGGGTGCTCTCCGAGATCGCCGGTCAGCTGCTGGAAAACGGCGGGGCCGACCCCGCCTCCGCTCGGGACGGGGTGCTCCATACCATGGCTTGCAAGGCTGCCATCAAGGGCGGCTGGAAAAACGATCCGGCGGAGCTGGAGGTCGTGGCCCGGGCGGTCATGTCCGGCCAGGTAAAATACTGTCCCCACGGCAGGCCGGTGGCCATCGAGCTGACCCGGCAGCAGCTGGAAAAGCAGTTCGGCCGCCGGAACTGACCATAACACACACAGACAGGAGGCCCCGCTCATGCCCGCAAAGGTCATCGTCATCGCCGGGCCCACCGCCTCCGGCAAGACCGCCCTCTCCGTCGCCCTGGCAAAGCGCCTGGACGGGGAGGTGGTCAGCGCAGACTCCATGCAGGTCTATCGCCACATGGACATCGGCACAGCCAAGCCCACCCCGGCGGAGCGGGAGGGCGTTCCCCATCACCTGCTGGACGTGGCCGACCCGGAGGAGAGCTTCTCCGTGGCCCGGTATGTGGCGCTGGCCTCCGCCGCCGTGGACGACATCCTGGCCCGGGGCAAGGTGCCCATCATCGCCGGTGGCACCGGGCTGTATATCGACTCCCTCATGGACGGGCGGAGCTTCGCACCCTGCCCCTCCACCGGCTGGCGGGAGCGACTGAATCAGCGGGCGGAGACGGAGGGGATGGAGTCCCTTCTGGAGGAGCTGAGAGAGATCGACCCGGAGACGGCAGCCCGGCTCCACGTCAACGACCGGAAGCGGATCCTCCGGGCCCTGGAGGTCTGGCACGAGACGGGAAAGACCATCTCTCAACACGACCGGGAGACCCGGGCCATGCCGCCCCGGTACCAGGGGTGCTGGATCGGCCTGAACTTTCCCGACCGGCAGACGCTGTGGCGGCGCATCGACCGCCGGGTGGACGAGATGATGGCCCGGGGGCTGGCGGACGAGGTATCCGACCTGCTGCGCCAAGGCGTCAGCCCGGACTGCACCTCCATGCAGGCCATCGGATACAAGGAGCTGACCCGGGCCGTCCGGGGAGAGGGCCCCCTGGAGGAGGCCGTGGCGGAGGTGAAGCTCCGCAGCCGGCAGTACGCCAAGCGGCAGCTCACCTGGTTCCGGCGCAATCCCGACCTGGAGTGGTATCTCTGGGGGGAACAGCCGGATATTGCGGCGGCCTGTCAATTTGCGACAGAAAAAGCAGCGGCGGCGGGTATAGGATGACAGGGAGGACTGGCCCTGTCTCCCCCGCCCCAGGACACGTCCTCACTCATTACATAGAAAAGGATGTGTCCCAACCATGCAGCAGAAAACCAACGGCAGCTTACAGGACTTTTTCCTGACCAGGCTCCGCCGGAGCGGGATGTCCGCCACCATCTTTCTGATGAACGGCTTTCAGTTCCGGGGAGTGGTGATCGGCTTTGACCCCTTTACTGTGGTCGTCCACACCGAGGGGAAGCAGCAGTTCATCTACAAGCACGCCATATCCACCATCGTCCCGGAGCGTCCCATCGACCTGCGGGAATATACCGCCCCGGAGCAGGCCGGTCAGTGACCCACGCCTCCCTGCCGGGGCGAGGACAGGGAGGCAACGATGAAGCCAAGCAAATACATCTTCCGTATCCTCATGCTGGTGCTACTGGCGGGGGCGCTGGCCTATTTCGGCGTCTACGCCTATCAGGTGTTCGTGGGTGGCTATGAGACGGCCACCGTCTACTCCTACACCAGCCAGAGCACCCTTGCCTCCACCGGCTATGTCATCCGGGAGGAGACCGTTCTGTCGGACGGCGGCGATCTGATGGAGATCGTGGTGGGTGAGGGCGAAAATGTGGCGGTGAACGGCGTGGTCGCCCGGATCTATAACACCCAGAAGGCCCTGGAGCAGCACCAGGAGCTGGATCAGCTGCTCACCGAGCTGGAGCGGCTGGAATACCTCCAGAGCAACGGTACCGAGGAGTCCGACGCCATGGATCTCAACAGCCAGATCGTGGACGCAATCACCGCATTGAGAACCACGGTCAGCTCCGGTGATCTGGACGGACTGTCCGACCAGGTGCTGGAGCTGGAGGAGCTGGTGTTCCGCCGGGACTATACCATCAGCTCCGATTCCTCCCTGACGGAGGAGATCGCCGCCCTGAAAAGTCAGATCTACACCCTGGAGAACGCCACCGAGTCCGCCACCTCCACCGTCCGCACCTCCGTCTCCGGCATCTTCTCCGCCATGGTGGACGGCTATGAGGGCTGCCTCACCTTTGACATCCTGGACGATCTGACGCCGGAGAGCCTGCGGGCGGCGGCCGCTGTCCAGGGAGATGTTTCCGATCAGACTGTCGGAAAGGTCATCACCAGCTTTGACTGGTATTACGCTGCCATTATGGACAGGAGCGTCACCAAGTATCTCTCCACCGGGAGCACTGTCACGGTGAACTTTGAGGGCTCCGCCGGAAGCCAGGAGATGACCGTCCAGTCCATCAGCTCGGCCAACGAGAGCGGCGAGGTCGCCGTGGTCTTTTACTCCAGCAAAAATCTGTCCTCCACCACCCTCCTTCGGGAGCAGGAGGCGGAGGTGGCCTACGGAACCTATACCGGTCTGCGTATCCCGCTGAAGGCCCTGCGCATCGACCAGGAGACCGGGGCCTACGGGGTCTACCGGGTCACCGGCGGCCAGGCCAAATGGGTGGAGGTGGAGCTGCTGTACTCCGGCAGCGACTACTATCTGGTTCGGTCGGTGACGGAGGAGAATATGACCCAGTCTCAGGAGGCCAAGCAGCTCCGGGCCGGGGATCGTGTCCTGGTCAGCGGAAAGGATCTCCACGATGGGAAGGTGGTTATCGATGACGAATGAGCAGATCGCCCAAAATGTGGCGGCGGTACAGGAGGCGGTGGCCGAGGCTGCCCGCCAGGCGGGGAGAGATCCCGCAGAGGTGACGCTGGTGGCCGCCACCAAGGTACAGACCTCGGAGACCATCCGGCAGGCCATCGCCGCCGGTATCACGGTCTGCGGGGAGAACCGGGTTCAGGAGTTCAACGCCCACTGGACGGACGGTGCCTATGAGGGAGCGCAGGTTCACTTTATCGGCCATCTCCAGAAGAACAAGGTGAAATACCTGGTGGGCAGGGTCAGCCTCATCGAGTCAGTGGACTCGGAGGAGCTGCTCCGGGCCATCGACCAGCGGGCACAGAGGCTGGGGGTCGTCCAGGACGTTCTCATCGAGGTGAACATCGGCGGCGAGGCCAGCAAATCCGGCGTCGCCCCGTCGGAGGCCCATGCTCTGGTGGCGCTGGCGGCCGATTTGCCCGGCGTCAACCCCCGGGGGCTGATGGCAATTCCCCCGGTGGCAGAGATTCCCAGGGGAAACGAGCAATATTTTGCCGAAATGCAGCAGCTATTTGTTGACATTGGGGGCAAAATGTATGATAATAAAGTGAGTATTGACTGTCTGTCCATGGGCATGAGCGGAGACTTTGCCGAGGCCATCGCCCATGGAGCCACCCAGGTACGAATTGGCACCGCCCTCTTTGGAGCCCGGCCGCCCATGCGTGCCAACGGGTGATGGATAGAGATATAATACACCCGTACAGGAGGAACACAAAATGGGCTTTATGGATGAACTCAAGCGCCTGGCGCGCCCCTATGAGGACGATGTGGACGACGTGGATTACGAGGAAGAGGAGAACGAAGCGGAACCGGCCAAGGAGCGCTCCCGCCGGAACACCCGGACGGAGGAGCCCAGCTATTCCTCCTATTCCGGATATTCTGACTCGTCCTCCGACCGCCGCAGCTCCAGCGACAATGTGGTAAACATCAACACCACCACCCAGCTCCAGGTGGTTCTGGTCAAGCCGGAGAAGTTTGACGAGGCGTCTGCCATCGCCAACCACCTCCGGGACAAGCGCACCGTGGTGCTCAATCTGGAGTCTGCCAACAAGGATATCGCCCGCCGGATGGTGGACTTCCTCTCCGGCGTGGCCTATGCTCTGGAGGGAAAGATCAAGAAGGTGGCCATCTCCACCTACATCATCACCCCGTACAACGTGGATATCATCGGCGACCTGATCGACGAGCTGGAGAGCAACGGGATGCATTTCTAATCCCGGCTCACACTGACCGGAGGCCCTGTCCATCGGGACAGAAATATTAGACAAAGGGGGACTACCTGTGCTGACACCGGAAGCCGTTGAGACGCAAACCTTTACCAAAGCCAAACGTGGCGGATATACGATGACGGAAGTGGACAACTTCCTGGATCAGATCACCCAGGATTATCGGGCGCTCTATGCGGAGAACGCAGACCTGCGGAGCAAGCTGAAGATCCTGGCGGACAAGATCAACGAATATCGGGAGACCGAGGATATTATGCGGGCTACCCTGTACAACGCTCAGAAGACGGCCAACGAGATCGTCTCCGAGGCGGAGAGCAAGCGGGAGGGAATCCTGGACGCTCTGGAGCAGGATATCCGGGCCAGAAAGACTGCCTATGACGACGAGATTGCCGTCTGCCGCAGCCAGCTGGCGGAGGCCCGCCGTCAGACGGCGGAGTACCTGGCCGCCGTTCAGGATCTGACCGATCAGCAGCAGGCCTTCCTGGACAACCTGCCCGACCTGGGCCAGGGAGACGAGCTGCCCAGCGACAACGCCGCAGCCGAGGCACCCCAGGCAGAGCCTGTCGCCGAGGAAGCGCCCGCTCCGGCGGAGGATACCATCGACGAGATGATTGCTCAGGAGGCCGCACCCGCTGCTGAGGAGGAGAGCGCACCCCAGGAGGAGCCGGAGCAGCCCCAGCAGGAGGCTGCCGCTGCCCCCGCAGCTCCCGCCTCCACCGCCCGGATCGACTTCTCCAATCTGAAGTTCGGGAAGGACTACGAGATCAAGTGATATCCCCCGTCCTGCGGGGCGGACAAGCTGTGCAAACATCATCAGGATCACATAGCCTCTGGTTTCAGAGGCTATGTGATTGTCTGCCATTGATACCGGTAGAGAGGAAGTAAACCATGCCAGATTATAACAAGACCATCCACCTGCCCAAGACGGATTTCCCCATGCGGGCAGCGCTGGCCAAGCGGGAGCCTGGGATGCTGGAGGAGATGTACCGGAAGGATCTGTATCACAAGCTGATGCAGAAAAACGAGGGGCGGCCCTCCTTCATCCTTCACGACGGCCCTCCCTATGCCAACGGCAACATCCACATCGGCACCGCCATGAACAAGGTCATCAAGGACTTTATCGTCCGCTCCAAGAACATGATGGGCTACAAGGCTCCCTATATCCCCGGCTGGGACACCCACGGCATGCCCATCGAGACTGCCATCCAGAAGAAGGGCGTCAAGCGGAACACCATGCCTGTGCCCGAGTTCCGGGACAAGTGCCGGGCCTTCGCCCTGGAGCAGGTGGACAAGCAGCGGGAGGACTTCAAGCGTCTGGGCGTCATCGGCGACTGGGATCACCCCTATATCACCCTGGAGCCGGAGTTTGAGGCCAAGCAGGTGGAGGTCTTTGGCGCCATGGCCCAGAAGGGCCTGATTTATCAGGGACTGAAGCCCACCTATTGGTGCCCCACCTGCGAGACCGCCCTGGCTGAGGCTGAGGTGGAGTATCAGGACGACCCGGTGACCACCATCTTCGTCAAGTTCCGTGTCCACGACGACAAGGGCAAGCTGGCTCAGTACGGCGACCTGGACAAGATGTATTTCGTCATCTGGACCACCACCACCTGGACGCTCCCGGGGAACATGGCCATCTGCCTGAATCCTCAGCTGGAGTACTCCCTGGTGAAGATTGCCTCCGGGGACATCCTCATCATGGCCACCGAGCTGGTGGGCAACGTCATGAGCGAGAGCGGCATCACCGAATATGAGACGGTGGCCACCCTGTACGGCGACGAGTTTGAGTATATGACCGCCTACCATCCCTTCATGGAGCGGGATTCCCTGATCATTCTGGGTGACCACGTCACCCTGGACGCCGGCTCCGGCTGCGTCCACACCGCCCCCTCCTTCGGCCTGGACGACTTCTATGTCTGCCAGCGGTATCCGGAGATCCCCACCGACATCACCATGGAGGTCTCGGTGGACGCCCGGGGCTATCTGAACCAGTACGCTGGGCCGTATAACGGCCTCCATGTTCTCCGGGACGCCAATGAGGTGATCTACGGCGACCTGGTCAAGAGCGGGGCGCTCCTCTCCTCCAAGAACATCACCCACAGCTACCCCCATTGCTGGCGGTGCAAGAAGCCGGTCATCTTCCGGGCCACCCAGCAGTGGTTCGCCAGCGTGGACGCCATCAAGGAGCAGGCGGTGGCCTCCTGCGACAGCATCTGGTGGAAGCCGGAGTGGGGCAAGGAGCGGATGATCTCCATGATCCGGGAGCGGTCCGACTGGTGCATCTCCCGTCAGCGCACCTGGGGCGTGCCCATCCCCATGTTCTTCTGCAAGCAGTGCGGCAAGCCCTACTGCACCGAGGCGTCTATCGCCAAGGTTTCCGCTATCTTCCGGGAGGAGGGCTCCAACGCATGGTGGGCCCACTCCGAGGAGGAGCTGATGCCGGAGGGGGCCGTCTGCGAGAGCTGCGGCGGCACGGAATTCCGCAAGGAGCAGGATATCCTGGACGTGTGGTTCGACTCCGGCTCCACCTGGAAGGCGGTGTGCGAGGTACGGCCTGAGCTGACCTATCCCGCCGACCTGTATCTGGAGGGCGGCGACCAGTATCGCGGCTGGTTCCAGTCCTCCATGCTGACCTCCATCGCCGCCAATGGCATCGCCCCCTATAAGCAGATCGTCACCCACGGCTGGACGGTGGACGGCCAGGGCAAGGTCATGCACAAGAGCCTGGGCAACGCCATCTCCCCCCAGGACACCATCAAGGAGTACGGTGCGGACATCTTCCGCCTGTGGGTGTCCTCTGCAGACTACACCCAGGATATGCGGCTGTCCAAGCCCATTTTGAAGCAGCTGGCAGACGCCTATCTGAAGATCCGCAACACCTGCCGGTATATCCTGGGCAACCTGAACGGTTTCGACCCCAACACCGACCTGGTGGCCTTTGAGGACATGATGGAGCTGGATCAGTGGGCCGTCGCCGCCCTGAACCGTCTGGTGGACAAGGTGCGTCAGGCCTACGAGGTGTATGAGTTCCACGCCATCTATCGGAATGTGTATAACTTCTGCGTGGTGGAGATGTCCAACTTCTATCTGGACATCATCAAGGATCGGCTCTACTGTGAGGGCGGGGACTCCTTTGAGCGCCGCAGCGCCCAGTCCGCCATCTTCCACATCCTGGACGCTCTGGTGCGCATCCTGACCCCCCTGCTGGCCTTCACCAGCGAGGAGATCTGGCAGGCCATGCCCCACCTGGCCTCCGACAACGCCGAGGCCGCTCTGCTCAACGATATGCCCGTCGTCCGGGAGGACTGGACCCTCAGCGACGAGCAGGAGCAGCGCTGGGCCACGCTGCTGTCCTTCAAGGCGGATGTGAACCAGGCCCTGGAGCAGGCCCGGGTGGCCAAGGTGTGCAAGAAGTCCACCGACGCCATGCTCACCCTCTATCTCACCGGCGAGGCGGTGGAGCTGTACGGCCAGGTGAAGGATCTGAAGCTGGCCGACCTGTTCATCGTCTCCCAGGTGGAGGCCGTGGAGGGCGAAGGTGAGGGCGTTCCGGGAACCAATATCCCCGGACTCACCGTCCGGGTGACGGTGCATCCCGCCCCCAAGTGCCCCCGGTGCTGGCTGCACAACGCCGCCATCGCCCGGGAGGGCGACCTCTGCCCCCGGTGCGCCAAGTCTATCGCAGGCATGGATCTCTCCGAGCTTTAATCTCCAACCAAACGGACACCGGACGCCAGGTGAATCACCACCCGGCGTCCGGTGTTTTCCGCATGCTCCCTGCCCCAAAGAAATTCCCCCTCGTCCGGCCCCAATGGGAGGAGGAGGCCGGAGAGGGGGATATGGGAGAAGAACGCTTATTTAGGGTGGGACGCTTTGCGTCCGTCAGGGGTTACGCCTGCTGCTTGGCCTTACCGCGGCGGCGGATGGCCAGCACCAGCTTGACCGCGCTGAACACGGTGAACACAGCCACCACGGCGTCAAGGACGTAGATGGCGGTCTCCCACCACGGGGTGACGGCGACGATCTTGGTGTCCGCAGTGTAGCCGTTCATGGCGTTGGAGTTGGCCACGGTGTACAGGATGCGGTGGCAAGCCTGCCGCATGGCCTGGGCCACAGTGGCGTCATCCCGATAGTTCTCCTCCAGCTCTTCTGTCCACTGAGTTGCGGAGGAGTCCCAGCAGTCGGTGCCGCCCACCAGGCCCCAGGCTGCGTCGAAGGACTGCATCACGATGCCATAGGGGGCGAGGGCAGAGTTGCCGGAGAAGTCGCTGATGGAGAAGCCCTCCATGCCCCATTCGTTCCGGAGCACCTCGGTCTGGAGACCGTAGTAGGCGCCGGACCAGGTGACGCCGATACGGGCGAAGGAGTTCATGACGCACATGGCGCCGCCCTCGGTGACAGCCGTCTGGAAGGGCTTGAGATAGATCTCACGGATGGACTGCTCGTTGGCGAAGGTGGAGATGCAGCGGCAGCCGCTCTCGGTGTCGTTCAGGGCGAAGTGCTTGATGTAGACATACACGCCCTTGGTCTGGATGCCGGAGACCTCGGCGGCGGCGATCTTGCCCGCCAGGAAGCCGTCCTCGGAGTAGTACTCGAAGTTACGGCCGCAGTAGGCGTTGCGGTGGGTATTCATGGCGGGCCCGTACAGACCGGAGGCACCCAGATCCAGGACGTCGGTGCCCAGGCAGACGCCTACCTCATACATCAGATCCACGTTCCAGGTGGCCGCCATAATGCTCTCGTCGGAGTAGGCGGCGTGGCACTCGGAGACGCCGGTCAGAGACTGGGTGAAGCCCTGAGGACCATTGTCGTCGGTGGTGGCGGGCTTGGAGACGGAGGCGGCCATGGCGGTGTTGTGGTAGCCCTGGCCGATCATTTCGGCCATCTCCTCAAAGGTGAGCTGATCCAGCAGCAGATTCCAGTCCTCATCGTCGTAGTCCTTGCCGATCATCATGCCCAGGGTCATGCCGTTGTCGGCCCCCATGGTGGGATACTCGTCATCGCCGGAGCTGACGTAGGTCAGATGCGGATTCAGGCCGCCCTCCAGCATCTCCTCGCTGGCCTCCAGGCCGGCCATGCCGGTGGGCCAGGTGCCCTGCCAGTCGGAGCGGGAGAGATAGGTCATCTCATAGCCGTCGTAGTAGTTCAGGTCGGCGCTGTCGAACTGGTTGGTGATCTCATAGCCCGTGGCGGAGGAGACGGAGTAGGTCTCAGCGTCCAGGGCGTCGTTGGTGTAGGTGGAGACAAAGGCAGCGTCCCCGTCGGCGGTCATGCCGTCGGCAGTGGTGTAGCCCTTGGCGGCCAGAACGTTGTTGACGGCGGCGTGGGCGTCGGTGGCGGCGGTGAGATAGTAGTCCCCGGCGTCCAGGATATAGGTCTTGGCGCTGGTGCTGTCATAGGCGGCCAGCTCCTCCCGGGGGATCTCGACAGTCACCGTCTCAGAGGTGCCCGGCTCCAGCAGCTCGGTCTTGGCGAAGCCGCACAGCTCCACGGAGGCCTTCTCGATGCTGTTCTGTACGTCATAGTCGGTGTAGGGGGACTGGAAGTAGATCTCCACCACGTCCTTGCCTGCGGTGTCGCCGGTGTTGGTGACGGTGACGTTGACGGTGAAGGTGTCGGAGGCAGCGTCAAAGCTGACGTTGTAGTCCGACCACGTAAAGTCGGTGTAGCTCAGGCCGTAGCCAAAGGGGTAGGCCACGTCGCTGGTGTAGTCATAGTCCCCGGCGTTGCCGGTGCCCATGACCACGTCCTCATACCGGGTCTCGTAATAGCGATAGCCGATATAGATGCCCTCCTGATAGGTGATGTACTGGCCGTTGCCGTCCAGGCTGCCGTAGACGGAGTACCATGATGTATTTTATGAAGGGTACTTTTCGACAGTACCGAAAATACATCATGACTGAGGCTCGTTTGTGACGGAATGGACAGCAGTTATGAAGATCGGGGGTGATAATCCCGGAATTATCGTAGCTGCAAATAATTTCGACACGAAAGGAGCTTTCTATGGACATCACTTACACAAAATGCGGGGACTATTACCTCCCCAACATCGCACTTTCTGACACCACACACTACCACATCGGAAAATACGGCAGGATGCGCCGGACATTTCTCCAGGAGCACCGCCCCATTCAGTACAGTGACCTTGTGCTGACGGAGAGGCTGTTCCCCCACCTGGCGGAGATCGACGAAGCCTGCCATCAACGGCTGGACGTCATGATCCCGGCCATGGCTGAACAGGAGGGTGTGACCGCCGCCCTGAAAAGAGCTGATCAGATGGAATGGGTACGTCGTATGAACAGCATCAAGGCCAGGGCTGAGGAGGTCATTCTGGCAGAGCTGATCTATTCTGACTGAACAAGTATTCATTGATACAGTGTAGTAAATCCTCAAAACGGGGATTCACTACCCGGTTTTATTCCTCTTTCCTATATTCTATTGTGCTTTTCAAGAGGTCGATTTGACCTCTTAATGTTGGCATTTATGGCGATCATTCTGCTATCAAAGGAGCGATTATCAACGTAGGGTGGTAAGTCCCCCCAAAGGGGATTTACCACCCTGCATAATTTCCTGGTTCTATTGCTCCTGCTCATATTCAATCATTGCCCTGGTAAGAGGTCAATTTGACCTCTTACCAGAGTTCCACCAAAACAAGATGTTCTCTGTCAAGAGTTGGGGTAGAGAAAAAAACAGCATCAGGCATACAGGACACAGGAAGCCAGAGGAAACTCTGGCTTCCGCTATTTACGAAGCGCAGTGAAGGATTCTATTACGGAATCGCTCGAAATTCCTGGCACCATAGCAAACACGCTTGAGTACCTTGGTTTTGTTGTTACAGCCCTCTGTAAACCCATTCGTCCAGGGAACGTCGAAGGAGTTCAGAATCTCCTGAAACCAGTTGCGGCAGGCCTTTTCGCAGTCGTCAAATTCCGGGAGTTCCATTGCATTTAAGCTCTCAAGCCAGCGGAGAAGCAGTTCTCTACCCTCCAGGGAGGATTTTGCACGCATGGCAGAGATAAATTCGTTCTTCAGCCGGTAAGCATCTGCCAGGCGCGGTGCAATTTCAAACATCAGAGCCAGGCGGTTCATGTCTTCCACGGTCAGCTTTTCTCTTGGCTTATTCAGCAGATATCTGGACCGTTTAAAATAGACCCGGTAGCGCTTGGCCAGCTTCTTCTGCTCGTTCTTTCGGACGCGCTCCATCGCCCACACCGACTGTCGAACCACATGGTACTTGTCCGCAACAATGGTTGCGTTGGGAAAGTAGGCCTTTGCGACCGAACGGAAGTGAGGATTCATATCTGTAATGAAGTATTTCACGTCCTTTCTGGACGGAAAACGTCTGAAATAGGAAATCAGGTCATGTTCAAACCGGTTTGGCAGGATGTCCAGGACTTCCTTCTTTTCCGGATTGGTCAGAATGGACTGGTATTTCTGGCGTCCGGCGTTTCCCTTAAATTCGTCAATGGACAGCACGGCAGGGAGTTCTTTCGGCTGATAGGAGACAAGGTCGAAGCAGCGCAAGGCTGTGGAAACAGAAACGTTATGCTGTGCTGCGATCTCTGTAGCCGGTGTGACCTTGCGGAAGGCGTCGATCATGCTGGCTACCAGGCGGCTGGTCATGCGGTAGCAGCGAGGTAGAAATGCGTTGTCTTCCGCAAAGCGCTTTCCACACTCCGGGCAGCGGTAGCGCCGCTTTCTCAAATGCAGATAAGTCGTCCTGCCAAGGGGGATATCCTTGATGGTCTGCATTCTATAGTCGTGAACCTGGTTGGTAGCTGCGCTGCAGCAGGGGCAAGTGTGTGCTTTGCGGGGCAGCTCCAAATAAATATGGAGCGCATCTGCTGTATTTTCCACATTTGTGATTTTCACATCTTCCAAATTGAGAATCTTTGCGGTATAATTGATGTTGAGCATAGAGCATCTTCCTTTCTGTTCGGTAGGGGTACCATATAACAGTAACGGATTTTTCCTCTATGCTCAACCCTTTTATAGAATTGGGGTCAGGCTCTGAACCTGACCCCAACATTTATTATAGAACCAAACAAGACTGCAAAGGCCGGTTTTGAGAAGCCTTTGCTGCACGGTGAAATTTCCTGCTGTAAACGACAGCGGATTCATCAGTCAGCGATTCTCTGTCCTGCGTACTGGCTACACTGCTAGGCGGGAAATCACACCCATCAAAATAAAAACGATGAAATCAACGAATTGGAACATCCGCTATATGTAGAGGACATCGGCCACTGCCGGTAAAATCGCCCGTGTGCGGATATAGGACAATACAAGCAGACCGCCCTGTGCAATGTGAGGCGGTCTGCTTATTTTCGATAGCAAAAAATGAGCCAGCGTTTCGTATCTCTTGAAACGTGGGCTCACTGTATACCAGATTTCATGTCAGGATCAAGTTGTCATTTTGACAACTTGAGGTAGTTTTTGCTGATCATGTTGGTTGTTCCTAAAACAGAAACAACAAGTCTGTCCCCGCAAGTTCCCATTTTGAGAACCTGCGGACGGCCTCTACTATGCTCCATTGCTGTTTATGGTATTAGCTGAATCAATTCCATTCCTGATTTGCATGAGTTGGTAAGTCCTGATTTTCAGGACTTACCTCGTCTCTGTGCTAAAGCTAACAGGCTTACTCGTCATTGTGAAGATTATCCATCATCATTTCACTCAATCCCTGCGGCAGCACCTTGACTCGTACTTGGGTGGTGTCCAATTCAGGATAATGATACCGCCAGCGGTCATAGTCCTCTTTGGTGATCTTCCCGGCCTCCAGCTTTGCGGCCTGTTCTCGCCAGGAACAAAGCATTTGATGTAGTTCAGCGGCATCCTTCCCATACCGTACATCGACATGGAGGACGATCTGGCCGTCTATTTCCGTGACCTTTAGTCCGTATACATCTTCCAATGTAAACAGCGTGTGCATCAAGCCAGTGTAGCTGTCGATGTCTGGGACGGTCAGTGCCTGGGGCGATACGTCAAGCACCCTTGCCAAACGGCCCGTGATGTCAGCTTTCGGTGTTCTGCTGCCCGATTCGTATTGTGCCATACGCACATCGGCGTTGCTCTCAGGAAAACCGACTGCCTGCCCCAACTGTTTCAGCTTCAATCCCCGCATTTTGCGGAAAAAGTGTATCCGTTCCCCGATTGCCATTGCTGTTTCGTCCCCTCATCTACGATAATCTCAGTATAGCGTACTTGTTTATAAAAGTCAAGAGAAATTAAATGAATTTGCTTAAAATTTTCTGTAGGACACTTGACTTAAACGGAATTGCGTAGTATAATCACAATAGTTAAACCGCTACGCTTAATTTACAACTGAATGATCGTCCGACAGATATTTCTATTGGGGAAGTAGGCCGTGATAACGGGCCTCCCGAAAAGTCGTAAGACTTTTTGGAAAGAGGAGGAGCAGCGAAATGAGCGAAACCTGCCACTTGCGGCGGGGCGAGGGATATGGAGCTTGCGACGACGAGATAGCCTGCCAAGATAGGAACCAAACGGCACAGCGGCCGAACAGGGCTTGCCTGCCAGAGTCTGAGCGGTAAAACGGCGAATGAGAGGTAGATAGACTGGATGTCCACTTAGCAGATCCCCTCCGGCCTCACATAATCTGAGGTCGGAGGGGAGTCGATCAAGTTATGAAGAGGAACTTGATGTTGCTATTTTATCTATATGCGGTCATTTCCTCAAAATGAAGAATTGACCAACAAATTCGGCCACAGTTTCCCCATACCTTTTACTGAAAAAACGGTTTTCGGTAGCGGCTACTGAAATTTATACAATGAAGTCCTTCCCCATCCCGAACATAACCAGAGAACATACATATCAAGAAGGGAGGCTACGAAGCAGATGAAGAAATTATGTTTGTTCGGGTGCAGCGCCAGACGCTGTACGATGGGAAGGAGGACTGATCGCATTAACAACAGCTTTCACATGACCCGGCACATCGGGTCAACCACCTACAAGGTGAAGATAGTCTTAGCAGAGAACGGCAAGGAGACAATGGCGGAAAAAATTCTGCGAATGATGCAGAATGAGGTGTTGGAACCGGAGGCGGATCGTGGTATACTGGACTTGTCACAAGCGAGCCTTCAGTCTGAAAGGAGTGCCTAATGGCTACCAGACAGACGGAAGAAAAAATCACTGCGCTCTATGAGCGTCTTTCCCGCGACGATGAGATCGCTGGGGATTCAAATTCCATTGTGAACCAAGAGTTACTATGTAGAGGGTGGTTTCTGCCGACCACTACTACTACATGACTGC
>JAJPWY010000062.1:0-13240 GCA_021205725.1 Clostridiales bacterium
GACCTGACCTGCGGGGGAGCGGTCGGGGCGGGCCTGTGGCTGGCCTGGCGGGGCAATCCCGCCCTGCTGCTGTTGGGGCTGTGGCTGACGATGGGGCGCATAAGAGGGGAATGACCCCTTGCGAATAGGCCAAAACAGAGCTAAAATAGGTCACATCAGAATCCAAGGCAGAAAGAAAGCGAGCCATGAAAGCAACCGCAAAGGGGACAGAGCGGGATTTCTCCCGGGGCAGCATCGGCAGACACATTCTCCATATCGCCGTACCCATGACCCTGGCCCAACTCATCAACGTGCTGTATAACATTGTGGATCGGGTCTATATCGGCCTGCTCTCCGAGGACGCCACCAACGCCCTGACCGGGCTGGGGGTGGCCTTTCCCGTCTGCACCATCGTCATCGCCTTTGCCAATCTGGTGGGCAGCGGCGGCGCACCTCTGTTCTCCATCCGGCGGGGTGCCGGGGACGAGGAGGAGGCTGGGCGTATCCTGGACACCTCCTTTGCCCTGCTGGTGGGCCTGGGGCTGGCGCTGAGCGCCGTGGGCCTGGCCGTCCGGGAGCCGCTGCTCTATCTCCTAGGGGCCAGCGAGGCCACCTTCGGCTATGCGGACGCCTATCTCTCGGTCTATCTCCTGGGCACGGTGTTCGTCATGCTCAGCCTGGGGCTGAACGCCTTTATCAACGCCCAGGGCTTTTCCGGCACCGGAATGCTCACCGTCACCATCGGGGCGGTGTGCAACCTGATCTTAGACCCCATCTTCATCTTTCGGCTGGACATGGGGGTGCAGGGTGCGGCCCTGGCCACCGTCATCTCCCAGGGGCTCTCCGCCCTGTGGACGTTCTCCTTTCTGACGGGAAAACGGACGCTGATGAAGCTCCACCCGGATGTCCGCCGCCTGTGGCGGGAGCGGGGCAGCGGCCTGACGGAACGGGTGGGACGCATCCTGTCCCTGGGCCTCTCCGGGTTCATCATGTCGGTCACCAACAGCGCCGTGCAGATTGTCGCCAACGTGAATCTGTCCTGGTACGGGGGAGACCTGTACATCGCCGCCATGACCATCATCAACTCCGTCCGGGAGGTGGTGCAGATGGTGACCTTCGGCATCAGCAACGGGGCCCAGCCCATCATCAGCTATAACTACGGGGCGGGGCAGTACGACCGGGTGCGGACGGCCATCCGTATCACCGGGGCCGCTCTGCTGGTCTACACCGCCGCCGCCTGGATTGCGGTCATGGTCTTCGCTCCCCAGATGGTTCAGGTGTTCAACCGGGACGAGGCGCTGCTGCCGGTGGCAGTCAGCTCCATGCACCTGTATTTCTTCGGCTATGTGATGATGGCATTTCAGTTCACCGGACAGTGCGTGTTCCAGTCCCTGGGCCGCTCCCGGCAGGCGGTGTTCTTCTCCCTGTTGCGGAAGGTGTTCATCGTCATCCCACTAACCTTCCTCCTGCCCCTGGTCGCCGGTCTGGGGGCGGACGGCGTGTTTCTGGCGGAGCCGGTCTCCAACTTCATCGGCGGGCTGGCCTGCTTTCTGACCATGTATTTCACCGTCTACCGGCGGCTGGGCCGGGCGGGGAACGGCGTTGCCCACGGAAAAGGGTCTTGACAAATGTGGAAAAGCCCGGTACAATAGCCCTAATGCAAACGACGCTGAAGGGAAAAAAGATCGGAATCCCCCATTTCAGAGAGCCGGTGGCTGCTGCGAACCGGTATGCGGCTTTCGATGGATGACTGTTCCCGGAGTTGGCGGCCTGAACCCCCCGTGTGGGGCAGTAGGGGCGTCCGGCTGGCCCCGTTACCGGCCCAGACCTTGTCAGAGGTTCCAGAGGGCGGACGTGTGAGCGGCCGCTGAAGCAGGGTGGTACCGTGTATTTTTACACCCCTGACCAATTCACCTGGTCAGGGGTGTTTTCATTTGCCCCTGTCCGGAGCAAGCAGGAGGAATTTTCATATGAAAGGCTACGAAAAGTATATCCCCTTTGTCCCCCAGCCCATCGAGCACCGCACCTGGCCGGACAACACCATCACCAAGGCCCCCATCTGGTGCTCCGTGGATCTCCGGGACGGCAACCAGGCCCTCATCGACCCCATGAACATGGACGAAAAACTGGAGATGTTCCACATGCTGGTGGACGAGATCGGCGTGAAAGAGGTGGAGATCGGCTTCCCCTCCGCCTCGGACACCGACTATGACATCTGCCGGGAGCTGATCGAAGGAGGCCACATCCCGGACGACGTGACCATCCAGGTCTTAGTCCAGGCCCGGCCCCATCTCATCAAAAAGACCTTCCAGGCCATTCAGGGCGCCAAGCACGTCATCTTCCACTTCTACAACTCCACCTCCACCCTCCAACGGCAGGTGGTGTTCCGCACCGACGTGGCCGGGGTGAAGCAGATCGCCGTGGACGCCGCCGACCTGATCTACGAGATGGCCCAGCCGGTCATCGCCTCCGGCATGGATCTGCGGTATGAGTATTCCCCGGAGTCCTTCATGGGCACCGAGATGGACGCGGCGGTGGAGATCTGCGCCGCCGTGCTGGATCACCTCCACGCCGACGAGGATCACAAGGTCATCCTGAACCTCCCCACTACGGTGGAGAACTGCATGCCCAACCAGTTTGCGGACGAGCTGGAGTACTTCATCCGCAATCTCCCCGGCCGGGAGCGGGCCATCATCTCCCTGCACCCCCACAACGACCGGGGCTGCGGGGTGGCCACCACCGAGGCGGGACTGCTGGCCGGGGCCGAGCGGGTGGAGGCCTGTCTCTTTGGCAACGGCGAGCGGACGGGCAACGTGGACATGATCACCGTGGCGCTGAATATGTACGTCCAGGGGGTAGACCCGGAGCTGGAGCTGAGCCACATGGAGCGCATTATCGAGATGTATGAGCGCTGCACCAAAATGCGGGTTCCGGAGCGGCAGCCCTACGCAGGGGATCTGGTGTTCACCGCCTTTTCCGGCAGTCACCAGGACGCCATCAACAAGGGCTTCAACTACATGGCGGAGACGGGGACGGACAAGTGGATGGTGCCCTATCTCCCCATCAATCCGGAGGATCTGGGTCGCTCCTACGAGCCGGTGCGCATCAACTCCCAGTCCGGCAAGGGCGGGGCCGCCTTTATCATGAACCACAAGTTCGGCTTCGACATGCCCAAGGCCATGCATCCGGAGTTCGGCGCTATCGTCCAGCGGGAGTCCGACCGGGAGGGCGTGGAGCTGAAGCCGGAGGTCATCTACCGCCTGTTCGAGGACGAGTATCTCAAGGTCAACGGCCCCTATCGCCTCATCAGCAACCGCCTGGGGGCGGACGTGCAGGACGGGGTGGCCCACTCCCACTTCTACGGCAAGCTCCAGCACAAGGACACCATCTTTGAAGTCACCGGCGAGGGCAACGGCCCCATCGACGCCTTCTTCAACGCCATCCACGGGGAGCGGATGGATCGCTACCAGTTCATCGACTACAAGGAGCACGCCATCAGCCAGGGCTCCGACTCTATGGCCGTGGCCTATATCCAGCTGCGCACCAAGGACGGACACGACGTGTTCGGGGTGGGCCTGGATCACAACATCTCCATGGCCTCCATCAAGGGCATCCTCTGCGCCATCAACCGGGGCAAACGGCTGGAAAAGCAGATGGAGATCGCTCAGCAGCAACAGCAGCAACAGCAATAAGTCCAACAATAAAGTCCAACGCAACCGCCCCGGGCCCGACGGCCTGGGGGCGGTTGCGTCTGTCAAAAAGACTTTTTGCGAATGAGAAAAGTAGGTCAAAAGCTATGGGAGCCCGTTTATCCGTAATCTGCGTACCAGGTGCCATCCAGACTCCCCTGTCCCTCGCCGTCCCAGTCAAAGGCCACCGCCTCCACCTGCTCCAGCTCGCACAGGGAGTTCACCAGAGCCTGACGGCTCAGCTCCTGGGCGGAGAGCACCGCCGCCCAGCTCTCTGTCAGGGTGAGGACACACACGTCGTCTACCATCTGACTGTCCAGATGGGCCTCCAGGCCGACGAAGGCGGCCTCCATCCCATCCGTGCCCGGGCCTGCGGCCAGCATAGCAATCACCGTGTCGATCTGATCGGTCAGGGAGTCACTGTACAGCTCTGTTTCCCGGTACTCCGTCCCCAGACCTGACCAGTCGGACAGGGGAAAGTAGAGCTGAAAGCCCACGGTGGCCGGATCCTGAATCTCCCCGGTGAGCAGGACGTCCTCCCGGGTCAGGGGCACCTGACTGCCCTCCGGGAGCGGCTGGCCATCCACCGTGATGCTCAGGGCCTCCACCCCGTCCAGCTGCGTCATGGTCAGCACCAGGCAGGCGCTGGCCACCGTCAGGGAGATGCCGGACAGCCCGTTGTAGTCCTCGCTGAGGTTCAGGGTCAGCACCCCGTCCTCCAGTGCCCAGCTCCACAGCCGGACGCCGTCGGGCAGGGACTGGGACAGCCCTTCCTCTGTCGGCTCCTCCAGCATTCGGGCAAACACCTCGTCCACGGCGGACGACGCTGAGCCCTCCGCCCAGCGCTCACAGTCCACCGCCGCCTGTCCGTAGCTCTCCTGATCTCCGGAGGCGTAGTAGATAGAGAGTCCCTCTCCTTCCGCCTCCGCCGCCGTGCAGCCGGTGAGAGCGGCGGAGACGGCCAGCAGCGCCGCCAGCAGAATACAAAGCCGTCCTCTCATGGCGTTTCCTCCTTCGACCCCTCCGAATCAATCTCCGGGAAGGTGGCCTGGAACCAGGTGCCGCCCCCCGCCCGGGGGCCGACGCTGAGCCAGCCGCCGTAGAGGTGGACGGTGTCCCGGACGATGGACAGGCCCAGTCCGGTGCCTCCCGCCTCCCGGGAGCGGGCCTTGTCCACCCGGTAGAACCGGTCAAAGACCTTCTCCCGCTCCTCCTCCGGGATGCCGATGCCTGTGTCCTCCACCCGGAGGAATACCCTGCCGTCCTCATGACCCAGAACCACCCGAACCAGTCCCTCCGGGCAGTTATACTTGATGGCGTTTTCCACCAGGTTATAGATGACCTGATAAAGGTCGTCCTCTCCGGCCAGGATGACGCAGTCCGGCTGGAAGTCGGTCTCGAAGGTGATGCCCCGGCTCTCTGCCAGGGGAGTGAGCATGTGGAGCACATCCTCCGCCGTCCGGTTCAGCTCCACCCGCTGCCGCTTGGGGGTGCGGCCGCTGTCCATCCGGGTCAGGGCCAGCAAGGCCTCGGTGATGCGGTTCAGCCGCCCTGCCTCTGCGCCGATGTCCGCCACAAAGTCCCGCATGGTCTCCGTGTCCATGTCCTCGCTCTGGAGGATGGAGTCGGAGAGGAGCTGAATGGAGGCCAGAGGGGTTTTCAGCTCGTGGGAGGCGTCGGCCACGAAACGCCGCCGAACCTCATCAGTGGTCTGGAGCCGCTGGGTCAGCTCGTTATACTCCTCCACCAGCTGGGCCAGCTCGTCCTTGCCCCGGATCTCCACCCGATGGGAGTACTCTCCCTCCCGCAGGATCTGGATGGCGGAGAGCAGGCCGCTGATCCGCCGGGTCATGGTGCGGGCCAGCACCATGCTCACCAGCAGGGCCACGGCGCAGATCACCAGGGACAGATTTCGGACGTTATCCCCCAGCCCCTGGAGCAGGGCTCCCTGTTGGCTGTCGTATTCATAGAGATAGACCGCCCCGATGGTGCTGTTCCGGTAGACCACCGGAGTGGCCGCCTCGGAGCGGAAGGCTCCGTCCTGATAGGCGGACTGGAACACGTCCTGCCCCTGGAGGGCCAGAACGACCTCCTGAAGCAGGGCGTACCGACCATAGGCATCCTCCTCCGCACCCTGGGCGCTGTCAAAGAGCACCAGGCCGGCGCTGTCCGTCACCAGCACCCGGGTCAGGCTGGAGTCCTCGATCACCTCCATCACCCGGGCCACCCCGTCCTCTGTCAACGTCTCCAGGCCTGCCAGGTTGGAGGCGATGACCGACGCCTCGCTCTGGAGGGCGGTCTGCTTCGTCTGAAAGACCATCTCCTGGGAGGCGATAAGAGGGTAGGTGTTCACCACCGCCAGGATTGCGGCGATAATGAGGATATAGCTGACGGCGAACTTGAATTGCAGACTGTGAAACAGGGGCACCCGCCCCCGGTTTGCCGTCTTTTTCTGTTCTGGCTCCACAGCGAGCGCCCCCTTTCTCCTGTCATTTGCCCTGTCCGGTCATTTATTTGCCACAAAATAGTATCCCACGCCCCATTTGGTGAGGATATACTGGGGAGAGGCAGGCACCAGCTCCACCTTCTCCCGCAGCCGCCGGATGTGGACGTCCACCGTCCGGTAGTCTCCCTGGTACTCATAGCCCCAGACCTGATCCAGCAGCTTTTCCCGGCTGAACACCCGACCTGGATGGCTCATGAGCAGTTCCAGCAGGTCGAACTCCTTGGCGGTCAGCTCCACCGAGATGCCCTCCCGCTGCACGTCCCGGGAGACCCGGTCCAGGAGGATGTGACCGGCGGTGATGGTGTCCTCCGGGTCACGGTAACGGCCCTTCGCCCCGGCTCCGCTTCCGGAGGAGCGGCGGAGGAGGGCCTTTACCCGGGCCTTCAGCTCCAGCACGTTGAAGGGCTTGGTCACATAGTCGTCCGCCCCGCACTCAAAGCCCATGATCTTGTCCATGTCCTCGCCCTTGGCGGTGAGCATGATGATCGGCACGTCGGAGAACTCCCGTATCTGGATGCATGCGTCCATCCCGCTCATCCCCGGCATCATCACGTCCATCAGGATCAGATCCGGCCGCTCCTGCCGGGCCAGCTCCACCGCCTGCTGTCCGTTGTATCCGGCCACCACCTGGTAGCCCTCGTTTTCCAGATTGAACCGCAGGCCCTTTACGATGACCCGCTCGTCGTCTACGATCAGTATTTTCATTCCTTCTCCGTTCCCCACTCTCTGGCCTCCAGATAGGCCTGTGCTTCCTCCCGGGACATCATCCGCTCCGACACCGGAATGGACTTGTCCTGCTCCACCCCGGCGAGCCGATCCTTTTGACCCAGCTGAGCCCGATACTCCCGGGCGGTGCAGCCGAACCGCTGGACAAACAGCTTGTTGAGATACCGGCTGTCGGAAAAGCCGCACTCTATGCAGATGTCCAGCAGGCTCAGCCCAGGGTCGCCGATGAGCTGGAGGGCCTTTTCAAACCGGGTGATATTCAGATAGTCCTGGAAGGTGATATTCAGATTGTCCCGGAAAAAATGGGACAGGTAGGCGGTGGTGACTCCCTCCGACTGGGCCAGATCGGACAGACGGAGAGGCTCGTAGTAGTGCTCCTCGATGTAGCCGGTAATCCGGTCGATCCGGTCTGCCTTTTTCTTCCGGGAGGAGTACTCCGAATCGCTGATGGTGCGGTAGGGCACCCGGAGCAGCAGATCCCGGAACAGCAGGCACACCTGGGCCACGCAGTAGAGCGGACTGTACGGCTCTCCGCTCCAGAAGGAGCGGGCGGTATCCGTCATCCGCCGGGCCAGCACCGCCAGCACCGGGGCGCTGACCGCCTCGCTCACCCGCACCTGTTCAAACTCCACCCGGCGCAGGGTGGGCGTATAGTCCCCGCAGAAGTGGACGGCGGCCTGGACAATCAGGATCTTCACCGGCTGAGAGGCCAGGCTGGCGATCTCATGGGACTGGTTGGGATTAAACAGCAGCAGATCTCCCGGCCCCACCTGGAAGGACTCGTCCCGCATACGGATGCGGGCGCTGCCCTCCAGCACCAGCCCCAGCTCCCAGGCCCGGTGGATATGGGCGTTCCGGAAGCTGATACAGATGATAAAGCACTGCAAATGCTGCATGGTTTCATAGTGGATGAGTTCATACTCGCTCTTTCCCATATACCCGGCCCTCCTGTCGTTTTCTTTTTTCATCATACCATAAGCGGGACGGAAAGACAAGGAATCCGCAAAAGGAAAATCGCAACATTGTCGGTTTTGCTCCGTCAGGGACAGAGGGGAAACCGATTGCCATTTTCCCCGGAACATGATATGATAGCGGCAGAAAACCTGCCCCGTCCGGGGACTGGCCTGTGGAGGTGAACGCTGTGGCGCTGATGGAGCTGATGAAAAGCAATCCCCGTCTGGCCTTTGGCGTGGCCTGCCTGGTGCTGGCTCTGGCGCTGCTCCTGATCGGCGGGCTGGTTCGGCTGCGGCAGACTCTGCGCAGGCGGAAGCAGCCCGACCTCCGACAGCAGGGCGGCGGGGACGCCTACCATGGGGAGCGCTCCGACCTCCGCCGCACCGTCCCTCTCACCGAGCCGCAGAGCCACTACACCGGCGGGCGGCGCAGGAAGCAAGGCCGTGCCCCCGTCCCCTACTCCGGCATCTCCAGCTACCGGCACGGCAAACGGTTCGGGCGCGCTGCCCGTCCCATCTCCCTCTGGAATCCCGCCTACACCGGCAGGAGCGGGGGCGTGTGGAACCATCCCCAGGCGCGGGCCGTGACCCTGGTGCTGCTGGCGGTGATTCTGGCCGCCGTCTACGGCATCTCCCGATACCTTCTCCCTGACCTTGCTACACTGGCCTGGGCCACAGGCCGCCTGTTCTGGCTGGCGGCGGCGGTCATCCTCCTGCCGGTGCTGTGGGGCAAGGCGGTATTTTCCCTCGTCGCCCTGGCGGGCTATCTGTCCGGGCTGGCTCTGGGAGAGCTTTTGGGAGACGGCTCCTCCGGCCGGGTCATTTTGACTGCCGTGTTTGTCCTCTCCTGTGCCCTGGGAGCCGTGGTACAGCGGCGGCTGTCGGCGGATGGGTGAGAGATCCGGCGGGTAAATTTACCTGAAACCACACGAAAAGAGGAAAGCATCCATGAGAATGAGACGAAAAAAGAACCTGATCCCCCGGATGGAGCGGTGCGCCGACTGGCAGGTGCAGGAGCCGACGGCCCTCCGGGGCCGGTGGCGGAGCCTGTACCCGGAGGCGGAGGCCCTGTGGCTGGAGATCGGCTGCGGCAAGGGTACCTTCACCGCCGAGACCGCCCGGCAAAATCCGGATATCCTGCTCATCGCTGTGGAGCGGGTGCCGGATGCCATGGTGATGGCCATGGAGAAGGCGAAGGCGCTGGAGCTGAAAAATGTGTTCTTCCTCTGCGCCGACGCAGAGCGCCTGGGCGAGATGTTTGGTGAGGGCGAGGTAGACCGGATGTTCATCAACTTCTGCGACCCCTGGCCATCCAAGCGCCACTGTAAGCGGCGGCTGACCAGCGGCGGGTTCCTCGTCTCCTACCGTCAAATCCTCCGGGATGGGGGCGAAATCCACTTCAAGACGGACAACCGTCCCCTGTTCGATTTCTCCCTGACCCAGTTCCCCCCGGCGGGCTACGCTCTCAGCGAGGTGACCAATGACCTCCACGCCAATGGGGTTCAGGGAGTCATGACCGACTACGAGGCGAAATTCTCCGCTCAGGGCGTGCCCATCAACCGGTGCGTGGCCACAAAACAGCCGGTGGAGCAGCTGCCGGAGAGCTGGGAGAACGTGGGGCTGAAGGGCGCAGGGGCGGGTACAGAGCCCGCAGACCCGTCTTGACATCCACCCTTCAACATACTATAATAAATCCCATAATTTTAGAAGAAAGGGAATGACTGTCATGCCAATCGCCGTCACCATTCAGGACTTATATTCCCTGGAGCACACTCTGGCAGCCCCCCTGCTGGCGGGCTGCACCTATCCCTGGGAGGCCCTGGAGGGCATCGGGGACTTTATCCGCACCCTGGGCCCCAAGCTGGACCCGGAGGAGTATGAGGAGGTCAGCCCTCAGGTGTGGGTGGCCAAGTCCGCCCGGGTGTACCCCACCGCCACCCTGCTGCCTCCCTGCATCATCGGCCCGGAGACGGAGGTTCGGCCCGGGGCCTTTGTCCGGGGCAACGCCCTGGTGGGAGCCGGAGCCGTGGTGGGCAACTCCACCGAGCTGAAAAACGTCATCCTGTTCGACCGGGTGCAGGTGCCCCATTACAATTACGTGGGTGACTCCATTCTGGGCTTCAAGGCCCATATGGGGGCGGGCTCCATCACCTCCAACGTCAAGAGCGACAAGACCCTGGTGGTGGTGAAGAACCCGGACGGGACCCGGTATGAGACGGGCCGGAAGAAGTTCGGGGCCATGCTGGGCGACCAGGTGGAGGTGGGCTGCAACAGCGTCCTCAACCCGGGCACCGTCATCGGCCGGGGGAGCAACGTCTATCCCCTCTCCTCCGTCCGGGGCATCGTTCCCCCGGGACATATCTACAAATCTGCGGGAAATATCGTGAAAAAAGTATAAGACGACCTCGGCCCCTGTTTCGAAAGGATGCTTTCGGCGCAGAGGCCGATTTCATCTGTCAAACCGGGGCGAAACCTGCCTCAATTCTGAAATATTTCTTAAAAGAGGTTAAAAATTCACCTGGATTGAGGGCTTTCTGCTATAATGAACTGGAAGACAGGCATTTGTACGCCGCCCTTTTGCGGTGAGAAAGGATGAGATCCGATGAAGAAAAGACGTTTTCTGGCCCTGGCCTCCGCTCTGCTCATGGGGCTGAGCGTGACCGGGTGTTCCGCCGCTGCCGGAGAGAGCACCGCCTCCGTCCAGTCGGTGGCCATGCTCATGGGGGTAGACCTGACCGGGACGAGCCAGTACGGCGGTATCGTGGAGGCCAAGGCCACCGTCAAGGTGCAGAAGGACAGCAGCAAGACGGTGGACGAGGTCTATGTTCAGGCGGGGGACATGGTGCAGGCAGGCGACCTGCTGTTCACCTACGACACCGACGCCCTGGAGCTGTCGGTGGAGACGGCGGAGCTGGAGGTGGAGCAGCTCCAGAACAGCATCACCAACTATGAGACCCAGATTACCGCTCTGGAGAAGGAAAAGAAAAAGGCCTCCTCCTCTGAGCAGCTCTCCTACACCCTGCAAATTCAGGAGACGGAGCTGAACAAGTCGGAGGCGGAGTACAACCTCAAGACCAAGCAGGCGGAGCTGGAGCGGCTGAAGGACGGCATGGATGAGACGGAGGTTTACGCCGAGGTCAGCGGCCTGGTGCAGTCGGTGGCGGACGACAGCACCAGCGAGTACGCCTATGCCTATTCCTATGACGATAGCGGCTCCAGCGACGCCTTCATCACCATTATGGAGACGGGCACCTACCGCATCAAGGGCACCGTCAGCGAGGAGAACATCTACAGCCTGTACGAGGGTATGGAGATCACCGCCGTCTCCCGGACGGACAGCTCCCAGACCTGGACGGGTGCCATCGAGAGCATCGACACCGGCGTCACCGCCGACGAGGACGAGAGCGACTATTACTATGACAGCAGCGACAGCGACAGCCGCAGCGCCAAATATACCTTCTATGTGGCGCTGGAGTCCTCCGACGGGCTGCTCATCGGTCAGCACGTCTATCTGAAAGCCGGGGGCGACGAGAGCGGGGACGAGATCGTCCTCCCCGCCGGGTACCTGGTGCTGGAGGGAGAGGACGCCTCCGTCTGGGCGGCGGACAGCAGCTCCCGGCTGGAGCTGCGCAGCGTCACTCTGGGAGACTATGACGCCGAGGCGGACACCTACGTCATCACCGGTGGCCTGACCCTGGAGGACTACATCGCTTATCCCGACAGCTCCCTCGCTGTGGGCATGGCGGTGACGGAGTACGACGACGGTACCTTCGAGACGGTGGGTAGCGACGACTCCGCCGAAGGGGAGGACTACGAGGACTACGCCGAGTACGATGAGGACTATGCCGAGTACGAGGAGGACTACGCCGAGTACGACGAGGACGAGTACGAGGAAGGCGAGTATGACGAGGACTACACCGGGGACGACGTGGATGAGGATTTCGCCGTTGCCGTGGAGGAGGGCTGAGCCATGGTTCTGGAGCTGCGGGATATCTGTAAGGACTACACCCGGGGCAAGATCGTGGTGCCCGTCCTGGAAAACATCAACCTGACGGTGGAGGAGGGGGAGTACATCGCCATTATGGGCCCCTCCGGTTCCGGCAAGACCACTCTGATGAACCTGATCGGCTGCCTGGATCAGCCCACCTCCGGCAAGCGGATTTTGAAGGGAGAGGATTTGGACGGGGTCAGCGACAACCGCCTGGCGGACATCCGCAACCGGCAGATCGGCTTTGTCTTTCAGAATGCCGACCTGCTCCCGGGCCTGACTGCCCTGGACAACGTGGCCCTGCCGCTGATCTATCGGGGCGTCCGGAAGAAGGAGCGCCGGGCCAGAGCCAGGGAGATGCTGGAGCTGGTGGGCCTGGAGGATCGGATGGATCACAAGCCCAATCAGCTCTCCGGCGGACAGTGTCAGCGGGTGGCCATCGCCCGGGCCATGGTGGGCAACCCCAGTCTGCTGCTGGCGGACGAGCCCACCGGGGCGCTGGATACAAAATCCGGAGGACAGATCATGGAGCTGTTCCACCATCTGAACGCCAGCGGCGTGACCATCATCATGATCACCCACGCCCCGGAGGTGGCCAGCTGCGCCCAAAAGACCTATCTCATCCGGGACGGCAGGATCGACGCCGGACGCAGTCCGGCAAGGCAGGAGGAGGGAGAGAGATGAACAGGACGGTGAAACGGATTCTGTCGGTCATCCTGGCTCTGCTCCTGGTGACGGGCTGCGCCGCAGGTGGGGTGTACGCCTGGAACCACCGGAGCCGGGAGGCGGTGAACGTCTATGCCGTGTCCGACTTCGCCATGACCGACTACTGGGGGGACAGCACCACCAGCGACGGCCTGGTGGAGACGGAGGGCCTCCAGCTGGTCTATCTCTCCGACACCCAGACGGTGAAGGAGATATTGGTCTCCGAGGGTGACTATGTCCAGGAGGGCGACCCCCTGCTGACCTATGATACCACCCTCACCGAGCTTGACCTGCAAAAGAAGGACATCGCCGTGCAGCAGCTGGAGCTGGAGCTGGCCGACGCCCAGAAGAGGCTGACCACGGTGAAGAGCTACAAGCCCAACACCTACATCCCTGGCAGCGTCACCGTGACCGTCATCCCGGGCACCGACCCCGAGGAGGAGCCGGAGTGGGAGGACGACGGCACGCTGACTCTGCTCTCCGGCACGGGGACATACGACGACCCATTCGTCTATGAGTGGAACAGCACCTACAGCTTTTCTGACACATTCCTGTACCAGGTCATGCGGGGACTGGATGAGTGCTATGTGGAATTCATCGTCACCGGGACGGGACTGCCCACCGGCGGGGAGGACGACACCGACCCGGAGGAGCCCACCGACCCGGAGGAGCCCACCGACCCGGAGGAGCCCAC
>JAJPWY010000062.1:13250-26512 GCA_021205725.1 Clostridiales bacterium
CCGACCCGGAGGAGCCCACCGACCCGGAGGAGCCCACCGACCCGGAGGAGCCCACCGACCCGGAGGAGCCCACTGACCCGGAGGAGCCCACCGACCCGGAGGAGCCCACTGACCCGGAGAAGCCCACTGACCCGGAGGAGCCCACCGATCCGGAGGAGTCCACCGACCCGGACACCGGCGGCGACACTGACACCGGCACCTCCACCACCACGACGACGCTGAGATACCGACTGCTGATGCAGTTCCAGTATGTGGAGGGCCTGGGCTACAGCTTCCAGATGATCTCCATGACGGACGACGCCACGGACGACCTGATCTTCCAGTGGGACAACGACCCGCTCCCGGCGCTGCCGGAGGACGAGGAGGAAGAGGAGGACACGGGCACGCCCGCCCAGACCATCGTGGATGGCATCAAGTACACCGCCACCGAGCTGGCGGAGATGGTGCAGGAGGCGGAGAGCCAGGTGAAGGATCTGGATCTCCAGCTGCGCCAGGCCAAGCTGGAGTATGAGAAGGCGGAGCAGGAGCTGAACAACGGCGCCATCTACGCCACTCTGTCCGGCGAGGTGAAGGATCTCATCAGCGAGGACGAGGCTCTGACCAGCGGCGGCGCTCTGATGCGGGTCTCCGCAGGAGGCGGGTTCTACATCCAGGTCTCGTGCAGCGAGCTGATGCTCTCCGAGATCCAGGTAGGCCAGACGGTGTCCGTCTACGACTATTACAACGGCGCAGAGTGCGAGGGCACCGTCACCGAGATCTCCGACTACCCCACCACCGACGGCTATTACTGGGGAGACGGCAACAGCAACATCTCCCTCTACCCCTTCACCGTCTATGTGGACGAGGACGGGGGCCTGGAGCAGGGGGATTATGCGGAGATTACCTACAGCGCCGCCGAGAGCGACGGCAGCGGCTTCTATCTGGAGTCCATGTTCATCCGCCGGGAGAACGGCAGGAGCTACGTCTACACCGTGGCGGAGGACGGGACGCTGGAAAAACGGTACATCTCCACCGGCCGCTCCCTGTGGGGCAGCTATACCCAGGTCACCGGCGGCCTGTCTCTGGATGAGCGGGTATCCTTCCCCTATGGAGATGGAACCGAGGAGGGAGCACCCACCACAGAGGCCACCGCAGACGAATTTTACGGCTGGTAAGGAGGGAGAGCGCTATGTTTGAAAATATCGGACTGTCCTTTCAGGGCATTTGGAACCATAAGCTCCGCTCCCTGCTGACCATGCTGGGCATTATCATCGGTATCGCCTCCATCATCGCCATCGTCTCCACCATCAAGGGCACCAACGAGCAGATCAAGGAGCAGCTCATCGGCGCGGGCAACAACGTGGTGACGGTGCAGCTGAATCAGAACGGCTATGGCTATGAGTTCCAGTACAGCGACCTTCCGGACGGCGTCCCGGTGATCTCGGAACAGACCCGGGCCCGCCTGGCCAATCTGGAGGGGGCGGAGGACGCCACCCTGTACACCGAACGAACCTATGTGGACGGGCTGATCTACTATCAGAATACCGGCTTCTCCGGCACCCTCCGGGGGGTGGATACCCACTATTTCGGCGTCAACGGCTATCAGGTCTATCTGGGCCGGAATTTTGCCCAGTCGGACTATGACGACTACAAAAAGGTGGCCATCCTGGATCAGAGCGCCGCAGAGAGCCTGTTCCCCGGGGAGAACCCCCTGGGCAAGACCATCGAGATACGCAGCGAGCCGTTTACCGTGGTGGGGGTGGTCTCCCTGACCAGCACCTACGAGCCGAACATCTCCACCTACACGGAGTACTATACCTATGTGGGCGACGACAGCGGTGCGGTCTACATCCCCAGCACCTGCTGGCAGCTGGTGTGCCAGTACGACGAGCCCCAGACGGTGGACATCCAGGCAGCCACCACCGACGACATGACCTCGGTGGGACAGGCGGCGGCGGAGGTGCTCAACGCCAGGCTCACCGTCTCCCAGGATTCCGACCTGGCCTACAGCAGCAACGACGTGCTGGAGCAGGCGGAGCAGCTCCAGCAGCTGGCCAACTCCACCAATCAGCAGCTGGTGTGGATCGCCTCCATCTCCCTGCTGGTGGGCGGTATCGGCGTGATGAACATCATGCTGGTCACCGTCACCGAGCGCACCCGGGAGATCGGCCTGAAAAAGGCGGTGGGAGCCAGAAAGAGCCGTATCCTGTGGCAGTTTCTCACCGAGGCGGCAGTACTCACCAGTCTGGGCGGCGTCATCGGCGTGCTGGTGGGCATCGGCATGGCCCAGGTGGTCAGCCAGCTCAGCGGCTCCCCCACGGCGGTGAGCGTTCCCTCCATCATCCTGGCGGTGGTGTTCTCCATGTTCATCGGCATCCTCTTTGGACTGATGCCCGCTGTCAAGGCGGCCAACCTCAACCCCATCGACGCCCTGCGCCGGGAGTGAGGACAGAAAAAATCACAAAGGCTCCCCGACGATTTGCCGTCGGAGAGCCTTTTGCTCTGACTTATGTGGTTTGCCCGGTGGTCAGCTGTCCTCCGTCTCCACCATCACGTGGTCGGTCCCGTGAAGCTCAAATTCCTCCATGTACACATCCATTCGCTGGTTCAGCTCCTCCATGTTGCTCTCGTCGATGGGGACGTCGTTCATGTCCCGCCGGGCCAGCTCCTCTGCCAGGATACGGAAAAAGATGGCGTCCTCATAGTCGGCGATGGCCTCATGGATGCCGCCGTTGACGTAGGCGGGGCTGGGCAGAGTGAAGGGGCCGTACTGGATGGACAGGGAGTCCATCCCCTCCTCTGCCGCCTTGGAAAACAGCAGGCTCTGCACCTGGTCGTAGTCCCGGAACCGATCCTCTCCCCGGGTGGAGTTCAGAACCCAGTTGCCGATATAGGCCATGTCCAGCAGGCGACGAAATTGTTTTTGGGTGAGTTTCAGCTCCATCTCCATAACCTCCTCTCCAATGCCCCGCAGGGGCGTTGAAAGACGCTGCTCTGGCAGCCAGACGGAACTTTTTGTGCGCTTGGGATATAGTATAGTATATTTTCGGCGGATGTCAATTGGCACGCTGTTTGAAAAGTTTTCCTTGTCTTCCAATCTTAAATGACGTATGATATAATGACCTGCGAGGGACGGCGTATGACGCACCCTCCACGCCCATGCCCAGAGGGGAGAGATTACATGGACAACCGACCCATCGGCGTTTTCGACTCCGGCCTGGGGGGACTGACCTCCGTTCGGGAGCTGCTGGCCCGGATGCCGGGCGAGGATATCATCTATTTCGGCGACACCGGCCGGGTGCCCTACGGGGGCCGGAGCCGGGAGATCATCACCCGCTACGCCCGTCAGGACGTGGCCTTTCTCCGCACCTTTGACCTGAAAACGGTGGTCATCGCCTGCGGCACCGTCAGCTCCACCGCCATCGACGTGTTAAAGGCGGAGCAGGACATCCCCATGTTCGGGGTGGTGGAGCCCACCGCCCGCCGGGCGGTTCAGCTGACCCGGAACGGGAGGATTGGCCTCATTGCGACCCAGGCCACCATCTCCACCGGGGCCTACGAGCGGGTCATCCGCGACCTGGCCCCTGAGGCGGAGATCTACGCCGCCGCCTGCCCTCTGTTCGTGCCCCTGGTGGAAAACGGACGCACCCGGCCGGGAGACGTGGTCATCGAGACGGTGGTTCGGGACTATCTGACCCCGCTGAAAGAGGCGGGCGTGGATGTTCTGGTGCTGGGCTGCACACACTATCCGCTGATCCGGGAGGTCATCGGGGCGTTTATGGGGCCGGAGGTACAGCTGGTGGACTCCGGTGCGGAGGCCGCCCATGAGGTGGGCCGGTGGCTCTCGGAGCATGACAGCCTGGCCTCCGCCGACCACGTGGGTCGCTGCCGCTGGTACGTCAGCGACGCCCAGGGCTTCCGGGAGCTGGCCTCCCGCTTTCTGGGCCGCCCTGTCACCGAGCCGGTGGAGCGGGTGGACATCGAGCAGTACTGAGGAGATATTGTTATGACAAAGGACGTTATCATATCCATCCGGGGGGCCCAGGAGTATGAGGGCACGGACAACGACGCCGTCCAGCTGATGACGGCGGGACAGCTCACCCAGATGGCAGACGGCTATGAGCTGAGCTATCAGGAGAGCGAGGTCACGGGCATGGAGGGCACCACCACCACCTTCCAGATCCAGGGCCCCCGGGTGACGCTGCTGCGCACGGGGACGGTCTGCTCCCAGATGGTGTTCGAGGAGGGGCGGCGGCATTTGTCCCTGTACAGCACCCCCTACGGCAATCTGGAGGTGGGTATCGCCACCTCCCGTCTGAGCTCCTCTATCTCCCCAACCGGGGGCGATCTGGAGATCGACTATTCCATCGAGATCGACCACGCCCTGGCGGGCTACAACTGCTTTCGTATCTCGGTGAAGGAGGACAGGAGCGCCCCGACGCTGAGACAGTAAACGGATGCCCACAGATGACACAGCAAAAACAGCCCTCTGGTCTCACCGGCCAGAGGGCTGTTGCGTATTCTGCTCCGTCACACAAGACGGCGGATGGTGATGATTTTGGAGAAGTTCACATTGGTATAGCAGATGCCCTTGCGACTGTTGAGGGCGTTGATAATCTTACCGTTACCGGCGTAGATGCCCACGTGACCACTGTAGCACACCACGTCTCCCACCTGCATATCGCTGTAGGACACGGCGGTTCCGTAACTCCGGATGGCGTAGGAGCTGTGGGGCAGGCTCACTCCAAATGCGGCGAAGATCTTCATGACATAGCCGGAGCAATCACAACCGTTGGTCAGGCTGGTGCCTCCCCAGACGTAGCGGTTGCCCAGGAACTGCTGGGCATAGGCCAGCACCGCCTCGCCAGCGGTCATTACCGGGTTGTCCACGATGTACTGTTCGGATGCAGCGAGGTAGTCTACCGAGACGTAACCCGTCTCGTCCTCATAGGCCACCTGAACCCAGCCGTCCTCCCCGGCGGAGAGCAGCTCCAACTGGGTGCCGGTGGAGAGCACGTCACAGACCGTGCTCTTGGTGGTGGCCTCTGTCCGGAGGTTCAGCTTGGTGGTGGTGACCACCTCTGCGTCTACGTCCTCCAGATGCAGGTAGCCGGTGTCATCTCCCACAGAGACGAAGTACCAGCCGTCTCCGTACCCGAGGATCTCCAGCTCGTCTCCCCGGTTCAGCAGTCCCGCCGGGTCGCCCTCGTCAGAGGGCGTCTCCCGGAGAATGGCTACGGTAGAGAGGAGCTGGGCCGTTCCCTGAGATTCCAGAGTCACGTCCTCCAGAGAGAGGTAGCCGGTGTAGACCTCGTCGCCGTCCTCGTAGGCGACCTCCACCAGTTCCCCGTCCCGGGAGAGAAGGACAACCTCATCTCCGGCGTCCAGAGAGACGACCTGCTCAGACTGGGTGTCCGCCTCCTCCAACAGGGCGCAATCCGTATTCAGAGTGGCCTCACAGAGGATATCAGAGACATCGGCGGCCAGCGCCGCCGTGGTCATCAGGGTCAGGGAAGCGCCGGTGAATGCGAGGGTGAGTAAAATCTTTCGTAAAGGAACCATAAGACCTCCAGGTGGTGAGGGGGCGGTGTGTAGCAGAGCGGGATGTCAGCGATTGGACAGTGCCCGGGTGAGCCACACATGGGCCAGATCCATAGCCGCATAGAGGCTGTTCTTCTCACTGGAGCGCACCACTCTGTCACGGTTTTTCAGCTCGGCATCGGTATGCTGGAGCTGGACAGAGACCTTGGTTGCCATGGTCATGTCATCCAGAGGGACGCTGCTGAGGATCTGCAGCATGATAATATAGGGATCGGTCATATTGCCGTAATAGATGACGTTGTCCTTCCGACGGAGGGGATACCCCTTATACTCCAGGGGCAGCTTTGCCTGATCTACCATTTTGTTACCTCCTGTGATTAACACTGTTACAAATTGTAACACGTTGTTCCCACCTTGTCAACATCTATTTCTGGGGTGGAGCTGTCGCTCCGCCTTCAATATATGGCGAAAGGCCGATATGGACGTCGCCTGCAAAAACCTTCCGGCCCAGAGCCGGAGCCTTGACAATTGTTTGGTTACATGACATAATTACAATGTCTTATTATCAGGTCTTAAAAAGGGCCTGATTCAGAAAATAATATTGATGTACAGAAGGGAAGGCGATCGTCATGAAGCGACCAACGACGGGAAACCGCTCGGCAAACCGATATCTGAAAAGGGGGATCTCCCTGCTGCTGACGTTCGTTATGCTGACCGCTGTATGCGGTATTCCGATACCGGCAGCGGCGGCGGGGACGGCGCCGGATCTCACTGGCATGACGTCCTTCACCTTTGACGGCGATTCCGTTGTCGTAGCGGAGGGGGACGACACCAACTATGAGGTCGTCGTATACGACGCCACAGATACGGAGAGCGCTGCGGAGACATCCACCGATGCAGACGGTAACACGGTCTATTCCGTCCCGGAGGGCAGCGATGGCGAGCTGCTGGTTTCCGTCAAAAAGGCGGGCGGCTCATACGTTTTCCAGGGCAGCGGAAACGGCAGCATTGCCGTAAAGAAAGAGGCAAAATCGGATGCGGTGCTGTACCTAAACGGATTGACGCTGACCTCCTCCTTCACCTCTGTCATTACAGTGAAAAAGGACAGCACCGCTGCCTGCACCATCTATGCGGTGGACGGCACCACCAGCACGCTGACGGACAACGCCTATAACAACGATGAAAGCTATACGGATAATGCCGCAGCGGAAAACGCAGTTATAAAATGCAAGGACGGCAGCGATGTCACCATCACCGGCGGCGGGACGCTGAATCTCTCTGCCAACGGAAAAAACGGGATCAAAGCCAATGATCTGCTGACCATCGACACCCTGACCCTGAACATCACAGCAGTGGACAATGGCATCAGCGGAGAGAACAGCATCACCATCAACTCCGGCACGCTCCACATCAGCACCGCCGAAGGGGATGGGATCAAGGCCTGCGCCGACGCCGAAGCCGTGGGGTCTGTCACCGTCACCGGCGGCAGCATTACCATTGACGCCTGTGCCGACGGCATCCAGGCCATGATGACCCTGACGATCACCGGCGGAACCTTTGACATCACCACCTATGGAGGCTATGACGCCGATTATGATGGGGACGATGACTCCTACCCCAGCGCCAAGGGCCTGAAGGCCTCCGGCTCCTATGAGGATACGGACGGCACGGAGATCGATGCCACAGGAAATGTGCTGACCGTCACCGGTGGCACCTTTGTCCTCAACACTGCGGATGACGCTGTTCATACGGACGGCGACCTGACGATCACCGGCGGCGACTTCTCCATTCGAACCGGCGACGACGCCCTTCATGCCAGCGGCATACTGACCCTCGGCGCTGGGAGCGGCAGCGACCTGTCTGTCTCGGTTGCCGCCTGCTATGAGGGCCTGGAGGGTGCGACAGTGGATGTGTACAGCGGCACGTTCGAGATCTACTCCTATGATGACAGCATCAACGCAGCCAACAGCGATCTGACCGGCTATTCGTTTGAGATTAATATCTTCGGAGGCAGCGTCTATGCCGCAGCGGAGACGGGGGACTGCCTGGACTCCAACGGGAATATCAATATTTCCGGGGGCACGGTGGTAGTGCTGGGTGCGCTGGACAATACGAAGGAGGTCAATGCGGCCCTGGACTGCGACGGGACGCTGACTGTGACCGGCGGCACGCTTCTGGCAGTGGGGATGCAGGAGATGTCGGTAACGCCCGGCTCTGCCTCCACCCAACCCTATGTGACGTGGACAGAGGAGGGCTCCAGCATTGCGGTGAACGGCGGCTCCGGCAGCGGAGGCTTCTGGAGCACGACTGCCGACACGTCCGATACCTACACCGCAAGCGCCTTCGGCCCGCCGTCTGGCGGCGGAACGCCGGGCAATCCCGGACAGGGCGGCAGTACGAGCGGCTTCGTCTCCAACGGTGACGTGCTGACTATTTACGACGCAGACAACAACAAGCTCTTTTCCGCAGCTGCGGTCTGGAGCTCCAGTGCGGAATATGCGGTCAATTATGTCCTCTATTCCGCTGCCGATCTCACAGCGGGCAGCTCCTACACGCTGGTTATCGGCGACGACGGCACGGATACAGAGTGCTGGCACAATTATGTGGGCGTTGTGAGTAGCCCCACCTGTACGGAGCAGGGATACACCACCTATACCTGCACCCTTTGCGGCGACAGCTATGTGAGCGATTATACGGACGCTTTGGGCCACGTCTGGGACGAAGGAACCGAGACCACCAAGGCGACATGTACGGAGGATGGCGTTATGACCTATACATGCACGACGTGCAAAGTGAGCTATACTGTGACGATACCCGCAATGGGCCACATTTATGAGGACGGTCACTGCATCTACTGCGGCGATGCGGAGGAGGGTGCCCTCTCCGCTCCCGCCCTGACCGGCGCGGCTAACGACAAAAACGGCGTCACCGTGACCTGGGAGGCGGTGGAAGGCGCTGAGCAGTATGTGGTGCTCCGCCGGAACGCCACCACCACTCCCTGGACGGCATGGGAGGTCATTGCCACCGTATCTGACACCAGCTACACCGATACCGACGTGGTCACAGGTCAGCTCTATCGTTACACCGTGGCCTGTGCCAACGCCGACGGTGAGCGGGTCAGTGATTACAACACCAGCGGCGTCGCCGTCCGTTGGGTTGCTCCCACCACTCTGAAGGCCTCCAACGGCAGCGTCGGCATCGTCCTCACCTGGACGGAGGTGGAAAACGCCGACGGCTACATCGTCTCCCGGAAGACCTCCGGCGGCGAGTACAAGTGGGTCGCCACCCTGACCGGCTCCGACACCCTGACCTATACTGACAAGAACGCCGCTGGCGGCGCCTCTTATACCTACAAGGTGGAGGCCTACTCCGGGAATACCAGAAGCGCCTTTACCGCTGTCGGCCTGTACCGGCTGGAGGAGGTCACGCTGACCGCCGAAAACCAGCCCGGTAAGATCGTCCTCACCTGGACGGAGTCCGCCGGAGCCACCGGCTACTATGTGTACCGCCGGACGACAGACGGGGCCTTTGAAAAAATCGCCACGGTGAGCGACGCCGACACGCTGACCTATACCGACACTGAGGTCGCCTCCTCCAGCGGCACCGGCTACTATTACGCAGTCCGGGCCTACAAGGGCTACAGCGCCAGCAGCTACACGGCGGTGAAGATCGTCCGTCTGGGCCATCCGACCCTGACCCTGACCAAGACCGACAGCGGTATCCAGCTGAGCTGGACGAAGTCCAACAACTGCACCAGCTATGTCATCTACCGTGTGGAATCTGACGGCAGCCTGACCCAGATCGCCAAGGTGAGCTCCTCCACCCTGACCTACACCGACAAGACGGTGAAGTCCGGGACGAAGTACACCTACGCAGTCCGGGCCTACCGGGACGGCTCCTACAGCTCCTACACTGCAAAGTCCCTCACCTACTAATTTGTATCGTTCCGCTCTGACCTGAGCGGATAAGCCCCCGCCCTGAAAAACGGGCGGGGGCTTTTGCCGTTAAAAACGCAGGAAAATCCACAGCCCGGCAGATATTGACCTGCCGGGCTGCGGATTGAGAGAGAAAAGAGAGAGAAAAGAAAGGAGGATGTTTGTTGAAATGCTTCGTTCCTGACGATGAGAAGTATACCAGACTGACAGAAGAAGTGGATGAAGTTTTTGTGAGGAAATTGAGAACGTTTTGTGAAGTTCCCCGGTTCAGAGGCACTTATAGTATACTGCCGTGCCGCTGCCCCGTACCTTGCGCTCCACCCGGTATTTCTTCGGGAAGGCGTCCAGCAGCTCGGACAGCTTGGCGTAGCCATAGGTCTTGCAGTTGAAATCCGGCTTGGCCCGCTTGAGATAGTGCCCCGCAGAGGCCACGTTGACGAAGCCCTCGTCATCCTGGAATTTGTCCCAGGCGATGCGCAGAAGATTGTGAATCTCCTCAATGTGAGGAGTGGGGGGCTGTGCCTGTTTTCCTCCCCTGCGGTCGGACTGCTTCTGACCGGAGGAGTGAGCGGCGGGGGCTTCGGGGGCCTGCCTGTCCGCCTGGCTGTCCTCGTCCTCCTCCGCCTGGGAGACGTACTCCAGCAGGATAAAGTCGTCGCAGGCGTTCTTAAAGGACTCCGGGGTGGTGGTCACGCCGACCCCGATGATGTACGCCCCGGATTCCCGGAGCCGAATGGCCAGAGGGGTGAAGTCGCTGTCGCTGGAGACCAGCACAAAGGCGTCGTAGGTGCGCTCGTGGAGCAGATCCATGGCGTCGATGACCAGGGCGATGTCGGTGGTGTTTTTCCCAGCCACATAGTCGAACTGCTGCTCGGCCTTGATAGCCAGCCGCTTGACCTCGTTCTCCCAGTTTTTCAGGGCGGGCTTTTTCCAGTTGCCGTAGGCCTTTTTCAGCACGATCCGCCCATAGGCGGACACCTCATGGAGCAGCGCCTCCATTTTGGACAGCTGGGTGTTGTCGGCGTCGATGAGGACGGCGATCTTCTGCAGATTCTCCATTTCATTCTCCCTTTAGTGATGATGTCCTGCCGCCATTATAGCACAGATACCATCTCCAGGGCAGCCCCTTTTGAAAAAAATCACATCAGGAGCAGAACCGGTGACTCCCGATGATGGTGAGCAGGGGACGGCTCCAGATCCAGGAGCTGGTGGCGGTGTCCGGGTTAAAATAGTAGATAGCGCCTCCGGTGGGGTCAACGCCGTTTAACGCATCCTGGGCGGCCTGATAAGCGGAGTCGGCCACGGGCTGGTCGATCTGGCCGTCGTCCATACAGGAGAAGGCTCCCGGCTCATACACCACCCCGGCAATGGTGTTGGGGAAGGAGGGATGGGCCACCCGGTTGAGGATGACCGCCCCCACCGCCACCTGGCCGTTATACGGCTCTCCCCGGGCCTCAGCGGAGATGACCTTCGCCAGCAGGGCCAGGTCGCCGCTGCCGGTTTGACCGGAGGCGGCGTCCGCCTCACTCATCATTCCCAGCGCCCGCAGGGTGGCGGGGCCGCAGACCCCGTCTGCCGTCAGATTATTTTTCTGCTGGAAGAGCTTGACAGCGGCCACCGTCTGACTGCCATAGACCCCGTCCACCGAGCCGTCATAGTACCCCCATCGCTTCAGCTTGGTCTGGATGGTGGTGACCGCCTCCCCGGAGGAGCCCTGGCGGTAGGTGGCGGCAGCGGCGGTCTGGAAGGCCGCTGCCGTGACAAAAATCAGCGCAAAGGCGAGCAACAGGGATGCAACGCCCTGACGCGCCTGCCGATGAGACATAAAAAGACCACCTTTCATACAGGTGGTCTTAGTGTGAGCCCTTTTTTGTCTGCTATGAATGGAAAATGATGGAAAAAGATGAGAGTGCCCTCACCTTGCCATCTCCCCTACCAGATACCCCTCCCCAACGCCAGTGATGCGCACGTCTGCCAGCACATTGTGCCAGTTTCCCTCTGCGGAGGTACGCACCTGGACATAGTTGGGGGCGTGGCCCTGCCAGAGACCGTCCCGCTGTTCCTCCAGGAGAACGGGGAGGGACTCTCCCACCCAGGAGGCGAGGTAGCGCTGCTCCAGGGCGGAGGCTACCTGGGCGGCCCGGTGGGCCCGCTCCTCCTTGACGGCGTTGGAGATCTGCCCCTCCATCCTTGCCGCCGGTGTCCCGGGGCGGCGGGAGTAGGGGAAGATGTGCATGGCGGCGAACTCTGCCCGCTCCAGAAAGTCCAGGGTCGCGCCAAACTCTGCCTCCGTCTCTCCGGGGAAGCCCACGATCAGGTCGGTGGTGATGGCGGGGCGGTCAAAGTATGTGCGCAGCAGGCGGCAGGATTCCAGGAACCGGGCGGTGTCGTACCGCCGGTGCATCCGCTTCAGCACGCTGTCACACCCGGACTGGAGGGACAGGTGGAAGTGGGGACACAGGTTGGGCAGAGCGGCGGCCCGGCGGCAGAAGTCCTCGGCGATGGTCCTCGGCTCCAGACTGCCCAGCCGGATACGAAGATGGGGAACCGCCTGGCACAGAGCCTCGATCAGGTCGATGAGGGAGGAGCCGTCCTTCCACTCCACCCCCCAGGAGGAGATCTCAATGCCGGTGAGGACGATCTCCCGATAGCCCTGCTCCGCCAGCTGCCGGGCTTGCTCCACGGCGGACTCCAGCGGCTCGGAGCGGAGCGCCCCCCGGGTGTAGGGGATGATGCAGTAGGTGCAGAAGTTCCGGCATCCGTCCTGCACCTTGAGCATGGCCCGGGTGCGGCCCTCCAGCCCACCGGCGGGGAGCACCTCGAAGCCGGTGCGGCGGAAGGGGTCGTCTACCTGAACCCAGGCCTGGCGGCGGTCCACCTCCTGCTGCACCTGCTCCAGAAAGGCCAGACGGTTCCCGGTGCCGGAGACGAAATCCACCCCCAGCTCTGCCACCTGCTCCGGGGAGGCCTGGGCGTAGCAGCCGCAGACGGCGATGACGGCGTCCGGATGCTCCCGCCGGGTGCGGCGGATGGTCTGTCGGGATTTCTTGTCGCTGACGGCGGTGACGGAGCAGGTGTTGATGAGATACAGCTCCGCCTCCTCCTCAAAGGGGACCAGGGTATGGCCCTGTCCCTCCAGGACGGTTTGCATGGCCTGGCTCTCGTATTGGTTGACCTTACAGCCAAGGGTGTAAATGGCGAAACGCATATTTTTGTCACTCTCTCCCTTGCAATCAGATGCAGAGGCACGTTATAATGGATAAGCCTACAGAGGCATTGCATCATATTATAACGAAAAAACGGGGCGATGTACACCCCGGAAAGGAAATCGACCATGAAAAAGCAGATCTGGGCCAACCTGAACTCCATTGACACGGTGAAGGAATTCGTCGCCGTAGCCAGTCAGATGAGCTGTGAGATCGACGTCTGCTCCGGCCGCTATGTGGTGGACGGAAAGTCCATCCTGGGCCTGTTTTCCATTGACCTGTCCAATCCGGTGGAGGTCGTGGTGCAGGGTGCGCCGGAGGAAATTGAGCAGTTCGACCAGATGAGCAAGCGGTTCCAGGTGGAGGCGAAAAACTGATCATGGCAAACGATCACGCCTTTTTTGCACTCATCTCCCGGATGCGGTATATTGACCGCTGGGCGCTGATGCGCAACACCGACCGGGAGAATGTCCAGGAGCACTCCCATCAGGTGGCAGTCCTGGCCCACGCCCTGGCGGTCATTCAGAACCAGTATTTCGGAGGCCAGCTTGACCCGGGGCAGGTGGCCCTCACCGCCCTGTACCACGACGCCACCGAGATC
>JAJPWY010000039.1 GCA_021205725.1 Clostridiales bacterium
TGTCGGAGGAGCCGGAGCCGGTGCCGCCGTAGATGGGGTTGGTGGAGGCCCAGCCAAACACGTTCAGGTTAGAGTTGGCGGCCAGGGGCAGGATGCCGGTGTTCTTGACCAGTACCATGCCCTCCTCGCCGGTCTCCTGGATGATCTCCTTGGAGGCGGCCACCGACTCCTCAGAGACGGAGGCGGAGCCGTTCACGATGGGGGCAATGTTGTTGTACATGGGGCCGAAGCAGACCACGTTGACGATGATGGTCACGCACAGAACCCAGGCCACTGCCGCAGACCAGCGGAACACATGGCGGGTGCCCTTTTTGGCGAACCAGTGGGCGGCAATCATGACGATAATGGCCACGACCAGCAGGCCCATGATGGCGTAGATATAACCGCTGAGGGACTCCGCATAGGAAGCCACATCGGTTGCGCTGACGCCCATACTGGTGAAGATGGGGGTCAACAGGTCAATGAGAAGCTGTATCATATTGTTCTATCCTCCTGCTATTTTCAACGGTTGTCTGTGGTGCTTTTGAACCATGGCCACGATTCATCTGAGAAAATCATAGTGCAAAATGCGACAAATATCAAATACCTGTTTCGAATACGCTTTTATGATTTACAGGCATAGAAGAAAATGGTAAAATAGCAGGAGAAAGGGAGGCGATCTCATGGAGCTTCGCGTATTACAGTATTTTCTGACCGTCACCAGAGAGCAGAGCATCCTGGGGGCGGCCCAGGCCCTGCACCTGTCCCAGCCCACCCTGTCCCGGCAGCTGCGGGAGATGGAGGAGGAGCTGGGCAAGCAGCTCTTTATCCGCAGCAACCGGAAGATCACCCTCACCGAGGAGGGGATGCTGCTGCGCAAGCGGGCGGAGGAGATCCTCTCTCTGGTGGACCGGACGAAGGACGAGATCTCCCTCTCCGACGAGGTCATCGCCGGAGACATCCACATCGGGGCCGGTGAGTCCGAGGGCATCCGCTTTCTGGCGAGGGCAGCGAAGGCGTTGCAGGAGGAGTATCCCCTGGTGCATTTTCACAACGTCAGCGCCGACCGTGTGACGGTGACGGAGGACCTGGACAAGGGGCTGCTGGACTTCGGCATCCTGTTCGGGGAGATCGACAGCTCCAAATATGAATCCTTAAAGGTGCCGTACACAGAGCGCTTCGGCGTCCTCATGCGCCGGGACGACCCTCTGGCCCGGAAGGAGACCATCACCTCGGAGGATTTACAGGGAAAGCCTCTCATCGTCTCCCGTCAGCCCCTGGGGGACAGCTCCATGCTTCGCGGCCTGGAGGAGCGTCAGGTAGTCGCCACCTACAATCTGCTGTTCAACGGCTCCATTATGGTGGAGGAGGGGATGGGCTACGCCATCTGCTTCGACCACATCATCAACGTCTCCGGGGACAGCCCCCTCTGCTTCCGCCCCCTGGAGGGACAGCCGGAGATCGAGATGCACGTGGTCTGGAAGAAATATCAGGTCTTTACCAGGGCCGGGCAGAAGTTTTTGGAAAAGCTCCGGGAGATGGCAGGGTAAGCGCTGCGTCGCCCGACCGCACGGGCAAAGGAGAACACCGCACAGATGCAGCGGCGCATCCGTGCGGTGTCGGCAGGGCAAAAAGTCTCCCCTTCCATTGTGGAGGGGAGGCTTTTTACACTGTATTCGGTTCAGACAGGAGCCTTTTCCCGGGCGGCCTTTTCCTCGTCGGCTCTGGCGGCCAGGGCCTTGGCGTTTGCCAGCATGAGCTTAATGCGGTTCTCCTGGTTGATCTTGGTGGCAGAGGGGTCGTAGTCGATGGCCACTACGTTGGAGTTGGGGTAGTTGTCCTTCAGCGCCCGGATCATGCCCTTGCCCACGATGTGGTTGGGGAGGCAGCCAAAGGGCTGGGTGCAGACGATGTTGTTGGTGCCGGAGTGGATGAGCTCCAGCATCTCAGCGGTGAGCAGCCAGCCCTCGCCCATCTTGCAGCCCTCGCCCAGATAGCCCTGCACCAGCTGGCGCAGCTGCTCGAAGTCTCCGGGAGCACGGAAGCGGGACTTCTCCAGAGCGTGGATCATGTCGTGCTGGCAGTTCTGGACATAGTCCATCATGAACTGGCACAGGGCCTTCTTCGCCGGGTTGCCGCCGTAGATGTCCACGTCCACTACCCGGTTGTAAATTTTGAAGATCATGAAGTCGGTCAGACCGGGCACCACCGGCTCCGTTCCCTCGGAGAGAAGGAACTCCTCCAGGTGGTTGTTGCCCAGGGCGGAGAACTTGACGTAGATCTCGCCCACCACGCCGACACGAACCTTTTCGTGGCTCAGGTCTACGGGGATTGCCTCAAAATCGGCGATAATCTCGTCGAAAATCTGGCACATAGCCTTCCGGCTCATGCCCTTGCCCTGTTGGAACCGGCTCACCAGTTCAGAGATCCACCGCTGAACGGCGGCGTCGGTGTCGCCCATGTTCTGCTCATAGGGCCGGACCTGGTTGGATACGTTCATGATCAGGTCGCCATACATCATGCCGAACACCAGCTTTTGCAGCAGGGGAACGGTGAGGGAGAAGCCGGGGTTGGACTCCAGACCGAAGCTGACGGAGATGACGGGGATGTACTCCATGCCCGCCTTTTTCAGCGCCTTGCGGAGCAGGTGGATGTAGTTGGAGGCCCGGCAGCCGCCGCCGGTCTGGGTGATAAAGAGGGCGATTTTGTGGGGGTCATAGCCGCCGTTTTTGATGGCGTCCATAAACTGGCCGATGACCAACAGAGCGGGATAGCAGGTGTCGTTGTGGACGTATTTCAGCCCCTCGTCCACCACATTGCGGCTGTCGTTGTTGAGCTGATCCACCTTGTAGCCCTCCAGCAGCAGGAGCTGGCGGAACATCTCAAAATGGATGGGCAGCATCTGGGGCATGAGAATGGTGTATTCCTTCTTCATCTCCTTGGTGAACAGGAGACGTCCGTCCTTGTTATAGACTAATTCAGCCATGGGAAACCTCTTTCCAAAACAGAGAATCTAGCCGGGAGGCTCAGGCGGTGTGCTGCCGGGCGTCGTCCCTGGACTGCTCCTGACTTTTGCGGGCCTCCACTGCGGCGATGAGACTGCGCACCCGGATTTTGACAGCTCCCAGGTTGGAGATGTCGTCGATCTTCAGCTGGGTGTACAGCTTGCCGCCCTGCTCCAGGATGGAGCGCATCTCGTCGCCGGTGATGGCGTCCACGCCGCAGCCGAAGGAGACGAGCTGGATCAGCTCCATGTCCGACTGGGTGCAGACGTACCGGGCGGCGTTGTACATCCGGGCATGATAGGTCCACTGGTTGAGCACCGTCCGGGTCTGGTGATCCATCTCCCCGGAGACGGCGTCCTCCGTGATGAGAACGAAGCCGAAGCCGGTGATCAGGTCGTTGATGCCGTGGTTGATCTCCGGATCCATGTGGTAGGGCCGCCCGGCCACCACCATAATAGGCATATCGTGGGCACGGGCGTAGGCGATGTACTCCTGCCCGGTGCGGTAGACGTCATCCCGGAAGGCGTGATAGGCCTGGTAAGCTGCCCGGGCCGCCGCCACCGTCTCCTTTTTGGGGATGCCGAACTCCTGGAGGAAGTAGTCCGCCGCCCGCTTTTCAAAGTCCTTGGGCCGGTGCAGACCGAAGTAGGGGTGGAGGAACCGCTTGCCCTGGAGGTCGGGGAGGTTGGCGGCGAGCAAATCGGGATAATAGGCCACCACGGGGCAGTTGTAATTGTTGTCGCTGATGCCCTCGTCAAAGTTGTAGCTCATGCAGGGGTAGAAGATGGTGTCCAGCCCCTCCTCCAGCAGACTCTCCACATGGCCGTGGAGCAGCTTGGCGGGGTAACAGACGGTGTCCGAGGGGATGGTTCGCTGGCCCTTGAGGTACAGCTTCCGGCTGGACTCCGGGGAGAGCACCACCTCGAAGTTCAGCGCCGTGAAGAAGGCGTACCAGAAGGGCAGGTTCTCGTACATATTCAGCCCGAAGGGGATGCCGATCTTGCCACGGATGCCATTGCCGCCCCCCTTGCCGGACATGGTGCGGAGCTTGTCGTACTTGTACTTCATCAGGTCGGGGTTCTGCACCTTTTTGCCGCCCAGCGGCTTGGAGCAGCGGTTGCCGGAGATGAACCGGCGGCCCCCGTCGAAGGTGTTGATGGTCAGGGAGCAGTGGTTGGTGCAGCCGTTGCAGGTCACCGGCCGGGCGGTGTGCTGGAACCGGGCCAGCTCGTCGGCGGAGAGGATGGTGGACTGCTCCAGATGCAGCTCCTTCGCCGCCAGAGCCGCCCCAAAGGCCCCCATGATACCGGCGATGGTGGGACGAACCACGTCCCGACCCAGCTCCTGCTCGAAGGCCCGGAGCACGGCGTCGTTGTGGAAGGTGCCCCCCTGAACCACGATGTGCTGGCCCAGGTCGTCGGCGGAGGACATCCGCAGCACCTTGTAGATGGCGTTTTTCACGATGGAGATGGCCAGACCTGCGGAGATATCCTCCACGCTGGCCCCGTCCTTTTGCGCCTGCTTCACCGAGGAGTTCATAAACACGGTGCAACGGGAGCCCAGGTTCACCGGTTTTTCAGTGAACAGGCCCAGCTTGGCAAAGTCGGCAATGTCATAGCCCAACGCCTTGGCAAAGGTCTCAATAAAGGAGCCGCAGCCGGAGGAGCAGGCCTCGTTGAGCATGATGGAGTCCACTGCACCGTTGCGAATCTTGAAGCACTTCATGTCCTGGCCGCCGATGTCGATGATAAAGTCCACGTCGGGGTTGAAGTGGGCGGCGGCCTTGTAATGGGCCATGGTCTCCACCAGGCCCAGGTCGCACCGGAAGGCATTTTTGATCAAATCCTCGCCGTAGCCGGTGACGGCGCTGCCCTTGATCGTAATCCGATCTCCGCAGAGGGCGTAAATCTGCTCCAGCTGCTCCCGGACGATGGAGACCGGGTTGCCCAGGTTGGAATGATAGTAGGTGTAGAGCAGGCCGCCGTCCGGGGCAATGAGCACCAGCTTGGTGGTGGTGGAGCCGGCGTCGATGCCCAGATAAGCGTCGCCCACATAGGTGCTGATGTCCGCCTCGGGGGGATGCTGGCTGTTGTGGCGGCGGCAGAAGTCGTCGTACTCCTCCTGGCTGGTGAACAGGGGAGGGGCGGTGTCCACACTGGTGACGGCAGACTGGCTCTTTTCCAGCTTCTCCAGGATCTGGTCAAAGGGCTGGGCCTCGAAGTCTGTAGCGCACAGGGCCGCACCCATGGCGGCAAAGCAGTCCCCGTCTTCCGGGAAGATGGCGTGCTCCTCGTCCAGCTTCAGCGTCTCCACAAACCGCTCCCGCAGGCCCATGAGGAAGTGGAGAGGGCCGCCCAGAAAGACGATCTTGCCCTTCAGCTCCCGGCCCTGGGTCAGTCCGGCGATGGTCTGATCCACCACCGCCTGGAAGATGGAGGCGGCCACGTCCTCCTTCCGCCCGCCCTGGTTCAGGATGGGCTGGATGTCGCTCTTGGCGAACACGCCGCAGCGGGAGGCGATGGGATAGATTTTCTCATGCCCCATGGACAGCCGATCCAGTTCGTCGCCGGTGACGTTCATCAGGGTGGCCATCTGGTCGATAAAGGCCCCGGTGCCACCGGCGCAGGAGCCGTTCATCCGCTCCTCCAGAGCGCCGCCGAAAAAGATGATCTTGGCGTCCTCGCCGCCCAGCTCGATGACGGCGTCGGTGCCGGGGATGTAGGTGTTCACCGCCGCAGCGGTGGCGTAGACCTCCTGGACAAAGTCCACCCCGCTGGCCTTACTGACGCCCAGACCGGCGGAGCCGGTGATGACCGCCTTCACGTCCTGGCCGCTGTACCGGTCGGCGATGGAGCGGAGGGTCTGGCAGGTCCGCTCCCGGACCTTGGAAAAGTGCCGCTCATAGGAGCGGAACAGCAGCTTGTTGTCGTCGTCCAGCACCACCACCTTGACGGTGGTGGAGCCGATGTCAATGCCGATGCGATAGCTCATAGTGCGATTACCCCTGCGCTTGTTCAAAATGGGAGACCCAAGGCTCGTCTGCCCTCTGAGGGGCGCAGACTGCCCTGGAATTACGTTCAGGTCATATTTTATCACATTCTGCGCAAATGGCAAGAGAATTACATTTCCAGATGTGTAAATCTTTCGTGAAGGGAGAAAATAGGTCAATATGGATAGAAGTTCGGCAAATGTCATTGACAATTATCCCCCCCTCAGTATAATAAAAAAGAAGGAATACGGAAAATGGGAAGGGATGGTGTCACATGAAAAACAGGACTCGATGGACGGCGATTTTGACGGTACTGTGTATGCTCCTGCTACTCACCGGCTGCGACAGCGGGGCCTCCGACGGAAGCGCTGCGGCCCTGCCCACCGAGACGACGGTGGATGGGGAGACCTACGAGCTGGAGGAGCTGGAGGCCCTGGTCTGCGAGAGCGATCTGGCCGTCTCCGCCACCTATCAGAGCATGGAGGCATATGAGGATTATGTCTACTACCTCTTTCAGGTGGACGAGGTGCTGTACGGCTCCTGGACGGAGGAAGAGCTGTATGTGTACGCCCTGTATGACCAGAACCGGGACGGCAGCATGGGCACGGTCTACGACGCCGGGCAGCAGTATCTGCTCCTGCTGATGGAGGGCGTCCAGTCGGAGGAGGACGAGCATCCCCATATCCTTGCGGTTCGGGATGGGATTGACTTCCCCGTGGACGGGCCTTACACCTTCGACGGGGCGGAGTTCACCCCACCCGAGGGGCAGTCCATGGCGGAATACCTGTGCGAGCTGGCGGAGCAGTACGGCGTGAGCGGCTGACGGCAGAATAGATACATTCATTTTTTCAAAAGTATCTTGCTTTTTGAACCGGAATGCCTTATAATGTTCCCATCCTGATTTCGGAGGTGCTCCTTATGTCGCTGGATCATAAGATTGTCAAGTTCTATGCAAAGAACAAAAACACGGATCTGTATCTCAAGGCCATCCCGGGCCATTTTATCACCAACCACTCCCACATCAACTATTTTATGGAGCTGACCTCCATGAAGACGGTCTACCGTGAGGCCAAGGCGGTGGCCGACGTCCTCTCCCGGAAGTATAAGAACAACATCCCGGTGGACACCATCCTCTGTATGGACGGCACCGAGGTCATCGGCACGTTGCTGGCGGGGATGCTGGTGGACTCCCACCTGGGCCGGGGGCTGAACGCCAAAAAAGAGGTGGCTATCGTCACCCCGGAGCAGAACGCCAACACCAGTCAGCTCATCTTCCGGGACAACTACAAGTCCCTCATCCAGAACCGGGACTGCATCGTCCTCATGGCCTCCATCACCACCGGCTACACGGTGCATAAGGCCATCGAAACCATCCAGTTCTACGGCGGCGTGCCCAGAGGCGTCTCCTCCATCTTCAGCAACATCAGCCAGATGGACGGGGTGCAGATCGACAGCATCTTCGACGTCAGCTCGCTGCCGGACTACCGGAGCTACGACTACACCAACTGCCCCTACTGCAAGCAGGGCGTCCCGGTGGACGCACTGGTCAACCGGAACGGCTACTCCATGCTGTAAGGCCGAACAACTCCAGATTTTCTCAGGGCGCACGGTTTCTGCTGTGCGCCCTTTGATGCGGCCCGGGTGGATGCCGTTTGGATGCAGGGCGGATTCCCGTATATGGGCGTTTTTCTTTGAATGGAACACAATATTATTTGGTTTCATGCGGTTTCCTGATACTCTATTTTGTCGCTTATTTGTCGCTTAAATATACGAAAAGCCGCTTACCGATATTATACGATAAGCGACTTTATATTATTTGTTCCCTTTAGCTCGGTTGTGCGTTTTACAAAGCATTTGGCAGTTAGAAATATCAGTTGCGCCGCCTTTGCTCCATGCGGTAACATGGTCGGCATCCATTTCGTTATATTTCCAGATACGCCGTGCATTATTGTCTGTACCTAATGCGCACAGCGGACAATTTGATTTCCCTTGCCCTTTTACGGCGTCGGTTTGTCGTGTGTAAACCGCTTTCTTTGTACTATCTTCAAACACTCTAATCTCAAGCAGTTTTGTATCAAGGCAACCACCTAAAATGTACTCAAATATTCCCGCTCTTTTTTTGACTGCACCGTCTGCATAAAGTTCATGCACTTTTGCAGAAACAGCAACAGGGTCATATGGGGTATTACGATATGTTTCAAAAAGTCTGCCCCATTCAAGCCCCCGCATTTCGCTTTCTACGTCGATAAAAACCGATGATACCCAATCAATGACGCTGGTAAAATACGCCTTTAGCTCGGTAATATCTGTGTCATAACGGTGCTTGCTCATGTAATTTTCCACGTCTTCGTCAGTAGCACTTTTACATACCCATTCGAGGGCAACACGTAAATACTCCTGCCTCAACACATCCCCTTTTATGTAGGCACTCCATTTCTGAATGTTGGCATTTTGACTGTTGCTGAACTCTTCCTTTGCTTTGGTTACGAACGGACCGGAATATACAGCATTTGCGACTTCCTGTTTATTTAACGGAATGCCCACAATATTAATGGTCTTGAACCACTCTTTTATTTCAGTTTCCGTTCCCTCACAGATATAAATCGTCAACGGAGTTTTGTCGATTTTTTCCTTTTGGTCGTCTGGCATAGCAGCATAATAATGCGGCATACCGTTCGCATCAATCAGCGGAAACTTGCCTGTGATAAAACGGCCTAAGCTCGTAACTCGTTGCTGACCATCCAGAATCTCGAATTTATCTTCATCAACTTTATTGAAGTAAATCAGTCCCAGCGGGTATCCTTTTAAGACAGATCGAATTACCGCTTCTTCTTTCTTTTGTTTGGCATATAAATAATTGCGCTGATATTCCGGTTGAATCACCAATTTGCCAGATAATCCGAAAAGCCCCCTGCCCTCCAACTCATTATAGACAAAACCTTTGCAGATTTGCTCTACTGTGATGTCGGTTTTTAACGTTGTAATCATTGGTTATTCCTCCGGCGAATAAAAATCCTTTTGTAAATATTTTCTCCCTCTATGGTGACAGAATAGCTATCGCCTGGTTTGTGATATGGCTCACCAGGATCACCATAGGAATAAGAGCATCCTAAAATTTCAAATTGTTTCGGATTATACTTATCTAAAAAGGTAATTGGAACACCCATTAACCCATCAAAATCCGATGGAATGGCATCGCTAAAAGGCACTTCTATTGCATCATAAAAATCGTACCTCTTATATCCGTTTTCTCTGATTTTATTATGTCTGCTGAACTTTAAATTATCTGCCATTGTCATTAATTGTAACGGTTGATGCCTGCGTCCATGGTCTAAATTTGTCAGCCACAGGCAATTATTTGTAGCTACGATTCTTTGTCCGTCCTCAATTCTTGCCTCGGTTCCGTATAGTCCATAACTTTCGGGGACGATAAATCCAGAAATCCATCGTCCCATGCCATTTCCTAGCCAGATTTCATTTCGCATAATACGTGGAAAAACTTCTTGATATGTTATGCAGTTTATATTGCCTATTATCAAAAATTTTTTATTAGCTTCAAGTATCCAAGCTAAAAAATCGCAGAACAAAGAAAACGGAGGATTTGTTACTATAATATCAGCTTCATCACGCAGGGCTCTTACTTCACTGCTCTGAAAATCTCCATCACCATGGAGATAATGCCATTCTAAATCATCAATATCAATTTTCCCCGAATGGTTGCTGTCTCTATCAAGGACAAATATCTTTCCTCGTTTCTTCGACAATTCTTCATCATATTCTTCTGCCCTATATTCAAAAAGGGTCAATTGATGGTATTTCTCAACATCATCAGAACCATATTTCGCCCGCTTGCTTTCTGCTGCATAGCTCGTCGAAATAAGCTTTTTCAACCCGAAAGTTTCAAAGTTCTGTGCAAAAAAACGTGTGAAATTGCTCCATTCTGGATCATCGCACGGCAGTAATACTGTTTTATTGCGGAAAGTATTGGGGTCAAACTCTAAATAGGCGTTGACTTCTTTTTGTATATCTGAATATTGTGTATAAAACTCATCCGCTTGGCCTTTTTTTGCCTTTGCTAAGCCATCCTGTCGCGTGTTAGCCATAGTCATTCACCGGCTTTCTGTATCTCTACAATATCATCAAGCCCACAATTCAGGGCGATACATATCTTTGTAAGGGTTTCCATTGTGACAGGTTCTTCCTTGCCCATTTTCGCAGGCATATTCGTTGAAATGCCCGTCTGTATGCACATTTCCGTTTTCGTCATTTTCCTGTCTGCCAGCAGCTTCCACAACTTATCATAGTTGTACGCCATAACAAGCAATCCCGCACGTTTAACCATTCTCAGTATAGCACGGCGGCGCAGAAAAAACAATATAATGTTGTGAGTCGCAGTTAACTTCTTATTTATCCTTTCCTCTTGCAGTACAGCGTCAGGCCTGTTTTGTACGGGCCTGTTATATATGCTGGTACGGCTGTATGAACCCATGTCCTGCTCCCCGGTGGCGGATGACGAGACGTATCTCCTTGCGCTCCTCTCCCCAGAGTGCTGGACGATCAACGTCCGATAGCAAATTTCTGGGGCAGAACGAGGAAAACGGTTGAAAATCCGATCCCTTCCGGGTATAATAGGGGCGATTAGAAAAATCGACCGCCGCCAAAGGCGGAAATCACCATGACGGAGGGAATCACCATGACGGAGATCACCAAGGATACCATTATCAGCGATATTCTGCGGATTGCCCCGGATGCGGCCCCGGTGTTCATGTCCATCGGGATGCACTGCCTGTACTGCCCCGCCTCTATGGGCGAGACGGTAGAGGAGGCCTGCATGGTCCACGGCGTGGACGTGGACACCCTGCTGGACGAGCTGAACAGCATTGTCGACCTTCAGGAGTAAGGCGGCAGACCAGACCGAACAGGCCGCCGGAACAAGCTCCGGCGGCCTTCCTTTTTTTCGAGTTTCGAGGTGCGCTATGACACTGGAATTATCTCCCCGGCTCCGGACGGTGGCGGGCCTGGTGCCTGAGGGCTGCCGCTTTGCGGACATCGGCACCGACCACGCCTATCTCCCGGTGTGGCTGCTCCGGAACGGGGTTGTTGAGACCGCCATCGCCGGGGATCTCCGCCCTGGCCCCCTGGCCCATGCCAGGGAGACGGCGGAGCGGTTCGGCTGCACGGAGCAGATTCAATTTCGCCTCTCCGACGGCCTGGCGGCCCTGGCGCCCCACGAGGCGGACTGCATCGCCATGGCCGGGATGGGGGGAGAGACGGTGCGTGGCATCCTGTCCGCCGCCCTCTGGACACGGGAGAACGTCCGCCTCCTGCTCCAGCCCCAGAGCAATCTGCCGGAGCTGCGGGAGTGGCTGACGGAAAACGGATACGCCATCCGGCAGGAGTATTGCGTCCGGGAGGAACAGCGGTGGTACACCGTCCTGGTGGTTCTTGGTGGGGAGAGCGATACTCGATGGACGCCGGGGACCCGCATTGCCGGAAGGCCGGAGACCTGGGCGGCGGGCTGCCCCTGGGGGGATTATCTCCGCCACGAGCTGGAACGGCTCCGGCGGCAGAGAGAGGGCCTGCTCCACGCCGCTCGGCCGGATGTAATACGGCTGGACGAGCTGACAAGGGCCGAAAGCGAGCTGGAACGGTGGCGAAATGCCGCAGAGAGGGGAGAGCTACCATGACAACGGTAGAGGAAATCAGAGCGTATTTGGACCAAAAGGCCCCTTTCCGGCTCCAGGAGAGCTGGGACAACTCCGGGCTGCTGGTGGGCGACCCGGCGGGAGAGGTCCGGCGGGTGCTGGTGGCTCTGGATATCACCGACCAGGTGATTAGTGAAGCGGCGGAGGGGGACGTCCAGCTCATCGTCAGCCATCATCCCCTCATCTTCAACCCGGTGCGCCGTGTCACTCTGGCCCCGGAGGATCTGGTGGGCCGGAAGCTGTGGAGCATGGCCCGGCTGGGGCTGGCCGCCATCTGCTGTCACACCAATCTGGACGCTGTGGAGGGCGGAGTGAATTCCGCTCTGGCGAACGCGCTGGGGCTGGAGCAGGTGTCTCTGCTGGAGGTCAGCGGCGCGGACGATGAGGGGCGGCCCGCCGGTATCGGCCGGGTGGGACTGCTGCCGGAGACGCTGACCACCGAGGCGCTGCTGGAGCGGGTGCAGACCGCTCTCCTGCCCAACGGCCTCCGATATGTGGACGGGGGACGGCCCATCCGCCGGGTGGCGGTGGGCGGCGGCGCCTGCGGCAGTATGCTGGAGGCCGTCCGTGCCGCCGGATGCGACGCCTTTGTCACCTCCGATTTGAAATACAACCACTTCCTGGACGCTGGGGAGCTGGGCCTGACCCTCATCGACGCGGGCCACTTCCCCACGGAGAACGTGGTGGTCCCGGTGCTGCAAGGCTGGCTGGAGGAGGGATTCCCCCAATTGGAGGTCATCGTCTCCCAGACCCATCACGAGGTCCTGAATTACGCATAACAAAACCGGCCCTGCCTGAATCCACTCAGACAGGGCCGGTTATTTTCTGCTTTATTTCGTTGGCACCCGCAGAGCGCGGATGGCGTTGAGCACGGCCAGCACCATAACGCCTACGTCGGCGAAGATGGCCACCCACATATTGGCGACGCCGATCGCCCCCAGCAGCAGACAGACCAGCTTGACCGCCAGGGCAAAGACGATGTTCTCCGTGACGATGCCCATACATTTCCGGGAGATGCGGATAGCAGTGACCAGCTTCATGGGGTCATCGTCCATGAGAACGATGTCGGCGGCCTCGATGGCGGCATCTGAGCCGAGAGCGCCCATGGCCACTCCCACGTCCGCCCGGGCCAGCACGGGGGCGTCGTTGATGCCGTCGCCCACAAAGGCCAGCTTCTCCCGGCCGTCCTTCTGCGTGAGCAGCCGCTCCACCTGCTCCACCTTGTCCGCCGGGAGCAGCTGGCTGTAGACCTCATCCACTCCCAGCTCCTGAGCCACCTGGTTCGCCACCGGCGCGGCGTCTCCGGTGAGCATGACGGTCTTGCGCACGCCGGAGCGTTTCAGCTCCCGGATGGCCTGGGCGGAGGTGGGCTTGGGCACGTCGGAGATGAGGATGTGTCCCTGATAGGCCCCGTCGATGGCCACATGGATCACGGTGCCCACGCTGTGGCAGTCCACCGGCTGGATGCCCAGCTTTTCCATCAGTCTGGCGTTGCCCACGGCGACGGTGTGCCCGTCCACCAGGGCGGTGACGCCGTGGCCGCCGATCTCCTCCACCTGGGAGACCCGGGAGGCGTCCAGAGGCGTTTTGCAGGCCTCTCTCAGGCTGCGGCTGATGGGGTGGGAGGAGAAGCTTTCCGCCAGTGCGGCGTACTCCAAAAGCCGCTGCTCCTCCATCTGACTGTGGTGGACGCCCACCACCTGGAACACGCCCCTGGTCAGCGTCCCCGTCTTGTCAAAGACGATGTACCGCACCTGGGACATGGCCTCCAGATAGTTGGAGCCCTTCACCAGCACGCCCGCCCGGCTGGCCCCGCCGATACCGGCAAAGAAGCTGAGGGGGATACTGATGACCAGAGCACAGGGACAGCTGATGACCAGGAAGGTCAGCGCCCGGTAGACCCAGGTGCCCCAGTCCGGCCCCTGGCCCAAAAGCAGCAGCACCAGAGGCGGCAGAATAGCCAGGGCCAGGGCGCTGTAGCAGACGATGGGGGTGTAATAGTGGGCGAAGCGGGAGATAAACTGCTCCGAGCGGGACTTGCGGGAGCTGGAATTTTCCACCAGCTCCAGAATTTTTGACACGGTGGACTCCCCAAATGCCCGGGTGGTGCGGATCTTCAGCACTCCGGTCATATTGATGCAGCCGCTGATGACCTCGTCCCCGGCGGATACCTCCCGGGGCAGGCTCTCCCCGGTGAGGGCGCTGGTGTTGAGGGAGGCCTGCCCCTCCACCACCACGCCGTCGATGGGGATTTTTTCTCCGGTCTGCACCACGATGACGGTGCCCGGTTCCACCTCGTCCGGATCCACCTGCTCCAGGCCGTCCTCCCCCTGGATATTGGCGTAATCCGGGCGGATGTCCATGAGCTGGCTGATGTTCCGGCGGCTCCTGCCCACGGCGTAGCTCTGGAACAGCTCGCCGATCTGGTAGAACAGCATGACCGCCACGCCTTCGGTATACTCCCCCAGGGCCATGGCCCCCACAGTGGCTACCGCCATGAGAAAATTCTCGTCAAAGACCTGCCGGTTTAAAATGCCCTTCCACGCCTTGCGCAGGATGTCATAGCCGACGATTAGGTAGGGGATGAGAAACAGCGCAAATCGCAGGACACCCTCCACCGGCAGCAGGGACAGGATGACCATCAGCACCCCGGATACCAGGATACGGGCCAGCATCTTTTTCTGCTTCTTGTTCACGTCTACGCCTCCTTCGGGACAGACTGCCTGTCTTACAGGAAAATTTCGCAGTCGTCCTCCACCTTTTTGCAGTTTTTCAGCACCTGGGCCATGACGGTCTTGGGATTCTGACCCTCCTCAAACTCCACGACCATTTTCAGGGTCATAAAGTTGACCACGGCCTTGGCCACCCCGGGAGTCTGGTTGGCGGCCTCCTCCATTTTGTTGGCGCAGTTGGCGCAGTCCACGTCGATCTTGTAGGTCTTTTTCATAGTGAGCATCCTCTCTGAATATCAAATTATCATATGAACAACTGTTCAATTGATAATTCTATTATAGACGATGTATGGATAATGTCAATAGGAAAATGAAGAAAATTTATGGGGAGAGCGTGGAGGGCTGGAACGCCTTCAAATTGACAATCCACCTAAAAATGCTATACTGTTAGCAAAGAACTATCTGCGCCTTCGTGCGCTGTGGAGCAACTGTTATGAAAGAAATCATTCGAGGAACTATCATCGACGCCCCGGCCCTGGGGGAGGTGCGGTACCTGCCCGGGGGCTGTCTGGTGCTGGAGGACGGCGTCATCCGGGAGGTGCTGGAGACGCTGCCCGAGGGCACAGAGCTGCCGGTGACCGATTACGGCGACTGCCTGATTTTGCAGTCCTTTGCGGATATGCACCTCCATGGGCCTCAGTACCCTCTGCTGGGGACCTGTATGGACGTCCCTCTGCTGGAGTGGCTGAACCGCTACGCCTTTCCCACGGAGAGCCGCTTTGCCGACCCGGACTATGCCCGGGAGGTCTACGCCATGCTGGCGGCGGAGCTGGTAGATAACGGCACCACCCGGGTGGTCATGTTCTCCTCCCTCCACACGGAGGGGACCTGGCTGCTGATGGAGGCCTTGGAGCGGGCGGGCATCACCGGCTATGTGGGCAAGGTGAACATGGACCGCAACGGCTCCCCGGTGCTCCAGGAGACCACGGAGCAGTCCAAACGGGAGACCCTCCGCTGGCTGGAGGGGTGCGAGCGCTTCTCCCACATCAGGCCCATTTTGACGCCCCGCTTTACCCCCAGCTGTACCGACGAGCTGATGGCCTGGCTGGGGGAGCTGGCAGGGGAGCGGGGACTGTGTGTCCAGTCTCATCTGTCCGAGAACACCAGCGAGCTGGCCTGGGTGTCCCAGCTGCACCCGGACTGCCAGCGCTACTGGGAGACCTATGCCAAATATGGTCTTTGGAAGGATCACACCGTCATGGCCCATTGCGTCTACAGCGATGAGACGGAGCGGCGGGCCATGCGGGAAGCCCATGTTCTGGCGGTCCACTGTCCTGACTCCAATACCAACGTGTGCAGTGGGGTGGCCCCGGTGCGGCAGATGCTGGAGGAGGGAGTCTGGGTGGCCCTTGGCTCCGATATCGCCGGGGGAGACCATCTCCCCATGCTGGAGGTCATGTCCAGTGCTGTGCGCATCTCCAAGGTGCGGTACATGACGGCCGGGGACGCCCCACTGAGCGCAGCCGAGGCCTACTATCTGGGGACGACCGCAGGACACCGCTACTTCGGAGCGGGAGACGGCTTTGCCGTGGGCGACCGGCTCCACGCCGTGGTGGTGGATGACAGCACCCTGGGGCCAAAGGGGGAGATGGAGCTGCCCCTGCGGCTGGAGCGGGCCATTTACCGGGCAAAAAAGGAGCAGATCACAGCGGTCTATTCCGACGGCAGAAAAATCAAGGGGAGATGAGCACCTATGGCAAACCGCCCACTGGCGGATGAGATACGCCCCCAGACCCTGGACGAGATGGTGGGCCAGCGGCATATTCTGGGGGAAAACGGCATCCTGCGCCGTATCATCGAGAGCGGGAACATCCCCAACATGGTCTTTTACGGCCCCTCCGGCACGGGAAAGACCACGGTGGCCAACATCATCGCCCGGCGGACAGATCGCACCCTCCACCGGCTCAACGCCACCACCGCCACCATCAGCGACATCAAGGAGGTCATCGCCGATGTGGACACCCTCATGGCCCCCAACGGCGTCCTCCTCTACTTAGATGAGATCCAGTACTTCAACAAGAAGCAGCAGCAGTCCCTGCTGGAGTTCATGGAAAACGGCAAGATCACCCTCATCGCCTCCACTACGGAGAACCCGTACTTCTACGTCTATAACGCGGTGCTCAGCCGCTCCACCGTCTTTGAGTTCAAGCCGGTGACGGCGGAGGAGGTGCGCCCGGCAGTGGAACGGGCGGTGGCTCTGCTGGCGAAACGGCGTGGGGTGGAGATCGACTGCCCCCCCGAAGTGGTGGACCACATCGCCGCCGCCTGCGGCGGAGACGTGCGCAAGGCGGTAAACTCGGTGGAGCTTCAGGTGAACGCCGCCCGCTCCACAGGGGGGAAAATCACCCTGACGCTGGAGGACGCCCAAATGCTGGCCCAGCGCTCCGCCATGCGCTACGACCGGGCGGGGGACGACCACTATGACATCGCCTCGGCGCTGATGAAGTCCGTGCGGGGCTCCGACCCGGACGCCGCCCTCCACTATCTGGCCCGGCTGCTGGAGGCGGGGGACATGGTGACTGCCATCCGGCGTATCCTCTGCTCCGCCAGTGAGGACGTGGGCATGGCCTACCCCCAGGCGGTGTCCATCGTCAACGCCTGCGTGGAAAACGCCAACATGCTGGGCCTGCCGGAGGCCCGGCTGCCTCTGGCCCAGGCGGTGGTACTGCTGGCCACAGCTCCCAAGTCTAACAGCGTTTACAAGGGCATCTCCGCCGCCATGTCCGACGTGGCGGCGGGAAAGACGGGTGACTATCCCCGTCACCTGCAAAACGTCCACGCCGACAGTGCGGGCATGGAGCGGGAGCAGGGCTATCTCTACCCCCACGACTACCCAAACCATTGGGTGGAGCAGCAGTATCTCCCGGACGCTCTTGTGGGCCGGAAATACTATGAGTTCGGGGAGAACAAGCAGGAGCAGGCCGCCCGTGCCTACTGGGAACGGGTCAAAAGGGATTGACAACCACCATTCAACATGATAACGTGTTAGCGCAACAGAGCGAGAGACAGGAGGCCAGCATGGACGTTCAGGTCAACGACATCCTCCAGATGAAAAAGCCCCATCCCTGCGGCGGCAGGGAGTGGGACGTGCTGCGCATTGGCATGGACTTTCGCCTCCGGTGCCGCACCTGCGGCCGGGAGATGATGATTCCCCGGAGCAAGGCGGAGCGTTCCATCAAAAAAATCATCCGGGAAGGCAGTGACACGCCATGAAGGAATTTTGGTCCAGCAGGATACAGAGCATCACCCCCTACACCCCGGGGGAGCAGCCCCGGGAGCGGAAATTTATCAAGCTGAATACCAACGAGAACCCCTATCCCCCCTCTCCCAAAGCACTGGAGGCCATCCGGCAGGGGACGGGGGAAGCCCTTCGCCTCTACCCGGACCCGGCGGGCGCCGAGCTGGTGCAGGCGCTGGCGGAGGTTTACGGCCTGGAGGAGGAGCAGATTTTCGTGGGCAACGGCTCCGACGAGGTGCTATCCTTTGCTTTTCAGGCATTCTTCGACCAGGGGAGCGAGATCGTGTTCCCCGATATCACCTATTCCTTTTACCTCGTCTATGCCAACCTGTTTGGCATCCGCTGCCGGACGGTGCCGTTGCGGGAGGACTTCACTATTCCGGTGGAGCCGTTTCTGGGGGGGAATGACGGCGTGGTCATCGCCAACCCCAATGCGCCTACGGGCATAGAGCTGGGGACGGAGGGCATCCGCCGGATTCTGGAGGGCAACCCGGAACGGGTGGTCATCGTGGACGAGGCCTATGTGGACTTCGGCGGCGAGTCGGTAGTGCCGCTCATCCGGGACTACCCCAACCTGCTGGTGGTGCAGACCGCCTCCAAATCCCGCTCTCTGGCGGGGCTCCGGGTGGGCTTTGCCTTTGGAAACCCTGACCTGATTGCCGGGCTGAACTGCGTGAAAAACTCGGTCAACTCCTATACGTTGGATCGTCTGGCCATCGCCGGGGCTGCTGTCGCTGTCCGGGACGTTGACTACTTCAACGCCCAGCGCCGCCGGGTCATGGCCACCAGAGAGGGGACGACAAATCAGCTCAGGGAGCTCGGCTTTCATGTTCTGCCCTCCAAAACCAACTTTATCTTTGTCTCCCATCCCGCCGTCGGCGGGCGGGAGCTGTTCTCCGGTCTGCGGAGAGAGGGCATCCTGGTTCGCTGGTTCGATCAGCCCCGTGTCTCCGATTTCCTCCGCATCACCATTGGCACCGACAGGGACATGGACGCCCTGGTGCATGCCATGGCCCAATTGACGGGCGCAGGAGGCTGTCAGCACGGCGACAAAGACGGTCAATTAGACTGAAAAATGCCGGGAATGGCCTCTGGAAACGTTTGCTTTTTCTCTTGCGTACTCTGATTCCTTATGATATACTAAAGCCCTGAAAACTCATTTTGGTAACGTTATTTTAAAGTTGCCAGTTTGGAGATGGTTACTTTGGTTCGGATCAAGGACATTGCAGAGCGGGCTGGTGTGAGCACCACTACGGTCTCCAACGTCATCCACCAGAAGGAGGGCAAGGTCTCTCCCGTCGTGGCGGAGAGGATTCGCAAGTTGATTAAGGAAATGGGCTATATCCCCAGCCTGAGTGCACAGATGCTGGCTCGGGACAGCTCTCATATCATAGGCGTTGTCATGGGCTACTCCCCAGAGGATGCCCTCCAGTCCCGAAACGGCCTGCTGGCGGCAGGGCTGATCGGCTATCTGGAGGAGGCAATCCACAGCGAGGGATATTATATGATGCTGTTCACCCGCCGCAGTGTGGAGGAGATCCTTCAGGAGAGCCGGGCGTGGAATTTTGACGGGCTGATCGCCTTCAATCTGACCCAGCAGGAGATCGAGACCCTTCACGCCTCCTTTGAAAAGCCTCTGGTGCTCATTGACTCCTGCATGGAGAAAAGCCTTCCCAATGTCTGTCAGGTCGGTTCGGACGAGATGGGGGGCGGCTATCAGATAGGACGATATCTTCTTTCCAAGGGCCATCGGCACATCCTGTTTATCGCTGTCGGCGACCAGGAGAATGACCGGATGCGCTGGCTGGGCTTCCGCCAGGCCATGGAAGAAGCGGGCGTTGAGAATGTGGACGGTATGCGCCTGCCGGTATCTGGCGACCGAACGGAGCGGCTGGCCCAATATGAGGAAAAGCTTTCTCTCCTGCGACAGCAGACCGCCATCTGCTTCAGCTCGGACTTTCATGCAGTGGAGGCGGTCAACTGGCTCCGGACGATCGGACTGGAGACGCCGGAGGCACTTTCGGTGACCGGCTTTGACGATATGATTTATGCCAAGACTGCATGGCCTGCCCTGACCACGGTACATCAGAGCCTGGATCAAAAGGCTCAGGTAGCGGTTCGGGCGCTGGCAGATATGGTGGCCGGCGTTGAACCGGAGTGCAACGACCTGAAGATCGCCACCTGCGTGGTGGAGCGGGACTCCGTGCGGAACGTCTGAGGTATTATCCCCCCTGTAGAGAAGGGAAGCTAACATGAAACTGGGAACACACGCCCTGAGCGAGGCGAAGCGTTTTGGCAGCAAGCGGCCACTGGCCTGCTTCTGCCTGTCCTTTGCCGCCGGGGTGTGTCTTTCTGTCTATGCCCTGGTGGGGTGGCAGATGCTTCTGCTGGGGGCGCTGTGCCTGTTGTGCGGCCTGGCCTGCTGCATCAACCGGCGGTTGCTGGCAGGAGCCTGTCTGCTGGCGGCCACGGCGGGGTTCTGGCTGTTCTGGTGCCGGTTCTATCATGTGACCGACCTGGAGAACAACTGGGTGGGTCAGACGGCCTCCGTGACGGTGGAGGCCGCAGACTATTCTGCCCAGAGCCAATACGGCTGGTATGTGGAGGGCACAGTGACCGACGGAGACGGCCCGGTGGGGACGAAAATCCTGCTCTGGCTGGACGAGTCGGGGGAGGATATCCGTCCCGGCGACAGGGTGACGGCGGAGGTCCGCTTCCAGACTGCCCGGGAGGAGGACAGTATTTGGGCGCTGTCCGACTATGCCGATGGCATCTGGCTGACCGGGTCGGCCTCGGATGCCGCCGTCACCCATGCAGAGCAGATATCGGTGACGCTGCTGCCAAGGGTGTGGGCCAGGAGCCTGCGGGACGCCCTGGAATCTCTGTTCTCCGGGGAGACCGCCGGCTTCCTCCTGGCCCTGACCACCGGGCAAAAGGGCGGGCTGACAGACGAGCTGAACGAGGCCCTGACCCAGACGGGACTGCGACATATCGTGGCGGCTTCCGGCCTCCATGTGACCCTGCTGACCTCCGCCCTGTTCCTCCTGCTGCCCGGGAGCAGAAAGGGAAAAGGGCTGGTTTTGCTCCCTGCCCTGGCGGTCTTTGGGGCGGTGACCGGTTTCTCACCCTCCGTCAGTCGGGCGATTGTCATGCAGACCATTCTGCTCCTGGCTCCGGTGCTGGAGCGGCAGGAGGATGCGCCTACCTCCCTCTCCCTTGCCCTGGCCATGCTGCTGGCGGTCAACCCTTACGCCATTGCCTCGGTGGGCTTGCAGCTCTCCTTCGCTGCTATGCTGGGTATCCTGGTGGTCTGTCCCTGCATCCGGGTGGGGAAGGGCAACCGGGTACTACGATATATCCAGAGTGGCCTCGCCCATACTGTCGGGGCCAATTGTTTCACCCTTCCCCTGATGCTGTACTATTTCCGGGAGTTGCCCCTTTTGACGCTGCTGTCGAATCTTGCCGTCTCCTGGCTGCTGCCGCTGCTCCTGCCTCTGGGAATGGCCTGCGGCGTCCTGGGACTGCTCTGTCCGGGAATAGGGGCGCTGCTGGCGATCCCCACGGAGTGGCTGGCTCAGCTGGCGATCCGACTCGTCTACGCTCTGGCGAGCGTTCCCAACAGCCTGCTCTCCACGGAACATCCCATCTGTCTGTTCTGGGTGCTTCTATGCTATCTTGTGGGCGCACTGACACTGACCGGGCGGTGCAGCCGGAGAACGGGATACGCCTCTCTTGGCCTGCTTCTGGGTGGGCTGGCGGTCTGCCTCAACCTGACGGCCCTCCCCGGGACGGGGACGCTTACTGTCGATCTGCTGGACGTGGGACAGGGACAGTGCATCCTGGTGAGCAGCGGCGAGACCACCGCTGTCATCGACTGCGGCAGTCTCACCGACGATGCCGGGGCGGTGCTGACCGACGCCCTGGCCCAACGGGGCCTGAACGGGGTGGATGTGCTCGTCCTGACCCACTATGACGCAGACCATGTGAACGGCGTTCTCTCTCTGTGCGAGGACGGATATGTGGAGCGGCTGGTGGTTCCCGAGCCGGACACCGACCCGGAGGCGGCGGAACCCCTGCTCCGGTCGGTGGAGGAGACAGGGACGGGCGTGGACATCCTGTCAGAGAAGACAGAGCTGTCCGGTGGAGCGCTGACCCTCTCTGTCCTGCCGGTCAGTGGCGGCGACTATGACGGACTGTGTGTCTGGGTCAGCTATGGTTCCTTCGACCTGCTGGTGACAGGAGACGCAGGCTTTCAGGCAGAGGAGATGCTGCTGGAGACCTACGCTCTGCCCCGGATGGAGGTGCTGGTGGCGGGGCATCACGGCTCCGCCTACGCCACGGGAGAGGCCCTGCTGGAGGCGCTGTCGCCCCAGACGGTGCTGTTTTCCGTGGGAGAGAACAGCTACGGACACCCCACCCCGGAGACGGTTGCCCGGTGTCTGGAGGCGGGAGCGACGCTCTACGGGACATCAGAGCAGGGAACGGTGACGGTGGTGGTGAGCCGGTCTGATGGGATAGAGGTTACTTCGAATCCGTGATTTTTAACATTTTGTGACGAAGGAGTTTTTTCCGGCCGGAACACTGGACGAAGAATAGGGTTTGTGTTAAACTATTCTATACTGATTATTTTCGGAGAGAAAAGGGAAGGATGGGGAATGGTATGAGCGAGCCTGTGGTACTGCTCACCACACTCAATGAAGATTACCTGCCTCAATTACAGGTGTTGCTGACATCCATCCGAATCAATAATCCCGGCGAGCGGTTCCAGCTTTATCTAATCCACCGTTCCTTCTCTGACCAGCGGCTGGAGGAGCTGGACAGCCAGTGTCGGCGGTGGAATGTGGAGCTGTTCCCCTTGCATGTGGACGAGGCGATCTTCGCCGACGCCCCTGTGACCAGACAGTATCCCCAGGAGATGTATTACCGGCTCCTGGCACCTCAGCTGTTGCCGGAGACCCTGGAGCGGATTCTGTACCTTGATCCGGATATCCTGGTCATCAACCCCATCCGCCCCCTGTGGGAGCTGGACTTGGAGGGCAATCTGTTTGCCGCTGCTGCCCATACGGGAAAGACCGAGATCGCCAACGACGTCAACCGCATCCGGCTCCAGATGGAGAATGAGTACTACAACTCCGGCGTCCTGCTCATCGACCTGGCCCGGGGACGGGAGGAGATCGACCCGGAGCAGATTTTCCAGTATGCGGAGGCACATCCCAAGGAGTTGATCCTGCCAGACCAGGACATCCTGAATGTGCTGTTTGGCGACCGTATCAAGCCGCTGGACGACTACATCTGGAATTACGACGCCCGGAAGTACAGTAACTATCAGTTCCGCAGCTACGGAGAGTCGGACGTCAGCTGGGTCATGGAGCACACGGCCATCCTCCACTTCTGCGGCAGGGCCAAGCCATGGAAACCTCTGTACCGACACCGCTTCGGCGTCCTATATAAGCACTATCAGCGGCTGGCGGAGCGGTTCTTTGCCTCGGCCCCGGATGAGAAAAAGGAAGTAGACGCATGAGACACATTCCCAACATTTTATCTGCATTTCGTATCGTGCTCATCCCATTTTTTGTCTGGCAGATGCTGGCGGGAAACACGCTCAACGCCGGGCTGATCCTCATTGCCTCCGGGCTGACGGACACCCTGGACGGCAACCTGGCCCGGAAATTTGGCTGGATCTCCGACCTGGGAAAGGTGCTGGATCCGGTGGCGGACAAGCTGACCCAGACGGCGGTGTCCATCTGCCTGATGATCCGGTTCCCGTCACTGTGGTTCTTCTTTGCGGCCCTCATCATCAAGGACTTGATTATGCTGGTGCTGGGAGGATACCTCACCAGGGGCGGGGTGCACCTGAAAGGCTCTCGTTGGTTTGGCAAGGTTGCCACAGTGGTCTTTTACACCGTGATGATCCTGATCGTTTTGTTCCCGGATATCCCGGGCTGGTGTACCACCCTGATGCTGGTGGTCGCCGTTGTCTGCGCCGTGATTGCCGGGCTGCTGTATATTCCGGACTACCTCCGCTATAAAAAGGAGCGGGACGAAAAGAGAACAGAGAAAACCAATTCCCCATCTGAAGAATGAAGCAAAGCTGAGGCTCCGAGCGAGAACCGTTCGGAGCCTCAATATGTCAAACAATCCCTTCTTTCATTAGGCAGGAAGAGAACCGTTTTTCCGAGGCATTGATAAGAGCACGTAAAAACGCCAAATTCCCCGGCAGAGAAATCCTCTGCCGGGGAACTGCGTCTGTACGCACGACTTGGGAAGCGGATTATCATCGCCGGTGTGTGACAGATGGGAAGGGACAGGGCGTTACCAGAGATCGTTCAGCCAGCTCTCCAGAGCCTGCATATTGTCCTCTGTATAGAAGCGGTTGTCCGCATGCTGATAGGTGCTCATAAGCTGGTAGTTCACCTGGTTCTCCCCCAGCAGCTCTGCGGCGGTATCCGCCAGGCGCTGGGATTGGAGGTTCGGGATGGTGATGTCAAAGGAGCCGTGACGAATGTAAATGTGCATTCCCGCCAGCTCCTCCTGGTTCTCCGCCAGGTAGGTCAGGGGGGACAGCTCTGTCTCCTGCTCGTCGGTCAGGGTGCCGATGGCCTGGCCCACCCACAGGCTCTCCATGGAGTCTGCGGCGGCGGTGGTGCCGTCAGAGGAGGTGCCGATGATCCTCCGGACGAGCAGGGGCAGGCCCAGCGTCTCATAGTCCTCGTCCATGGTGAAGAACTCCATGGGGCCGTAGTACTCTGCCAGTGCGTACACCGAGGCGGACACGCCGGGGTTCTCCTCCTCGCCCACGAAGGCCACGTCGCAGAACTCGTCGTCGTTGCTCAGGGCGGCCATGGTGGCCAGGTAGGCCCCGGCGGACTCGCCCCAGATGACGAAGTGGTCAGCGTCCAGCCCGTAGGCGTCCGCATTGGCCCGGAGGTACCGGATGGCGGCCTTCACGTCGCAGATGGCGGCGGGATAGGTGGCCTCACCGGACAGACGGTAGTTGATGGAGGCGCAGGCGTAGCCATGCTCCCGGAAGTACTCGTACATATACCGGACCTGGGTGCTGGTGCAGTCGTTTTCGATGAACCCGCCGCCGTGTACCAGGATGAGCAGAGGGGTATCCTCCCCTGCATCTGCGGGCAGATACAGGTTCAGATAATCCGACTCGGAGACATCGGAATAGACCAGATGCTCATAGCTCTCCCCGCCCCAGTCCTCGCTGCCCCGGTAGCCACAGGTGGCGCTGTACACCAGCCAGCCGACCACCACCAGCACGACCGCCAGTACAACGATCAGAAGGCGCCGGTGTTGTATGATGAATTTCATAACATCCTTCCCTTTCAGGAGGCCGCCACGTCCTTACGGGAGGTCAGCTTGCAGAACAGGCTGACCAGGCAGACCAGGACGGCCACGGCCATGACGATGGCGGCGTTGACCCAGGCGGAGATCTCCTCATAGGTGTTCAGGCCGGAGATTACATAGGCGATGGGGGTGACCATGGGATAGAAGCTGAACGCCAGGCTCAGGGTGGCAAGGCCGGTGAGCACGACGGACATGATGTCCAGATACCGGCTGCTGGTCACGAAGGTGGCTGCCAGGGTCACAACGCCCAGAATAGCGGAGACGACCAGGAGGATCTCCACGCTGGTCAACGGCGCATAGTCTGCGCTGAAGGCCGTATTCGGATACAGGACAGCGGCGACAATGAGCAGGATAGTGCTGACCGCCGTCATCCAGAAGCCCAGGGTGCGCTTCTTCTCCCCGTTGGTCTCCTTCACCAGATCGAGCACATACAGGGCCAGGAAGGCCACGGTGAGCACGGCGAATACGGCGATGCCGCCATACATGGCCGCCTTCCACCACTGGGTCACGTTCTCCCACCGGGAGGTGGAGTCCATGCCGTTCATGTAGTTGGAGTTGGCCACCTGATAGACGGTGTACTTGACGGCGTCGTGGATCTGCTGCTGGAGATAGGCGTCGGTGGCGATGAGAGCCTGGTTGGCGTCAGAGGTGCTGGCCCCCAGAGAGGTAGCCTCATAGGCATTGGTGCCCAGGGTGCCGGACAGGCCGCAGGCGAAGGAGTCCCGCCAGTTCATGTACATGGCGCCGTTGACCATGTCGGTGACCACGGAGCCCTCAAAGCCCCACTCGTCCCGGAGGACGCCGATGAGCAGTCCCTCGCAGGCGCCGGCATACTCCACGCCCACCCGGTTGAAGGCGGTCATGGTGCTCTGGGTCAGGTTGTTCTCAAAGGTGTACTGATAGCAGCGCAGCTCGTTCTCACGGCCGGCCTGCTCGTCGAAGAAGGTGGCGGTGCCCGCCCGGTTGATCTCCTGATGGTTGAAGGCGAAGTGCTTCACCTGGGTCATCAGGCCCTTGGTGTAGCAGCCCTCACACAGGGAGGCGGTCATCAGGCTGGTGAGCACGGAGTCCTCGGAGTAATACTCATGGTTCCGGGAGTTGTAGGGAGAGCGGTGCAGGTTACTGCCCGGGCCGATGATCAGGTTCTCGTCCGCCCACAGGGAGTCCTCGCCCATCATCTCGCCCTCAGCGGTCACCAGCTCCTTGTTCCAGGTGGAGGCCACCACAGGCTCGGTATTGTAAACGGCCATGGAGGTCTCGGCGTTCTCGTCGTCCTCGCTGACGTAGGTGGGCTCGTCGGTCTCATAGACCTGCCAGTTGTAGGCGTAGCCGGGCACCTGGTCATAGGCGAAGCCCGCAGGGCCGTCGTTGGTGACCACCTCGCCCATCTCGATGGAGGCCACGGAGTCCAGGTTCTGATACTCGTTTTCCAGCATATAGCAGGCCTCGTAGAGGGACATGGTGTTGACCAGATCGTCATAGGTGTAGGTCACGCCGTCCT
>JAJPWY010000036.1 GCA_021205725.1 Clostridiales bacterium
CTCCCCCGCCCCATCACGACATCTACTCCATTGAGGACCTGGCCCAGCTGATCTACGACCAGAAAAACGCCAACCGGAACGCCCGTATCAACGTGAAGCTGGTCTCCGAGGCAGGCGTGGGCACCATCGCCGCAGGCGTGGCCAAGGGCGGCGCTCAGGTGGTGCTCATCTCCGGCTATGACGGCGGCTCCGGAGCCGCTCCCAAGAGCTCCATCCACAACGCCGGCCTCCCCTGGGAGCTGGGCGTGGCGGAGACCCACCAGACCCTCATCCAGAATGGCCTCCGCTCCCGCATCGTCATCGAGGCGGACTCCAAGCTGATGACCGGCCGGGACGTGGCTATCGCCTGTCTGCTGGGCGCTGAGGAATTCGGCTTCGGCACCGGCCCCATGGTGGCCATGGGCTGCGTCATGATGCGGGTGTGTAACCTGGACACCTGCCCCATGGGTATCGCCACCCAGAATCCCGAGCTGCGCAAGCGGTTCATCGGCAAGCCGGAATATGTGGAGAACTATATGCGCTACATCGCCCAGGAGCTGCGGGAAATCATGGCAAAGCTGGGCATCCGCACGGTAGAGGAGATGGTGGGCCGCTCCGACCTGCTCAAGGTTCGGGAGCACATGGTCACCGACCGGGCCGCCACTGTAGACCTGTCCCGTATCCTGAACAATCCCTGGATCGACGACCCCCGGCCCCAGCACTTCGTCCCCGAGGACGTGTACGACTTCCAGCTGGAAAAGACCCTGGACGAATCGGTGCTGCTCAAGCGGATGGGCAAGAATCTGGCCAAGGGCAAGCCTCAGCGCATTGAGATCGACGTGACCTCCACCGACCGGGCTCTGGGCACCATCTTCGGCTCGGAGATCACCCGTCTGTATCGCAACACCCTGCCGGACGACACCTATGTGGTCAAGTGCAACGGCGGCGGCGGACAGTCCTTCGGTGCGTTTATTCCCAAGGGCCTGACCCTGGAGCTGGAGGGCGACTCCAACGACTACCTGGGCAAGGGGCTCTCCGGCGGCAAGATCATCGTCTACCCGCCCAAGGGCAGCAAGTTCAAGGCGGAGGAGAACATCATCATCGGCAACGTGGCCCTCTACGGCGCCACCGGCGGCGAGGCGTACATCTCCGGCGTGGCCGGGGAGCGGTTCTGCGTCCGTAACTCCGGCGCTACGGCGGTAGTCGAGGGCGTAGGCGACCACGGCTGCGAGTACATGACCGGTGGCCGGGCGGTGGTGCTGGGCCCCACGGGTAAGAACTTTGCGGCAGGTATGTCCGGCGGCATCGCCTATGTGCTGGACATGAAGCGGGATCTCTATATGCGGGTGAACAAGTCCATGGTGGCCATGGAGACGGTCACGGAGAAGCACGACATTATGGAGCTGAAATCCCTCATCCAGAAGCACGTCCAGGCGACCGGCTCTGAGCTGGGCAAGCGCATCCTCTACAACTTTGACGCCTATCTGCCCAACTTCAAGAAGATCATGCCTCAGGACTACAACCGGATGCTCCAGGCCATCGCCCAGCGGGAGGAGAAGGGCATGACCCGGGAGCAGGCGGAGATCGACGCATTCTATGCGACGGTCAACCAGTAAAGGAGGCGTCTATCATGGGTAAATTGACAGGCTTTATGGAATATGCCCGCACCGGCAACCCCGCCGTGGAGCCGCTGGAGCGCATTAAGAACTTCAACGAGTTTCACCCCATGCTCCCCCGGGAGGAGCGGCAGGAGCAGGGCGCCCGGTGCATGGACTGCGGCGTGCCCTTCTGTCAGTCCGGCGTCCAGCTGGGCGGGATGTACACCGGCTGTCCCCTGCACAACCTAATCCCCGAGTGGAACGACATGATCTACCGGGGCAACTGGGAGCACGCCCTGTCCCGGCTGCGCAAAACCTCCAACTTCCCAGAGTTCACCGGCCGGGTCTGCCCCGCCCTGTGCGAGGCGGGCTGCACCTGCGGCTTCCACGATTCCCCGGTGACGGTGAAGGAGAACGAGCTGGCCCTCATCGAGTACGGCTATGCCAACGGACTCATTCAGCCCCAGGTGCCAAAGGTGCGTAGCGGCAAGCGCGTGGCGGTGGTGGGCTCCGGCCCCTCCGGCCTGGCCGTGGCCGATCAGCTGAACCACCGGGGCCACTGGGTCACGGTCTACGAGCGGTTTGACCGCATCGGCGGTCTGCTCATGTACGGCATCCCCAACATGAAGCTGGAAAAGCAGATCGTCCAGCGCCGGGTGGAGCTGATGGCAGACGAGGGCGTCCGGTTCGTCACCAACTGCAACATCGGCGTGGACAAGTCCGCCCAGGAGCTCATCGACGAGTATGACGCCGTGGTGCTCTGCTGCGGGGCCTCCAACCCCCGGGACCTGAACAACCCCGGCCGGGACGCCAGGGGCATCCACTTCGCCGTGGACTTTCTCCGGGCCAACACCAAGAGCCTGCTGGACTCCGGCCTGACCGACGGGAAATTTATCTCCGCCAAGGACAAGGACGTCATCGTGGTGGGCGGCGGCGACACCGGCAACGACTGCATCGGCACCTGCATGCGCCACGGCTGCAAGAGCATCACCGCCCTGGAGATGATGCCGGAGCCGCCTCTGACCCGGCAGGCCTCCAACCCCTGGCCCCAGTGGCCCCTGGTGAAAAAGACGGACTACGGCCATGAGGAGGCCATCGCCGTCTTCGGCAGCGACCCCCGCATCTACCAGACCACCGTCAAGGAGTTCCATGCCGACGAGAACGGCGATCTGTGCGCCGTCACCATCGTCCACCTGGAGTCCAAAACGGACGAAAAGACCGGTCGCCGGATGATGGTGCCGGTAGAGGGCAGCGAGGAGACTCTACCCTGCCAGCTGTTGCTCATCGCCGCAGGCTTCCTGGGCAGTCAGAAGTACGTCACCGACGCCTTCGGCGTGGAGCTGAATCCCCGCACCAACGTCAAGACGGAGGACGGAAAGTACAAGACCAGCGTGGAAAAAGTCTTTGTGGCCGGCGATATGCACCGGGGCCAGTCCCTGGTGGTCTGGGGCGTGGCCGAGGGCCGTGGCTGTGCCCGGGACGTGGACGAGTACCTGATGGGCTACACCTTCCTGTGAGCCTCCCCATCTGAAATAATTGAACCCCCTGCTGGGCAGAAGTCCGGCAGGGGGTTCTTTGCGTCTGGGGCCATTACAGGGGCAGCGTCACCGTCATCAGCAGGGTGTCTCCGTTCTGGAGGGAGGCAGCGATCCTGCCCTTGTGGGCGTTTACGATCATCTGGGCGATGGAGAGGCCGATACCGTGCCCCTCCACCTTGGCGGAGCTGCGGGAGGGGTCTCCCCGGTAGAAGCGGTCGAAGATGTGCTCCAGGCTCTCCTGGGTCACTCCCTCCGCCGTGTTGCGCACCAGCAGCCGGAGATTACGGCCCAACTGCTCCAGCGTCAGGACGATCTCTCCCCCCTCCGGGGAATATTTCAGCGCATTGTCCAGCAGGATACCCGTGAGCTGGCGGATGGCGTTTTCGTCTCCGTGGAGGGTGAGCATGGGCTGGATACGGCTTTCGAACCGCTTGTTCTGGGTCTTTGCCAGGGCCTGGAAGGACTGGGCCGTCTCCCCCACCACGTCGGAGATGGGGAAGTCGATCATCTGGAACTGCTCCTCCCCCTCCTCCATCCGGGACAGGGCGATGAGAGCGCCGGTCAGCTTGGCCAGGCGATCCGTCTGCCGCCGGATGTCCTGGAGCCACTCGTTTTCGCCGATGTCCATCTCCAGCACCTCAGCGTCGGCGTCGATGATGGTCAGAGGGGTCTTCAGCTCATGGCCTGCGTCGGTGATGAACCGGCGCTGCTTGTCGTAGCTCTCCGCCACCGGCCGAATAATGCGCCCGGAGAACAGGATCATGAGCAGCAGCACCGCCGCCAGTCCCACGGCGGAGATGCCGCAGCTGGCCTTTAAAAAGGAGTAAAAGGTGGAGAGGTTCCGCCCGCAGTCCAGGAAGATGACCCGGGTGCCGCTCTCGTCGCTGGTGATGGCATAACGGTAGTCGGAGAGGAATCCCCGTTCGGCCCCCCGGCTCACCGCCTCCTGGGCGTACTCGATGGCGGCGGAGGTGTCCACGGCGGCGATTTTTCCCGTGTCCACCGTCTCCACCTCTCCCTCGCTGTTGAGCAGCACGGAGAAGTACCGGGACTCGTAGGGCAGCTCCGGAGACATCACCCGCATACCGCCCAGGCCGCTGTTCGACGGCGGCACGCTTCCGTCTCCCTGCTTCTGGCTCTGGCTCTCCTGCCGGGGGAATGCGCCGTTGTTGTCCACCAGGATGTCCAGCACCTGGTCGGCGTCCTCCACGATACCCTGGTAGTTTACCAGGTTCACGCTCCCCATGATGGCCAGCAGCACCACCAGCAGGGAGAGCATGGACATGGCGATAAACTTGACCCGGAGCTTGCGTATCATGGCAGCTCCTCCAGAGAGTACCCGGCGTTCCGGGTGGCCTTGATCTGGATGTTGGCATGGAGGGCGGTCAGCTTTTTCCGCAGGTAGGAAATGTACACCCACACCACGTTGATCTCCGCCTCGCTGTCGTAGCCCCAGATCTTCTCCAGGAACCGTTCGGTAGGGATGAGCCGCTTTGGCATCTCCAGCATCTGGAACTCCCGGTTGGCCAGCCGGAAGCTCCCCGTGGGAGAGGACAGCTCAAAGGTGGCCCGGTTCAGAGTGATGTTGCCCACCTGGAGGCGGGAGTCCGGCTGGGCCGTCTGGGTCCGGGTCATGGCCCGGATGCGGGCCAGCAGCTCCCGGGAGTTGAAGGGCTTGGTCAGGTAGTCGTTGGCCCCGCTGTCCAGCCCCAGCACCTTGTCGTCGATCTCCGATTTCGCCGTGAGAATGAGGATGGGCACCTGGTTCCCTGCCTCCCGGGTGCGCCGGAGAACGGTGATGCCGTCCATTTTGGGCATCATCAGGTCTAAAATGACCCCGTCATAATCCCCGTTTTCCAGCCAGGCCAGGGCCTCCGCCCCGTCGTAGACCGCATCCACTGAGTAGTGGTTCTTCTCCAGGATGGCGACGATGGCTCTGGAGAGAGACCGCTCGTCCTCCGCCAGCAACAGGCGCATACCGCTCCCCTCCCATTTTTATCATTGTATTTCAGTATATCCCGGATACCTTAAAGGGAATTAAAAGACCCTTTTCATCGGAACCATTCTACCACAACGCTCCCCATCTGTCACCTCTCTGCCCGCCAACTGTATGTCCTTTAAGGTTTGCTTATGGTTTTTCCCTTACAATTTCTTTACAGAAAGGGGTGCTGACGAATGGGCACGCAGATGATCTTCCGGCGGTACGAGCTGAAATACCTGCTGACGCAGGAGCAGAAGCAGGCGGTGCAGGAGGCCATGGAGCCGCATATGGCCCTGGACCGCTATGGGCGCACCACCATCCGTAATCTCTATTTCGACACGGACAGCTTTCTGCTGGCCCGGCACTCCATCGAGCACCCCGCCTACAAGGAAAAGCTCCGGGTGCGGAGCTACCGGGAGGCGTCCCCGGAGCTGCCGGTCTATGTGGAGCTGAAAAAGAAGTACGACTCGGTGGTCTACAAGCGGCGGCTGGCCCTGCCGGAGGAGCAGGCGGTGGACTGGCTGGCGGGCCTGAACGCCCCTCCCGTCTGCACCCAGATCGCCCGGGAGGTGGAATATTTCCGCCAGTACTACCGGACCCTGGCCCCCCGGGTCTACCTCTCCTACGAGCGGGAGGCGTACTACGACCGGAACGGCGGAGATTTCCGGGTCACCTTCGACGAGAATATCCTCTCCCGCACCGACGACCTGACCCTGGAGGCTCCCCCCTGGGGCCAGGCGCTGCTGGAGCCGGGGCTGACCCTGATGGAGATCAAGACCTCCGGGGGCATCCCCCTGTGGATGACCCATGTGCTCACCGAGCTCCACATCTACAGGACATCCTTTTCCAAATACGGCACCGCCTACCAGAATTTCCTTCTTCCGTGCGTCCAGGGAGGCAGACGATATGCTTGATTCTCTCTTTCAGGGGCTGTTCGACAGCTCCACCACCGCCGTCATCTCGGTGACGGATTTTCTCCTCTGCGTGGGATGCTCCCTGGTCATCGGGCTGCTGCTGGCCGGGGCCTATCTGTACCGCAGCCGTTATACGAAAAGCTTTGTGGTCACTCTGGCCATTCTCCCCGCCGTGGTCTGCGTGGTCATTATGATGGTCAACGGCAACGTGGGAGCGGGAGTGGCCGTGGCCGGGACGTTCAGCCTGGTTCGGTTCCGCTCTGTCCCCGGCACAGCGAAGGAGATCGGGGCCCTGTTTCTGGCCATGGGGGCCGGGCTGATGACCGGGATGGGTTATCTGGGCTATGCTCTCCTGTTCACCCTCATCCTCTGCGCCGTCACCATGCTCTACAGCCGTCTCAGCGAGGGACTGGGGAAGCGCTCCGCCCTGAACAAGACCCTCCACATCACCATCCCGGAGGATCTGGACTACACCGGGGTATTTGAGGAGCTGTTCGCCCAGTATGCCACCTCCTGGGAGCTGGTGCGGGTCAAGACCACCAATATGGGCAGCCTCTTTCGCCTGACCTACGATCTGACCCTCCGCAGTCCGGACGTGGAAAAGGAGCTGATCGACCGGCTTCGCTGCCGGAACGGCAATCTGGAGATCACCATTTCCCGGCAGGAGACGGCGGTCACCGAGCTGTAAGGGGGTGCGATGGGATGAAACAGCGTATTTCTCTCCTGCTGGCGCTGCTGCTGTGCCTCTCCCTGGCCCTCACCGGCTGCGAGGGTCAGGCGGCTGACACGGACAGCGACGCCGTGACCGACAGCGACGCCGTCTCCGGCTCCGCCGACGCCGAAGCAGTCGCCCTGCTGGACACAGACGAGATGTTCACCGACCGGGACTATGAGGTGGGCTACGACGAGAGCGAGTGCGTGGTCATCACCTTAAACGGCGACTCCGCCTCCTGCGATTCGGACAGCGTCACCGTCTCCGGCAGCACCGTCACCATCACCGATGAGGGGACCTATCTCCTCACCGGCAGCCTCACCGACGGCATGGTCATTGTGGACGCAGACGATTCCGACAAGCTCCAGCTGGTGCTGGACGGGGTGGACATCTGCTCCGGAACCTCCGCCGCCCTCTATATCCGCCAGGCGGACAAGGTGTTTCTCACCCTGGCCTCCGGCAGCGAGAACACCCTCTCCAACGGCGGCAGCTTTGTGGACATCGACGAGAACAGCATCGACGCCGTCATCTTTTCCAAGGACGACCTGACCCTCAACGGCTCCGGCACCCTGACCGTCCAGTCCCCGGCGGGACACGGGATCGTCTCCAAGGACGATCTGGTCATCACCAGCGGAACCTATGACATCACCGCCGACAGCCACGGTCTCTCCGGCAAGGACAGCGTCCGCATCTCGGAGGGAGCCTTCACCATCGTCTCCGGCAAAGACGGAGTTCACGCGGAGAACGCCGACGACAGTTCCCTGGGCTATCTCTATATCGCCGGAGGAACCTTTGACATCACCGCCGAGGGCGACGGTCTCAGCGCTGAAAGCATCCTCCAGATCGACGGGGGAACGTTTACCGTCACCACCGGCGGTGGCAGCGCCAACGGGGAGAGCGACCGGAACGACAGCTGGGCCCGGTTCGGCGGTATGCAGTACAGCGCCGACAGTAGCGACGAGGACACCGCCAGCGTCAAGGGAGTCAAGTCCTCCGGCGATCTGGTGCTCAACGGCGGGACGTTCACCGTTGACGCCGCAGACGATGCCCTCCACTCCAACGCCGACCTGACGGTCACAGGCGGGACCTACACCCTGTCCTCCGGGGACGACGGGATGCACGCAGACGGGACGCTAACTATCACCGGCGGAACGCTGAACATCGTCACCAGCTATGAGGGCATCGAGGGCCAGAGCATCGACCTCTCCGGCGGGGTCATCTCCGTGACCGCCAGCGACGACGGACTGAACGCCTCCGGCGGCAACGACGAGAGCGGCTATGCCGGCTTCGGCGGTGGTATGGACGCCTTCAGCGCCGACACGGACTGCACCCTCACCATCTCCGGCGGTACCCTGACCGTCACCGCCGGAGGGGACGGCATCGACTCCAACGGCAGTCTCACCGTCACCGGCGGTACCGTCTGGGTAGATGGGCCAACCGACAGCGGGAACGGGGCGTTGGATTACGGCACGGAGGCCACCATCACCAGCGGCACCTTCGTGGCTTTGGGCACCTCCGCCATGGCGGTGAACTTCGGCAGTAGCTCCACCCAGGGCTGTATGCTTGTGACAGTCAACACTCAGCAGGCGGGCACGGAGATTTCCCTCGCTGACAGCAACGGTACTGTCCTGGTGTCCGGAACGGCGGGCAAGAGCTATAACTCCGTCCTCATCAGCTGCCCCGGGCTGGCCCAGGGAGAGACCTATACCCTGACCACCGGCTCGGACAGCACGGAGATTACCCTGAGCAGTCTGGTCTACAGCTCTACTGGCGGCGGCATGAGCGGCACGATGGGCGACAACCGGGGCGGCCGGGGCGAGATGCGCTGACATTTCCCGGGAAACGGGCAAAGAAACCGGCAGCGGAGGCACAGTCTTAGGCCGTGCCTCCGCTGTCGTTGAATGGTGCGGCGACGCCCTTATTCCTCTGTCGGTTCCAGCTCCCGGTCAAGGAGCGGCAGGGTCAGCTCCACGGAGAACACCTCTCCCCTTCGCCCGGCGGAGAAGGCTCCGCCCATTTCCTGCACGATCCGCTCGCAGGTTTTCAGGCCGATGTTGGTGCTCTCCACCGGATTGGGATCAGGTCGAACCCTGTTTTCCAGCGTAATGCGGATACAATCCTCCTCCGCCCTCTGCCGGATGACCACAGGGCGGGATGGATCGGCGTATTTTTCGATATTGGAAAACAGATTGTCAAACAGCCGCTTCAAAAAGACCGCATCCACCCTTATAAAGTGCTGCCCCTGGATATACTGACAATCCATCTCCCAGCCATGCTCTGTCAACAGCATCTCATGCTCGCCGATGAGCTGACCCAGCAGGACGACTGCGTCCGTCGCCTCCGGCTTCATCTCGTGGCTGCTGTGGCCAAAGACCATGAAATATTGGAACAGCTTGTCTGCCAGCTCCTTGAGCTGGTAGGCATTCTTTTTGCAGATGCCCAGGTAGCTCCGGTAATTCTCGTCCTCGCTGTAGTCGCCCTCGTCCAGCAACTCCAGGAAGCCCAGCAGAACCGTCAGCGGCGTGCGGATGTCGTGGCTCATCCGGGTAATCAGGTCACTGTTGGCATTCCACGCCTCCTGCTCCGCCCGCATCTCCTGAATGATGGAGGTGCGCATGGTGTCCACATGCTCGGCAAGGATGCCCGTCTCGTCCCGGTTTTTGACCGTGATGGCTCCGTCCAGCTTGCCGTGGGCGATCACCTCCACCTCCTGAGAGAGCTTGATGATATAGCTGATGGTTCTCTGATGGTAGAACAGCACCACCAGCAGGAAAACAGCCAGAATAACCGCATAGGAGAGGATGGTGACAAACTCATATAGCGGCTCCTCCGAATACTCTGTCACCTGAACCAGATAGGTTCCGTCGGCAAATTCCACCATCCGCTGTCCGGTGCCATAGCCGTAGTTCTCCGCCGTTGCCTCCGCCAGAGCCTGCTCCGCGTCCTCGTCATAGGTGGTGATGGTGTCGGTATAATAGCCCTCGTCCTCCGCCTCTCCCTCGGCGGGATAGTAGTTTTCCTCGTCCCACCAGCCGGAGTCCACGATGGCACGCATCTCCACGCCATCCTCCAGGAGCGTCACCTCGTATACCATCAGATAGATCCGGTTTTGCTGCTTTGCCCAGACGGTGATATCCCGGGCCTGTGCCGCTTTCAGATCCCGCTCCTGAACAAAGGTCTCAAATTTGTCCAGGATGCTTCGGCAACGCTCCGCCATCGCCTCCTCGCTGAGATAGACGTGGTCGATCAGGGCATCCCCCACCACCATGGTCAGACTGCCCAGTCCCATACCCAGGGCCAGACCCAGCAGCAGCACCAGCAGAAATTTTGCCTGTAACGAGAGATACCGCCGCCGCTTTGACTTTTGCTTTTCTTCTGTCCTGTCAATCAACCTGGTATCCCCTTCCATAGACCGTCCGGATCAGCGTAGGGTTCATCGGGTCGTCCTCCAGCTTTTTCCGAAGCCGCTGAATGTAGACCATCACGTTGTTGTCCGAGGAGGGCATATATTTGCTCTGCCACACCGTCTCATAGATGCTCTTGATGTCCAGAATCTCGCCCCGGTGCTCCAGCAGGAACAGGAGCAGATCCAGCTCCTTGTCCGTCAGCTTGACCTCCCGGCCATGCTTTTTCACCCGCCGGGCCTTGGCGTCCACCGTCAGGGCGTCCGCTGCGCCGCCCCACCGACCGTCGGCATCCTCTCCGTCCTCATCCGTTCCGGTACCGCCGTAGACCCGGTAGCGGCGGATGAGAGAGGCCACCTTCATCAGCAGCTCTCCCTGGGAAAAGGGCTTGGCCAGATAGTCGTCGCCCCCCATGTCGTAGGCCGCTCCCTTGTCCCGCTCGGTGTTCCGGGCGGTGAGGAACAGAATAGGTGCCTTTGTCCGCTCCCGGATCTGACGGCAGGCCTCCAATCCGGACAGCTCCGGCATCATAATGTCCAGCAGGATCAGATCCAGCTCCGGATGCTCCTCCGCCAGATCGACGGCATCCTGACCGTTGGCCGCCTCGATCACCCGATAGCCCTTGTTTCGCAGCAGGATGCGGAGGAGCTGCCGGATCTCCGGCTCATCGTCCGCCACCAGAATGACGCCGCTGTTGGCGCCCTGTTTCCTGTCCATGTGCGACTGCCCCCTTCCAGAACGGCGGCGCAGCCTGCGTACACGCCGCCTGTTTTCCATTATCTGTATTCTGACGTATTATATCAGATTTCCCCCTGCAAAGTCAGAGCATTTCGGATAAATTAAGAACTAATCAGATTTCGGCAAAAAAAGCCCCATGGCAGGAGCCTTCTCCGGCTCCCGCCATGGGGCGGCAGGTCATGCTCGTGGGACGATGGCTTTTACTCGTCTGTATCCAACTCCCGGAAATCCACCGCATAGGCGGCCTCCAGAATACCCTCCACATCGGAGTAGGTGATGTGGTTGTCCCAGTCCACGAACTCGAATGCGGTATAGGATACCACGATCCCGTGGTTATAGGTCACATGACCGTAGGCGTGGTAGGCGTCTCCGCTGGTGGCGGTGCCGTCATACTCGTAGACGAAGAAGGTCTCGCCGCCATACTCCTCATCCTCCAGCCGTTCAAAGTTCTCGCACTCCTCGGAGTAGCTCTCCTCCAGTAAGTCAAAATACTCCTCCTGGGTGTAATCCTCCCCGACGTAGTCGTAGACGCAGTTGAGCCGCAGCTCCGCCCAATCGCCACTGCTGTAGTCAAAGTCGGAGGGGTAGACGGGGAAAATGTAGTAGAAGTCATAATCGGAGTTGCTGGTCATGTCGGTGCCGTCATCAATGTGCATCTCGTCGCAGACGTACTGGTACACGGCGTACTCCTCCCCCAGGAGCGCACGTTCCCAATAGCCGTTGGCGCCGGTGTAAACCTCCTCCTCTGATGAGCTGCACGCAGTCAGCAGAAGGCAGAGGGCACAGAGGGCGGCAAGGAGTCTTGTTCTGGTCTGTCTTTTCATGTTCATGGTTCCTTTCCCGGAGCAAGTGATATAATACCTCTTATATCATACTCGATCTCCCGGGAAATGCAAGCATTTTTATGAATATACACCGTTTCCAAGGCCCGGCAGACATTACTCCACCGTGACGCTCTTGGCCAGGTTCCGGGGCTTGTCGATGTCGCAGCCCCGCTGGAGGGCCACATAGTAGGCAAACAGCTGCAACGGCACCACCGCCAGGGAGGGCAGCAGCATGGGGTGGGTGTCCGGGATGACGATGAGGGAGTCGCTGTGCTTTGCCATCTCCTCCCGCTTGCTCTCGGTGGTCACGCCCAGGACGGTGGCGCCCCGGCTCTTGACCTCCACCACGTTGCTGATGGCCTTGTCAAACAGGGGTGCGTAGGTGGCCAGAGCCACCACCAGAGTTCCCGGCTCAATGAGGGAGATGGTTCCATGCTTCAGCTCTCCGGCGGCGTAGGCCTCGGAGTGGATGTAGGAGATCTCCTTCAGCTTGAGGGAGCCCTCCAGCCCCATGGCATAGTCCAGGTTTCGCCCGATGAAGAAGATGGACTCGTGGTTGAAATACTGGGAGGCGAAGTACTGGATCTCCTCCGTATGGCTCAAAATCTCCTCCATCTTGGCGGGGATGAGCCGCATCTGCTCCAAAATCTCCCCCACAGCCTCCTGGGACATGGTGTCCATGACCCGGGCAAAGTGAAGGCCCAGGAGGGTGAGCACCGCCAGCTGGGTGGAGTAGGCCTTGGTGGTGGCCACGGCGATCTCCGGCCCCGCCCAGGTGTAGAGGACGCTGTCCGCCTCCTTAGCAATGGAGCTGCCCATGACGTTGACGATGGCCAGCGTCCTGGCCCCCAGCTGCTTGGCCTCCCGAAGGGCGGCCATGGTGTCCAGGGTCTCTCCCGACTGGCTGATGACCACCACCAGGGACTTCTCATCCACGATGGGGTCGGCGTACCGGAATTCCGAGGCCAGCAGCACCTCCACCGGACGGCGGAGCATCCGCTCCAGCAGGTATTTTCCTACTACCCCCACATGGTAGGAGGAACCGCAGGCCACAATATAGAGCCGGTTCAGCTGGCGGATGAAATCGTCCTCCAGGTTCAGATCCTCCAGCTCCACCCGGTCGCCCTTGATGCGGGGGAAGGCCGCCTTGCGGTAGGCCTCGGGCTGCTCCATAATCTCCTTGAACATGAAGTGCTCATAGCCGCCCTTTTCTGCGTCGGAGATGTCCCAGTCCACGGTGGAGCGCTCCTTCTCCACCGGCTGATTCAGGTCGTTGTAGACCCGGATACCCTCCCGGGTCAGGATGGCCAGCTCTCCGTCCTCCATGTAGCTCACTGTCTTGGTGTATTTGATGAGGGCAGTGACGTCGCTGGCCATAAAGTTGCAGCCGTCTCCGTAGCCCAGTACCAGCGGGCCGTCCTTCCGGGCGGCCACCAGCTGATCCGGGGCGTCGGCGCACAGGATGCCCAGGGCATAGGAGCCCTCGATCCGGTGGATGACCTTAAAGGTGGCGTCCACAATGTCTCCCTGATAGTAGTAGTCCAGCAGCTGGGCCACCACCTCGGTGTCCGTGTCGGAGTGGAAGGTCACGCCCTGGCTCTGGAGGAACTCCTTGATCTCCATGTAGTTCTCGATAATGCCGTTGTGTACCACGGCGATCCGGCCGGAATTGCTCAGATGGGGATGGGCGTTGGTGTCCGAGGGCTCTCCATGGGTGGCCCAGCGGGTATGGCCCACCCCCAGCGTCCCGGAGAGGGCATTGCCCCCGTCCACCATGTCGCTGAGCACCTTCAGACGGCCCTTGGACTTGACCAGCTGCAAGCCCTTCTCCGTATCCAGCACCGCCAGGCCCGCAGAGTCATATCCCCGGTACTCCAGCCGGGCCAGTCCGTCCAGCAGGACAGGAGCGGCCTGCTCACTGCCCACAAAACCGACGATCCCACACATAGATCGGTTCCTCCTTCTGTTCTCTCAAGTCCGTCAACAGAGGAAAAGCAGGATCGGGAGTTCCCCATCCTGCCCCTCTTTGTTGATACAGGCAAATTTTTACTTGGTTCCAAAGATACGGTCGCCCGCATCCCCCAGACCGGGGACAATATAGCCGTGCTCGTTGAGGTGGTCGTCTACGGCGGCCACATAGATGTCCACGTCCGGGTGGGCCTTCTGCATGGCGGCGATGCCCTCCGGGGCGGCGAGAATGTTCATCAGCTTGATGTGCTTGCAGCCATAGCCCTTGAGCAGCTCCACCGCAGCGGAGGCAGAGCCGCCGGTGGCCAGCATGGGGTCGACGATGATTACGTCCCGGTCTGCGATATCGGGGGGCATTTTGCAGTAATAGGTCACAGGAGCCAGAGTCTCCGGGTCACGGTACAGTCCCACGTGACCCACCTTGGCGGAGGGCAGCATGGACAGCATCCCGTCCACCATGCCCAGGCCGGCCCGGAGGATGGGGACGATGGCCACCTTTTTGCCCGAGAGCTTTTTGCACTTGGCAATGCCCACCGGTGTCTCCACCTCGATCTCCTGGGTGGGCATATCCCGGGTGGCCTCATAGCACATGAGGGCGGCGATCTCCCCTACGATGGTGCGGAATTCCCGGGTGCCGGTGTTCTTGTCCCGGATGATGGACAGCTTGTGATGGATCAGCGGATGGTCAAAGATGTGGACATTGTCAGACATGGGTCATTCCCCTTTCCTGTTGCGGGCCCTTTCCAGCCGCTCCCGCTCTGCCTGAGACAGGCGGATATAGTTGGCGGCAAGGCCCTGGGCGTCGGTGATCTGTCCCGCTCTGGCCTGCTCCAGGGCGGCCCTTGCCACGCCCCAGGCGGACTGAAAGCGGAGATGAGGCGGCGATAGTCTCTGCTCCGCCCCCAGCGTTCTTCCGTAATTATAGCACAGCTCCGCCCCATCGCCAACGATTATTTGACCATTTTTTCCGTCCAGCTCGGCAAACAGCTCCGCCAGAGAGATGGCCCTGTCCTCACACAGCCGCTCCAGCCGCTCCCCGTCGGAGCGGAACCGGGCGTTGTACACCTGGCTCCGGCGGGCGTCCATACAGCAGAGGATTTCCCCCCGGTGCTGAACCATTTGCCAGGCCATGGCCTCCAGGGTGGAGACACCGCAGCAGGGCTTCTCCAGGCTCCAGGCCAGGCCCTTGGCGGCGGAGAGGCCGATACGCAGCCCGGTGAACGACCCCGGCCCGGCGGCACAGGCGATCAGGTCGATCTCCTGAAGCGTTGCGCCGCAGTGCTCCAGCATGGACTGGCACATGGGCAACACCGTCTGGCTGTGGGTCAGGCCGCTGTTCTGGTAGCTCTGGGCGATGAGGCGCTCGTCCTCGCAGAGACAGACCGACGCAGCCTTGGCGCTGGTCTCGATGGCAAGAATCTTCACAGTCCCTCCGCCCCCCTGATGGTGATGGTTCGCTCGTTGTCCCGGGCTCCTCTGCGGATGTCCACCCGGAGGGTAGTCTCGTCCCACAGCTCCTCCGCCACCTCGCTCCATTCCACGGCGCAGACGCCGTTCCGGGCCAGGTAGTCCTCCCAACCGATGTCAAACAGGTCGTCGGCGGAGGAGAGTCGGTACAGGTCGAAGTGGAACAGGGGCAGGCGGCCCCCGGTGTGCTCGTCCACGATGGTGAAGGTGGGGGACGTGACCCGGCCCTGAATCCCCAGGCCCCGGGCCAGACCCCGGGTGAAAGCGGTCTTTCCCGCCCCCAGGTCGCCGGTAAAGGCGATCACCGTCCCCGGGGTCGCCTGCGCTCCCAGCCGCTCTCCCAGGGCCTCTGTCTCCTCCGGAGAATGGGTGGTATGGGTCATGATGCTCGCCTCTTTTCCTTCGCTCCGGCATAGTATAGCAAGTTTTTTCTCTCTTGGCAAGGGGCGGGGGTGGTAAAATGCCGACCTGCCCCGTCCACTTTTCCTTGTCACCCTCTCCCCCGCTGTGCTATAATAGGCTTCATCAGGCCCCACCGGGCCGGGAGAGGAGGCCGCCCATGTCTGCCGTAAAGGACTTTATTCTCGACGCCGTCACCCAGGCAGACCACTTGCTGCTGGCCCTTTGCGTGGCGGTCAATCTGTTCGGCATCGCCCTCATCTACTCCGCCACCCGCTACGACGCCGACCTCCAATCCTACCCGGCAAAGCAGGCGGTCGCCATGGGCATTGGGATCGTGCTCTACTTTCTCCTCTCCCAGCTGGACATTGACGCTCTGATGAGCCGGTGGTACTGGGTCTTTCTGTTCAGCGCCGCCTTTATCGCCATTCTCGCCATCCCCAACGTGGGCCACGAGGTGGGCGGGAACCGGAGTTGGATCGCCTTTCCCCTGTTTTCCGTTCAGCCGGCAGAGTTGGTGAAGCTGACCTTCACCATGCTGCTGGCAAAACAGATCGTCTTTCTTCAGCGCCACAAGGGGTTGAGCCATCCCGTCTCGGTGCTTTCTCTCTGCGCTCATGTGGGCTTCTTTGTCTGCCTCATCTACCTCGTCTCCGACGACGCAGGCTCCGCCCTGGTGTACGTGTTTATCTTCCTGACCATGGTCTGGGCCGGAGGGCTGAAATGGCACTGGATCCTGCTGGGGGTGGCGGTGACGGTGCTGGCAGGCTCCGCCCTGTGGCTCTATCTGCCGGAGGACAACTACTGGAAAATGCGTATTCTGGTCTGCTTCAACCATGACCTGGATCCCACCTATCGGGGCTTTCAGCAGACCCGTTCCCTGCTGGCCATCCGCTCGGGCAAGCTGACGGGCATGGGCTATCTCCAGGGCAATCTCACCCAGGCCAGCTATCAGAGCGCCCTTCCCGCCCGGCACACCGATTTCATCTTCTCCGCCTGTTGTGAGGAGCTGGGACTGGTGGGAGCGGCAGTGCTGCTCCTGCTGCTCACCGCCATCATCCTCCGGTGTATCCACATCGCCCTCCACGCCAGCACCCCCTTTTACGGGCTGATCGCCGTGGGCTATGCCGGGATGCTGCTGTGCCAGGTGGTGCTCAACGTGGGGATGTGCCTGTTCGTGCTGCCGGTGGTCGGGCTGACCCTGCCCTTTGTCAGCTATGGCGGCTCCTCCCTCATCACCGCCTACGCCGCCATGGGCATCCTCTCCGGCATCCGGCACCGAAAGCCGCCCAGCTGGCTCCAGGATCAGGTGAAGGACGCCTGGGCATTGGAGCCGGGCAGCCTGTAGGTTCGTTCCGCTGTCCAGGCGGCATCCGCTTCGGCGCAAACAGGCAAAAAATCTGTGACCGCACCGGGAGTGTCTGACGTATGCGCTGCGTCAGACGCTCCCGGTGCGGTCACGGCGTTTGTCGTCCTGCGTCGCCCTATTCCCTGACCGGAGGATAAGCCTCCGGCTGGTCGGTGCGCCCCAGGATATAGTCCGCAGAGACGTGATAGAGGTCGCAGAGGGTCAGCAGATGGTGGATGGGCAGCTCGTTGGCCGCCCGCTCATAGCGGGCATACATGCTCTGAGAGGTGCCCAGCCTCTTTGCCACATATTCCTGAGTATAATCGTGGTCTTCCCGCAGGTCACGGATGCGCCTGACATAATTCATGCTATCACTCCTTTGTGATAGCATAAACTAGTATAGATATTTACTATTCGTTTTAGTTGACATCTTAACTTGAAACGATGAATAGATTGCACTTTTGAGCTGTATAGAACGGAAAACGCCCAAGCCAAAAATCAATAGTAAATATATTTACTATTGACATTTGCTGAAACTAAGCTTAAAATCAAAGCATCATCTGGCTAAAAGAGACGATAGGATGTCGGAGACTGAACCGGGTTCCTGACGAGGGAGATGATGTCAAAATGTGAGGAGGTGCTGTTGCCTTGCTTAGTTAATATCTGAACTAGTCAAATGCACTATATACCAGATGAAAATGCGACCATGCGCATCCTGCGCAGCAATTCCGGCGCCTGTCCTATTTCACGCTGCCAACCGTTTTACATTTACAAAGGAGAGAATTTATGAAGAAGAAGATTATTGCCTTGTTCCTGTCGTTTATACTCTTGATATCTCTGGCTGCCTGCGGTGGTAACACAGCCAAAACAGAAGATATCTCTGATAACGATACCGAGACAGCGACAGATGTAAAAGAAGTCCCTGATGACACTGCGGAAGCTGAGGAGGATGAATCTGAGGCCGAAGAATCTACAGAATCGGAAGTGTCCGAAAATGCAGACGACACCGCTACAGAGGACGAGGATGCCGAACAGTCCTCCGACACGGATGAGGAGTCCGATGCAGATGCTTCGGAGGAGGTAGAAGACGCCGACGCATCCACTGACAGCGAAACGGAAACTGACGATGCCGCTGACTCCACCGAGGAGTTGGTCGATGGAATGCGCCCAGAAATCAAGCAGGCAATCGATGATTATGAGGCATTCTTTGACGAATACTGCGAGTTCATGATTACCTACAGCAACTCTGATGACCCGACAAGCCTTTTAGGTGAGTATGCAGAGTTTATGACTACCTACGTCACCACCATGGCCAGCCTGGAGGCAATGGAAGATGAAGACTTAAACGATGCAGAGATGGCCTATTTTCTGGAGGCATATTCCCGTATTATGACAGAGCTTACAGAGACAACTGCTGAAATAAGCGGTTAATTTGCTCAACAGACTTTCACTTGGGGACGCTAACAATGCGTCAAGCCCCCCGGCTCACACACGAGCCGGGGGGCTTTGCTTTACCCTGCTATGCAGTTCTCAGTCGTCGATGAGGCTGACGCCGTCCATCTCGGCGGGCTTTTCCAGGCCCATCAGATCCAGCATGGTGGGGGCGATGTCGCACAGACGGCCGTCCTTCAGCTTCACGTCCGCGCCCACGATGCAGAAGGGCACCAGGTTGGTGGTGTGGGCGGTCATGGGGGAGACGCCGTCCTCCTGGAGCATCTGCTCGCAGTTGCCGTGGTCGGCGGTGATGAGGGAGACGCCGCCCATCTGCCGGGTGGCGGCCACCACCTGGCCCACACAGCGATCCACCGTCTCCACGGCGATCTTGGCGGCCTCCAGCACGCCGGTATGACCCACCATGTCGCCGTTGGCGAAGTTGAGGATGATGACGTCATACTTGCCGCTGAGGATGCGCTCCACGCAGGCGGCGGCCACCTCGTTGGCGGACATATCCGGCTTCAGGTCATAGGTTGCCACCTTGGGGGAGGCGATGAGGCACCGATCCTCCCCGGGGAACACCGTCTCCACGCCGCCGTTGAAGAAGAAGGTGACATGGGCGTACTTCTCCGTCTCCGCAATGCGCAGTTGGGTCAGGCCCAGGTTGGAGATATACTCGCCGAAGATGTTGTGCAGCTTCTGCTTGGGGAAGGCCACCTCCACGTTGGGCATGGTGGCGTCATAGGAGGTGGTGCAGACGTAGTTCACGTGGAAGAAGCCGTTTCTCCGCTCAAAGCCGGTGAAGTCCGGATCCACGAAGGTGCGGGTGATCTCCCGGGCCCGGTCGGGGCGGAAGTTCATGAAGATAATGGAGTCGTTCTCCCGGATCTCGGCGTTCTCCGCAGTGATGACGGGGATGACGAACTCGTCGGTGACGCCTGCGTCGTAGCTGGCCTGCATCGCTCCCACCGGGTCGTCGATGAACCGGGCCTCGCTCTCGCCATAGACCATGGCCTTGTAAGCCCGCTCCACCCGGTTCCAGTTGGTGTCACGATCCATGGCATAGTACCGGCCGGAGATGGTGGCAATCTTGGCCCCGTACTCGTCGCAGGTCTCCTTCATCTGGGCCACAAAGCCCTTACCGGAGGTGGGGGGCACGTCACGGCCGTCCATAAAGCAGTGGACGAAAATCTTCGGGCAGCCCAGGTCATGAGCCATCTTGACAGCGGCCTGGATGTGGGTGATGTGGGAGTGGACGCCGCCGTTGGACATCAGGCCATAGATATGGACTGCGGTGCCCGCCTCTTTGGCGGCGTTCATCGCCTTGAGATAGGCGGGGTTCTGGAAGAAGCTCCCGTCCTGGATGCCCTTGGTGATTTTGGGCAGATCCTGGAACACCACCCGGCCTGCGCCGATGTTGGTGTGTCCCACCTCAGAGTTGCCCATCTGTCCGTCGGGCAGGCCCACGTCCATACCGGAGGCGGAGAGACGGCTGACCGGATTTTCCGCAAACAGCTTATCCAGGACGGGGGTAGCCGCCTGGGTGAAGGCGTTGCCCGGGCCGTCCGGCGTGATGCCCACGCCGTCCATGATGATCAGAGTAGTAGGTGTTTTCATAATACCTCGTGTCCTCTTTCCAATTGAAATGTACGCCCAAAGAGAGAGATCGATTCTCTCCCTTTGGCGTCGAGGAAATTACTCCTGGTTGGCAGCGTTGATAATAGTGGTGAAGGCGGCGGGCTTCAGGGAGGCGCCACCGATCAGGCCGCCGTCGATGTCGGGCTGGGCCAGCAGCTCATAGGCGTTCTTGTCGTTCATGGAGCCGCCGTAGAGGATGGTCACGCTCCGGGCCACCCGTGCGCCGTACAGCTTGCGGATGACGGTGCGGATCTCGCAGTTGACCTCGTTGGCCTGCTCGGGGGTGGCGGTGCGGCCGGTGCCGATGGCCCACAGGGGCTCATAGGCGATGACCACATGGCGCATCTTCTCGGCGGGGATGCCGGAGAGAGCGGTCTTGACCTGGAGATCGATCAGCTCCTTGGTGATGCCCAGCTCCCGCTGCTCCAGGCTCTCGCCCACGCAGATGATGGGATACAGACCGGCCTCCACAGCGGCCTTGGCCTTCTTGTTGACAATGATATCGTCGTCGTTCCAGTACTGGCGGCGCTCGGAGTGGCCGATGATGACGTACTTCACGCCCAGGTCCTTCAGCATGGCGGCGGACACCTCGCCGGTGTAAGCGCCGCTCTCGTGCTCGGAGACGTTCTCAGCGCCCACCTGCACCCGGCAGTCCTTGAAGGCCTTCTGGGCGGCGGGGACGTTGACGAAGGGGGCGCAGATCAGGATGTCGCACCACTTGGCCTTGGGGAGCATGGTCTTCAGCTCGTCGGCGAAAGCCTTGGTCTCGGATGCGGTCTTGTTCATCTTCCAGTTGCCGGCGATGAGGGTCTTGCGATATCTTCTGTTCATTTTGACATACCTCTTTCTATATATGCAGTGTCCTGTCCGGGGCGGGTTTTTACCCGGCAGGCACGGTTTTACAAAGCAAGCGCCGGGACTCCGGAGCGGAAAAGGCCGGAAATCTCGGTGTGATTCGGGAGCCTGGGAACCTTTTTGTTGAAAACGGTTCCGCTCCCGTCAGGCTCCCCCGCCGCCGGAGCGGCGAGGGAGCATTGGTGCAGTGGGAAATGGAAAGAATGTGGAATCTGTTTGCTTACTTATCAAGCAGCGCAGCAGAATAGAGGATGCGTCTGCGGCGCAGAAATCCCACACGCTGCTCAAACGTGCCACCGGCACGTTTGTCTTAACAAATAATTTTAATTATTTGTCAAGAAGTGCAGCTACGCCGGGAAGCTCCTTGCCCTCCATAAACTCCAGGGAGGCGCCGCCGCCGGTGGAGATGTGGGTCATCTTGTCGGCATAGCCCAGCTGCTGGACAGCGGCTGCGGAGTCGCCGCCGCCGATGATGGTGATGGCGTCGGTCTCGCTCAGGGCCTGAGCGATGGTCTGGGTGCCCACGGCGAACTTCTCAAACTCGAACACGCCCATGGGGCCGTTCCAGATGACGGTGCCCGCGTCGGCCACGGCGGCCTTGTACAGCTCCACCGTCTTGGGGCCGATGTCCAGGCCCTGCCAGCCGTCGGGAATTTCGCCGGTGGCGACCACCTGGGTGTTGGCGTCGGGGGAATAGGCGTCGGCGATGACGGTGTCCACCGGCAACAGCAGCTTGACGCCCTTGTCGGCAGCCTTCTTCACCATCTCATTGGCGTAATCCTCCCAGTCGGCCTCCAGCAGGGAGTCGCCGATCTTGCCGCCCTGGGCGGCGGAGAAGGTGTAGGCCATGCCGCCGCCAATGATGACGGTGTCGGCGATCTCCAGCAGGTTGTTGATGACGCCGATCTTGGAGGAGACCTTGGAGCCGCCCAGGATAGCCACCAGAGGACGCTTGGGAGCGGCCAGAGCGCCGCCGATGATGTCCAGCTCCTTCTGGATCAGGAAGCCGGAGACGGCGGGCAGATAGGCGGCCACGCCGGCGGTGGAGGCGTGGGCACGGTGAACGGTGCCAAAGGCGTCGGAGACGTACACGCCGTCCGCACCGGCCAGGTCGGCAAGAGCCTTGGCGAAGGCGGGGTCGTTCTTGGTCTCGCCCTTGTCATAGCGCAGGTTCTCCAGCAGGAGGATCTGGCCGGGCTGGAGAGCGGCAGCCTTGGCCTGGGCGTCCTCGCCCACGATGTCGGCGGCCATAATGACCTCCTGGCCCAGCAGCTCGGAGAGGCGGGCGGCCACGGGCTTCATGCTCAGCTCCGGCTTCCACTCGCCCTTGGGCTTGCCCATATGGGAGCAGGCGATGACAGCGGCCCCCTGCTCCAGCAGGTACTGGATGGTGGGCAGAGCGGCACGAATCCGCTTGTCGTCGGTGATCCGACCGCTGCCGTCCTTGGCCATGGGGACGTTGAAGTCGCAGCGCAGCAGAACCTTCTTGCCCTTGACGTCGATGTCAGTGACCGTTTTCTTGTTGTAGTTCATACAAAAGACTCCTTTCCTGTTTCCAAATCAGACTGAATTGCTTTTTCTGTCGGGCATACCTGCCCCTTCATCTCGCCCTGTCCCAGCAGACCGGGAAAACCCTGCTGCCGCAGGGCCTCGTAGACCACCACAGCCACAGAGTTGGCGAGATTCAGGCTCCGGGCCTGGGCTCGCATGGGGATTCGGATGCACCGGTCATAGTGGGCCATGCGGAACCACTCCGGCAGCCCCGCCGTCTCCTTTCCGAAGAACAGCCAGCAGTCGCCGGTGAACCGGGCCTCCCCATAGTCCCGGGGTGCCTTGGTGGTCGCCAGCCAGAGATCCCGCTCCGCCTCAGGCCATTCCTGAAACAGGGCCTCCAGACTGTCGTGTACCTCCAGCTGCACCATGGGCCAGTAGTCCAGCCCCGCCCGCCGTACCCGCCGCTCTGTGATCTCGAAGCCCAGGGGACGGATGAGGTGGAGCTGTGCGCCGGTGGCGGCACAGGTTCTGGCAATGTTGCCCGTATTTTGAGGGATCTCCGGTTCCACCAGCACAATATGCAGCATTTCTCCGGCACCCCCTCTAAACACGGTACATTCTACCCTCTTTTTCCCGGAAAAGCAACAGTAAATCAGCGGGTTTTAAGCCATTTTTGCAGTTTTTTTTGTTCCGGCTTTGTCCAATTTTCATAAGAAGGGGTTACGGTAAACCCCTTTCGTCCTCTTTTCTCCCCTTCCAAACAAAAAACGGGGCTGACTGCTTGCCAGACGGGGGATTCTGTGCTATTGTTTTGTATAATAGCGAATCAGTCTGAGAGAGAATGGAGATAAAACGTCATGTGTGAATTGGAGCGCAAGCTGCGCATTGTCGTCAAGGTGGGCACCTCCAGCCTGACCCGGGTGGACGGGAGCCGGAACCTGCGGAATATGGAACTGCTGGCCCGGGTGCTCTCCGACCTGAAGGGGATGGGCCACGAGATCATCCTGGTCTCCTCCGGGGCCATCGGCATGGGGGCAGGCAAGCTGGGCATGACCGCCCGACCCAGCCAGCTGCGGATGAAGCAGGCCGCCGCCGCCGTGGGCCAGTGCGAGATGATGCACCTGTACGACAAATTCTTCGGGGAGTACGGCCAGACGGTGGCCCAGGTGCTGCTCACCGACGACGACGTGAAGGACCCCTTCCGTCAGGCCCACCTCTCCGGCACCTTCGCCGCCCTGCTGGGGCTGGGGGTCATCCCGGTGGTCAACGAGAACGACTCCGTCTCCGCCGCCGAGATCGAGACCGGCGACCGAAAGGTGCTGGGAGACAACGATACCCTCTCCGCTATCGTGGCGGGGCTGTGCCGGGCGGATCTGCTCATTATCCTCAGCGACATCGACGGTCTGTACGACAGCGACCCCCGGCAAAACCCGGATGCAAAGCTCATCCCCCGGGTCACGGAGATCGACGAGTCCGTCTACGACATGGCAGGAGGCGTGGGCTCCCGTTGGGGCACCGGCGGCATGGTCACCAAGCTGGAGGCCGCCCGGGTGGCCAACCGGCTGGGCATCGACATGGTACTCACCAACAGCAACCGGATGGACGCCCTCTACGACATCGCAGAGGGGAAGGACGTGGGGACGCGGTTTGTGGCGGCCCGATAAAATGCACTATTTTGGCATATTGCAGCATTAGTATTATTGTAATACGTAATAAAGTAATAAAGGAGGAACCAACATGACACCCATCGAATTACAGGGACAGGCCGCCAAGACCGCCTCCCGGGTACTGGCGGTCGTCGGCACCGGACGGAAGAACGCCGCTTTGGAGGCCATTGCCAACGCGCTGCTGGCCCACACGGACGACATCCTGGCCGCCAACGCCCAGGACATGGCGGCAGCCAGGGCCTCCGGCATGAGCGTCAGTCTCCAGGACCGGCTGGCCCTAAACGAGGGGCGCATCCGGGGCATGGCGGAGGGCGCCCGCCAGGTGGCCGCTCTGCCCGACCCCATCGGCGCTGTCACCCGGGAGAGCGTCCGGCCCAACGGCCTGCGCATCGCCCGCCGCCGGGTGCCTCTGGGGGTCATCGGCATCATCTATGAGGCCCGGCCCAACGTCACAGTGGACGCCGCCGCCCTCTGCCTCAAGTCGGGCAACGCCGTCATTCTCCGGGGGGGCAAAGAGGCGTTCCACTCCAACCAGGCCCTGACAGAGATCATGCGCGCCGCCCTGGCCGACGCGGGCCTCCCCGCCGACTCGGTGGCTCTGGTTCAGGACACCACCCGGGCCAGCAGCACCGAGCTGATGAACCTCACCGAGTATCTGGACGTGCTCATCCCCAGAGGGGGCCGGGGCCTGATCCGGGCGGTGGCCGCCAACGCCAGCGTCCCGGTCATCCGCACCGGAGAGGGTGTGTGCCACACCTATGTGGATCGGGCTGCCGACCTGGAGATGGCCTGCCGCATCGTTCAGAACGCCAAGTGCTCCCGTCCCTCCGTCTGTAACGCCATGGAGTGTCTGCTGGTGGACAGCGCCGTGGCCGGGGAGTTTCTCCCCATGGTGATTCCCTATCTGGACGAGTATCATGTGGAGCTGCGCTGTGACGAGCGGGGCAAGGCCATTCTGGGCGACCGGGCCGTGGCTGCCACAGAGGAGGACTGGGACACCGAGTACGGCGACTATATCCTGGCCGTCCGGGTGGTGGACGGCGTGCAGGAGGCCATCGACTTCTGCAACCTCCACGGCACCGGCCACAGCGAGGCCATCGTCACCGACAGCTACTCTACCGCTCAGAAGTTCCTGGACGAGGTAGACGCCGCCGCCGTCTATGTCAACGCCTCCACCCGGTTCACCGACGGCGGGGAGTTCGGCCTGGGGGCGGAGATCGGCATCTCCACCCAGAAGATGCACGCCCGGGGCCCCATGGGGCTGGAGGAGCTGACCTCCAGTAAGTTCGTCGTCTACGGCGACGGGCAGATCCGCTGATGAATACAGCCTCTTCCCCGGACACCATCGCCGCCGTCGCCACCGCCCCCGGAGCCAGTGCCATCGGTATCCTCCGGCTCTCCGGATCGGAGGCGATCTCCGCCGTCTCCGCCTGCTTTCGCCCGTCGTCCGGGAAACCCCTCACCGACTATCCCCCCAACCGGCTGGTGCTGGGGACGCTGCTGGACGGGGACGGGGCCATGCTGGATCAGTGTATGGCCACCTACGCCCGGGCCCCCCACAGCTACACCGGGGAGGACACCGCGGAGCTGCAATGTCACGGCTCCCCGGCGGTGCTCTCCGCCGGGCTGGAGCAGCTCTTTCGCCACGGGGCGAGACAGGCGGGGCCGGGAGAGTTCACGAAACGGGCCTTTCTCAACGGCCGGATGGATCTGATTCAGGCGGAGGCGGTGGCGGATCTCATCGACGCCCAGACCCCGGACGCCGCCCGGAACGCCGCCGGTCAGCTGGGCCGGGCCATGACGGAGAAGATACAGGCGGTGGCGGACGGGCTCATCGACCTGCTGGCCCACTTCCATGTGGTGCTGGACTACCCGGACGAGGATCTGAACCCGCTGGAGACGGCGGAGATCGAGGCGACCCTGTCCCGCTCGGAGGCCGCTCTCCGGCAGATCGGCTCCACCTACCGCCGGGGACGACAGCTCACCCAGGGGGTGCCCTGCGCCATTGTGGGGCGTCCCAATGCGGGCAAGTCCTCCCTGCTCAACGCCCTGCTGGGCTATGACCGGGCCATCGTCACCCCCATCCCCGGCACCACCCGGGACACGGTGGAGGAGCGGTGCGTCCTGGGCGGCGTCCTCCTCCGTCTGGTGGACACCGCCGGACTGCGGGACACCGCCGACCCGGTGGAGCGGCTGGGTGTGGCCCGGAGCCGGGCGGCTCTGGACGAGGCGGAGCTGGCTCTGGTGCTGCTGGACGGCAGCGAGGAGCTGACCGAGGAGGACAGGACCCTGCTGGCCCTCTCGGAGCGGTGCCCTCACCGGCTGGTGCTGGTGAGCAAGTCCGACCTGCCCACCGTTCTGACCCTCCCGGAGGGGCTGGAGGCCATCACCGTCAGCTCGGTCACCGGTCAGGGGCTAGAGACGCTGGAGGACGCCGTCCGCACCCTCTTTGCCGACCACACCCCCCGTCAGGGGGAGCTGCTTACCAACGCCCGCCAGGCAGAGGCCATCCGCCGGGCGGCGGACAGTCTGGCAGGGGCAAATCAGGCTCTGGAGCTGGGCCTGCCCCCGGACGCCGTTCTGTCCGACGCAGAGGCGGCTCTGTCCGCCTTAAACGAGGTCACCGGACAGTCTGTCACCGAGGATGTGACCCGGCGCATCTTCCAGCGGTTCTGCGTGGGTAAATAAAAAGCTTGAGCCGTCGGCAGTTCCGGCGGCTCTGACAATAGGGCGCATCTGTTCGCATTTGCGAAACAGGTCGCCTTTTGGGAAAGGACAGGAAACAGATTCATGACGCTGAATGAATTAGAGATCGGAAAGTCCGCCTCTATCATCACCGTGGGGGGCGAGGGTGCCCTCCGGCAGCACTTTCTGGACATGGGCCTGATTCCCGGGGCTCAGGTCACCATGGTGAAATACGCCCCCATGGGCGACCCGGTGGAGCTGCGCATCCACAGCTATGAACTGACCCTGCGCCTGGCGGACGCAGAGCAGATCGAGATCGACCGGGTCTCCCCCGCCAAAGAGAAGGCGGAGTCGGAGCGGAAAAAGGCCATTCCCCATCCCGGTCTGGGCGAGGGAGGCAAGTACCACAGCAAGGCGGACGAGCACCCCCTGCCGGAGGGGGAGACGTTGACCTTCGCCCTGGCGGGGAACCAGAACTGTGGCAAAACCACCCTGTTCAACCAGCTCACCGGCTCCAACCAGCACGTGGGCAACTTCCCCGGGGTGACGGTGGACCGGAAGGACGGCCCCATCAAGGGCTATGAGAACACCCTGGTCACCGACCTGCCGGGCATCTACTCCATGTCCCCCTACTCCAGCGAGGAGCTGGTCACCCGGAACTTCGTCCTCCATGAGCACCCTCAGGGCATCATCAACATCGTGGACGCCACCAACATCGAGCGCAACCTCTACCTGACCATGCAGCTCATGGAGCTGGACCGGCCCATGGTGCTGGCGCTGAACATGATGGACGAGGTGCGGGAGAACGGCGGCTCCATCCTGGTCAACGAGATGGAGGCCATGCTGGGCATCCCTGTTGTCCCCATCTCGGCGGCCAAAAATGAGGGCATCGACGAGCTGATTTCCCACGCCCTCCACACGGCGAAGTACCAGGAGTGCCCGGGACGACAGGACTTCTGCGACGCCAGCGACCACGGCGGGGCCGTCCACCGCTGCCTCCACGGCATCATGCACCTGATCGAGGACCACGCCGCCGAGGCGGGCATCCCTCTCCGCTTTGCCGCCACCAAGGTGGCCGAGGGGGATCCCCTCATCCTGGAGCAGCTGGCCCTGAGCGAGAACGAGCGAGAGATGATCGAGCACATCGTCTCCCAGATGGAGGAGGAGCGGGGCCTGGATCGGGCGGCGGCCATCGCGGATATGCGCTTCCACTTCATCGAAAAGGTGTGCGCCGCCACCGTCATCAAGCCCCGGGAGAGCCGGGAGCGGCTGCGCAGCGAGAAGATCGACCGGGTGCTGACGGGGAAATATACCGCCATCCCCTGCTTTGTGGGCATTATGGCCCTGGTGTTCTACCTGACCTTCAACGTCATCGGCTCGGGACTGGCAGACCTGCTGGACCTGCTCATCTCCTGGCTCACCGACCTGACCGACGCCACCCTGGTGTCCCTCCAGGTCAACGACGCCGTCCGCTCCCTGGTGATCGACGGCATATTCAACGGGGTGGGCAGCGTGCTCAGCTTTTTGCCCATCATCGTCACTCTGTTCTTCTTCCTCTCCCTGCTGGAGGACAGCGGCTATATGGCCCGGGTGGCCTTCGTCATGGACAAGCTGCTGCGTAAGATCGGCCTGTCCGGGCGGAGCATCGTGCCCATGCTCATCGGCTTCGGCTGCACCGTGCCCGGAGTCATGGCCAGCCGCACCCTCCCCTCTGAGCGGGATCGGAAAATGACCATCCTGCTCACCCCGTACATGAGCTGCTCCGCCAAGCTACCCATCTACAGCTTCTTTGCCGAGGCGTTCTTCCCCGACTACGCCGGGCTGGTCATGATCGCCCTGTACTTCGGGGGCATCCTGGTGAGCGTACTGATGGCCCTGCTCCTGCGTGGGGTTCTGTTCCGGGGAGAGGCGGTGCCCTTCGTGATGGAGCTGCCCAACTACCGGCTGCCCGGGGCCAAAAACGTGGCCCAGCTGCTTTGGGAGAAGGCCAAGGACTTTTTACAACGTGCCTTCACCGTCATCTTTGTGGCAACCATCCTGATCTGGTTTTTGCAGACCTTTGACCTCCACCTGCAAATGGTCACCGACTCCCAGGACAGCATCCTGGCGGCGGCGGCCGGGGTGATCGCCCCCATCTTCCAGCCCCTGGGCTTTGGGGACTGGCGCATCTCCACGGCGCTGATCACCGGATTTATGGCCAAGGAGAGCGTAGTCTCCACCCTGTCGGTGCTGTTCGGCTCCACCGAGGTGCTGCTGGGGGCCATGACCCCCCTGACCGCCGCCTCCCTGCTGGTGTTCTGCCTGCTGTACACCCCCTGCGTGGCGGCTATCGCCTCCATCAAACGGGAGCTGGGAGGCAAATGGGCCGTCGGCGTGGTGGTCGGCCAGTGCGTCGTGGCCTGGGTAGCCGCACTGCTGGTGCGGGCGGTAGGCCTGATGCTTGGGTTCGTGTAACGTGTAAAAAGGAAAATGGACAATGGCCCTCAGCGCAGGCGAGGGCCGTTGTCCATACCACCAGCAGCCCCGGACGGGGCCAGAACGGTTTGCCAGTGGCATTTCCGTTCTGGCTGCTCGCAAGGGGCTGCTGTTTTCTGTCCATTGCGACAGACTTCTAGTCGCCATCGGTCAGCCGGTGGCCATATACATATCAAAATGGGGAGGATGCTTTCGCATCCTCCCCGTTGGGTTGCAGAGCTTCTGTGGATACAGAAATTACTCAATCATGTTGACGGTGACGTTGGAGTACTCCTGGCTGAAGTTGCTCTCATAGTCGCTGTCAACGACCAGCTCGCCACTGACGACGGAGGCCAGCAGAGCCTCGTAGTCCTCGACGGTGAAGTTGGTCATGGACCAGGTGTCGGTGGGCAGACCCACGGCGCCGTCAGCAGCGCCCAGGGTGGTGGTGGTGCCGCCGATCTCGTCCCAGGAACCGTCATAGTACTTGCCGACAGCATACTCGGTAGCCTCGGCCAGGCCCTTCATGGCGGAGGTGATGACGGTATCGGACTCGCTGGACTGGTCGACATCAACGCCGATCACAGCGCCGTCGTTCTCAGCAGCGGCAGTGGCGATGGAGGAGAACATGGAGCCGCCGCAGGCGAACACGACCTGAGTGCCGTTGGAGTACCAGCCGGAGATCATGGTCTGCAGGTCGGGGGAGGCGCTGTAGCTGGAGCCATAGAGCCAGGAGTAGTTGATGTTGACGGTGATGCCCAGAGCGGCAGCGGCGTCATTGGCGCCCTGCACGTAGCCAAAGCCGTAACGGCAGCAGGCGGGGTTGGTGCCGCCACCGCCGCCGGAGAAGCCCAGCTCGGTGTAGCCTTCCATGACGGCAGCATAGCCGGCGAAGTAGCCGCACTGCTCCTCCTGGAAGTTGATGCCAGCCACGTTGGTCAGAGCGGTGTCGCCATCATACAGGGTGTAGCCGTCGATGAAGACGAACTGCACGTCGGGATAGGCGATAGCGGCCTGAGTCAGAGCGGCCTCCTGAAGGTAACCGGCACAGACAACGACCTTGGCGCCGGCGTCGCAGGCAGCGGCCATGGCGTCATAGCGGTCATCATCGGTGGCCTCGCTCTCGTTGGCGGGCTGATAATACTTGTAGGACAGGCCGTTCTCATAGGCGTACAGCTTGACGCCGTTCCAGGTGCCCTCGTTGAAGGACTTGTCCTTCAGGGAGCCCACGTCAGTGACGAAAGCGATCTCATAAGTACCGTCGTCAGAGGTCATGTTGTCGTCGATGTCGTCGGCGGAGACAGTCTCGGTAGAGGTGGTATCCTCAGCCTCTGCGTCATCGGCCTCCTCAGTGGTGTCGGCATCGCTGGTCTCCTCAGTGGTGTCGGCGTCGCTGGACTCCTCGGTGTCGTCGGTGGTCTCCTCGGTGGTATCGCTGGAGGTGTCGGTGGTGGTGCTGTCGCTGCTGCTGCCGCAGGCGGCCAGAGCAAAGCACATCATCAGAGCCAGCAGGAGAGCGAGGAGCTTCTTCATCTGTTTCATCCGTGTGTCATCCTTTCCTGGTAATTTCCCGGTGCTGTCGCAATCCGGGGTCAAAACTGCTCAGAACCGCCTTTTCTCACAAGGGCACGAGAACTGAGTGTACTCACATTTTAACATTGCCTTTACAAAATAGCAACCCCCAATTCGGCGAATTTTGAGCAGAATTGGCGCCAATATCAGTTGTTTTCCCAAACTCCATGCCGTTACGATTTGGGTCGGATACAGCGGCGCACCGGGCGGGGATACCATTTTCACAAATCCGGCAAAACCTGTTGACCGCTCTGTCAGAATGTTGTATAATAAACAAAAATCAATCTAATAAGCAACTGCTTATTTGCCAGATGAGAGGAGGGGCTTCCATGACCCAGCGGGAACGGGAGATTCTGAACTGGATCGCAGAGAACCCCATGATCTCCCAGCAGGAGCTGGCCGACCGGGCGGGCATCACCCGCTCCTCGGTGGCCGTCCACATCTCCAACCTGACGAAAAAGGGATACATCGCCGGAAAGGGCTACGTCCTTCGCACTGCCTCCTATGTGGCGGTGGTGGGCGGGGTAAACATGGACATCGGCGGTCGGGCCTACGCCCCTCTGGTGGCCAGCGATTCCAACCCCGGCCGGGTGCGCATGTCCCTGGGGGGTGTGGGGCGGAACATCGCCCACAACCTGGCCCTGCTGGGGGTGGACGTGCGGCTGCTCACCGCCTTTGGAGACGACATCTACGCCCAGAAGATCGCCGCCTCCTGCGGGGAGCTGGGCATCGACATCTCCCAGGCCCTCCAGGTACCCGGAGGCGTCACCTCCAACTACGTCTTTCTCTCCGGCCCGGACGGTGACATGGCTCTGGCCATCTCCGACATGGACATCTACGACCATGTGACCCCGGGCTATCTCCAGAGCCGCCGGGCCCTGCTGGACAACGCCCAGATCGTCATTCTGGACACCAACATCCCCGCCGAATCGGTGCGCTGGCTGTGTGAGAACGTGAAGGCCCCCATCTTTGCCGACCCGGTGTCCACCGCCAAGGCGGTCAGGCTCCGGGACGTGCTGGGCAAGATACACACCCTCAAGCCCAACCGCTACGAGGCGGAGCTGCTCTCCGGGGTGTCCATCACCGACGATGAGAGCCTGGAGCGGGCGGCTCAGACCCTGCTGGACACCGGCCTCCGCCGGGTGTTCATCTCCCTGGGGAGCGATGGGGTCTACGCCGCCGACCACTGGGGGAGCCTCCGTCTCCCCTGCTATCCTGCCCGGCCGGTCAACGCCACCGGCGCAGGGGACGCCTTTATGGCGGCTCTGGCCTGGGCCTATCTGGAGGGCAACGACCTGGAGGGCTCCGCCTGCCGGGCACAGGCCGCCGCCGCCATCTCCATCGAGGGGGCGGAGACCATCAACCCCCGGCTCTCCGGCGAGGCCATCCTGGAGCGGATGGCGCAATAAGCCCGTGTTCCTGCCGCTACGCGGCTTTTCATAAAAAAGTTCATTCTCAAACCATTATCATATCACAGGAGGTATTGCATCATGTCTCTCACCAAGTATCTGGACGTGGCCCCCGAGGTGGCCCAGGCCCTGAAGGACAACCGGCCCGTGGTGGCGCTGGAGTCCACCATCATCTCCCACGGCATGCCCTATCCGCAGAACGTGGAGACCGCCCTCAAGGTGGAGGAGATCATCCGCTCCTGCGGAGCCGTCCCCGCCACCATCGCCATCATCGGCGGCCGCCTCAAGGCGGGCTGCACCCATGAGGAGATCGAGCACCTGGGCAAGAAGGGCCAGGAGGTCACCAAGGTCTCCCGCCGGGACCTGCCGGTCATCGTCGCCAGGGGAATGGACGGGGCCACCACCGTCACCACCACCATGATTATCGCCAACCTGGCGGGCATCTCCGTCTTTGCCACCGGCGGCATCGGCGGCGTCCATCGTGGTGCGGAGACCACCATGGACATCTCCGCCGACCTGGAGGAGCTGGCCCAGACCCCGGTCATGGTCATCTGCGCCGGGGCCAAGTCCATCCTGGACCTGGGGCTGACCCTGGAGTATCTGGAGACCAAGGGCGTCCCCGTCATCGGCTACGGCACCAGTGAACTGCCCGCCTTCTACACCCGCAAGAGCGGCTTCGGCGTGGACTATGAGCTGGACACCCCCGCCGAGGTGGCCGCCGCCTTCCGCGCCCAGCGGGAGATGGGGCTCAAGGGCGGCATGCTGGTGACCAACCCCATCCCGGAGGAGTACTCCATGGATGCGGACGTCATCAACAAGGCCATCGACGAGGCGGTGGCCGAGGCCAACGCCCTGGGCATCCACGGCAAGCAGACCACTCCCTTCCTGCTCGCCAAGATCAAGGACCTGACCGGCGGCGACAGCCTGGACTCCAACATTCAGCTGGTGTTCAACAACGCCCGTCTGGCCTCCGCCGTGGCCACGGAGCTGTGCAAGTAAATCACGCATCGCCTGTTTGCAGACCGGGCCTCCCCTTCGGAGGTTCGGTTTGCTTTTTCTGCGGGGATAGGTTACAATAGGCGCAGGAAAAATACAGGAAAGGAAGTAACGCCAATGAGCACCACCCTTCGCAAGGATGTCCCCGTCGCCGAGACCTGGGATCTGTCCCTGATCTACCCCACCGAGGAGGCCATGTACCAGGACACCCGGCGGCTCCGGGAACTGGCCGAGAGCATGGTACAGCAGTACCAGGGCAAGCTGACCTCCCCTGAGACGATCAACGCCTGCCTGGACGACTTCCGGGAGGCGGTTCGGCTGCTGACCCTGACCTCCAACTACTGCCACCTGGCGGTGGAGGTGGACTACACCGACACCCACAACCAGGAACGCAACGGGGAGCAGAACCGCCTGGCCGCCCAGGTGATGAGTCAGCTCAGCTTCGTGACCAGCGAGCTGTCCCAGGCGGACGAGTCCCTGCTGACGGAGGCCGCCGCCCAGTCCGAGGCCAACTGTCACTTTCTCCGGGACATCCTCCGGGAGAAGCCCCACCGCCTCCACCCGGAGACGGAGCGTGCCCTGGCCGCCCTGTCCCAGACGGTGAACGCTCCTTATCAGATCTACAACATGGCAAAGCTGGCGGATATGAAGTTCCCGCCCTTTACCGTGGATGGGAAGGAGTATCCCCTGGGCTACTCCCTGTTTGAGGACGACTACGAGTATGAGACGGATGCCGCCGTCCGGCGGGGGGCCTTCTCCGCCTTCTCTGCCAAGCTCCGGGAGTATGAGAACGTCACCGCCGCCGCCTACAACGCCCAGGTGCAGACGGAAAAGACCATGGCCGACCTCCGGGGCTACGATTCCGTATTCGACAGCCTCCTCTTTGGACAGAAGGTGGACCAGTCCCTCTATCACCGGCAGATCGATCTCATCATGGAGCGGCTGGCCCCCCATATGCGGCGGTATGCCCGGCTGCTGAAAAAGATCCATGGCCTGGACCGGATGACCTTTGCCGACCTGAAGATCGCCGTTGACCCGGAGTACGACCCCAAGGTCACCATCCAGGGCTCCCGGGAGTACATCGAAAAGGGTCTCTCCATCATGGGAGAGGACTATGTGGCCATGGTGCGGGAGGCCTACGACAAGCGGTGGATTGACTTTGCCCGGAATCAGGGTAAGTCCACCGGCGGCTTCTGCTCCAGCCCCTATGGGAAGAACTCCTATATCCTGCTGGCCTGGAACGAGCGGATGTCGGACGTGTTCACCCTGGCCCACGAGCTGGGCCACGCAGGGCACTTTAAGGCCTGCAACAGCGCCCAGTCCATTTTTGACACCGATGTCTCCACCTACTTTGTGGAGGCCCCCTCCACCATGAACGAGCTGCTCATGGCCCACTATCTGCTCAAGACCAGCGACGACCCCCGCTTCCGCCGCTGGGTGCTCTCCTGCATGATCCGCAACACCTATTACCACAACTTTGTCACCCATCTGCTGGAGGCCGCCTATCAGCGGGAGGTCTACCGCATCGTGGATCGAGGCGGCAGCGTCAACGCCGACACCCTCAGCCGTATCATGAAGGAGACGCTGCAGACCTTCTGGGGCGACGCCGTGGACATCGACGACGATGCAGCCCTGACCTGGATGCGCCAGCCCCACTACTATATGGGCCTGTACTCCTACACCTACAGCGCCGGTCTGACGGTGGCAACACAGGTGTCCAAGCGCATCGAGACAGAGGGTCAGCCCGCCGTAGACGACTGGAAGCGGGTGCTAAAGGCAGGCAGCACCCTGGATCCGGTGGGCCTGGCAGCTCTGGCGGGGGTGGACATCACCACCGACGCTCCCCTGCTGGACACCATCGACACCATCGGCGGCATCATCACCGAGATTGAGGAGCTGACCGCCCAGATCGAGGGCGTTTGAACGACGGCAGGGCAGTGCCGGGCAATACACATAAGCAGAAAAAATGAGCCGCCGCAGCGAGTTGCTTCGCTGCGGCGGCTCCTGTTATCTTGTGCCGGTGTTATCTTGTGCTGGTAAAGCTGTAGATCAGGGTGTCTGCGTATTCGTAGTAGTAGGTGTCGCCTTGGCTCAGGCCAGAGGTAATCTCCACCAGGTCGCCGTCAGAGACGCCGGTCTCCACCTCCACCAAACCGCCCAGGGTCTCCTCCTTCTCGTCGTACTCGGTGTAGACGTAGGTCTTGCCGTCATCCTCCACCAGAGCGGCCGCCGGGACGGTGGTCTCCACGTCGCTGGAGGCCGTCTCGATCTTCACCGAGGCGTTCATCCCCGCCAGCATCTGCTCCGTCCGATCCATAGTCAGCTCCACCGTAAACTTGGTGTTGCCGCCCTCGTTGGTGCCGGTGGTGCCGATGGCGGTCACCGTCCCGGTAAAGGACTGTCCCGTCAGCGCATCCAGCGTGACCTCCGCCTCCATGCCTACGGCCAGGGAGAGGATGTCCAGCTCGTCCACGCTGATGGAGAGGCTCATGGTATCCTGGGGTGTGATGGTGAGCACGTCCTGCTCTGCGATGCTGTACTGGTCATAGGAGGCGGTCTCCTCTGTGGTCTCGGTTGCATCATCCATTCCGGACACGCCTCCGGTGATCCCAGAGATGACGCTGGAGCCGGAGCCGGTTCCGGAACCGCCACCCATACCGCTCGGCATGCCTGTGAAGCTGTCGTCGGTCTGGTCGTTGGTGCCGCCCTCCGGATTTTGCGTATTCTCATCCGCTGTGGCGGCGGCAGTGCGGAGGATTTCCACCAGCTCATAATCGCCGTCTGCGCTGTACTCCGCCGTCAGCGCAAAGGCCAGGGTATCCCCGGACTGGAACACAGAGGCGGTAGAGCGGCTCCAGGCGGAGTCGGTATAGGTGAACACGTTCTTCGCCGTGGTGTCATACCGGTATACATAATATTCCCACTCGGCGTTTTCGTCGCTCTCCAATTTCGTCAATGCACCGGACAGGTCAGTATAGCTGCTCAGCGAGACCGGGCTGGTGTACACCTTGAGCACAGCGGAGGACTTTCCCACGCTGGACACGGTGGCGATATAGTACACATAGGAGCTGCCTTTCTCAATGCTGTACGGCGTCGTCCTTGTATCCTCTGTTTCATCCGTGTCTGTGTCGGTGTCGGTGTCGCTGTCTGTATCTGTGTCCGTGTCTGTCTCCGTGTCCGTGTCCGTGTCTGTATCGGTATCTGTGTCTGTTTCCGTGTCCGTATCCGTGTCCGCATCGGTGTCTGTATCTGTGTCCGTGCCGGTATCGGTATCTGTTTCCGTATCTGTGTCCGTATCGGTATCTGCGTCGGTATCCGTATCAGCGTCCGTGTCTCCCACGTCCTCGTCTACCGTGGCGGTGAGGAACTGGAGCACCGCCCCCACAAGGGAGTTGTCGGCAGAGAGCTGGTCGGTGTCGCTCTCCTCCTCATCGGCGTCGTCGGCTTTGAGAATCTCCGCATCGTCCGGAACGCCGGATATCACGCCGTCCGACTCTGCATAGATGCAGCCGTCCTCATAGAGCTGGAACAGGTCGGCCATCTGCTCGTCCAGCTCGTACCGCCGGGCCAGGAGGGTCTGATAGGTCTGGCTCTCCCCGGTGTCGGTCAGGGTAAACAGGGTGTCGCCAATCTCCACCTCGTCGTCCAAATCCACGTCCACGCTGTCCACGGTGCCGTAATAGCTCGTCACCTTCAGCTCGCTGTGGATGTACAGCGTCCCGGAGCCTACGTCGTTGCCGTCCTCGTCCGTGACCGTCACCGTGTCGCCGTAGACCGCCTCCTCGTCGGAGACGGTGACGGTGGCGGTGCCGTCGCCGATGCTGACCTGGGCCACCCGGCCCGTCTCGCTCTCTCCGTCGGAGAAGGTGACGGTGACGGAGTCACCCACGCTCAGACCGGAGCCGTCGGAGAGATCCACCGCCATGTAGCCGTCCAGGGACAGGAGCATCAGCGCTCCGTCCTCATAGATCACGTCGGCGACCTCGTCTCCCTCCTCGGCGTAAATCAGCTTCACCCGGGCGTCCACCGTGGCCTCGATGGTGTCCTCGGTGTCCTCCTCGGCGGCCTCCTCCAGATCCTCGTCCAGTTCGTCCAGGACGGACTGCAGCTCGATGATGGCCGCAGCCACAGAGGTGGTGTTCACCGTGGCGATGGCGTCACCCTGAGAGACGGTGTCCCCGTTCTCCACATAATAGGCCTCGATCTCCACCACGTCCGGGATGGAGACGGTCACGGTATCCTCCTCGGTCAGAGTGCCTGTGCCGGAGAGATAGGTGGTGATGGTGCCCTCCTCCGCTGTGCCGGAGAGGATCTCCGTCTCCACCGTGACGGAGGATGCGGTGCTGCTGCTCGTGGTGGGCAGCATGTAGATGACCAGCGCCAGGGCCAAAATCAGGCAGACGGGGGCGATCCAGTCCATGGGGCCACGCTCCCGGCGGATGGCGAAATCGTCCTCCTCCGGCTCCTCCACCGTCTCGCCTGCGGCCAGGGCCTCGGCGTCCAGCTTCCGATTGATGCGGATGCGCCGCACCAGCAGGAAAATGCACACCGCATCTCCCAGGATACACACGATGAGAATGGGCAGCCAGTAGCTGCGGATGACGGTCAGGGGGGTCTGCGTGGTGGTCATGCCGGGCATCCCCGTCATATCCATCTCGGAGGCGTCAAAGCCGCCGGAGAACGCGCCGCTCTCCGTGTCCTCCGTGTCTGCTGTATCTGTCGTTCCGTCACCGGCAGCAGCGTCCTCCGAGCCCTCGAAGGCGGCAAAATCCTCCCCCGAAGCGTCCTCAGAGGCTTCTCCGTCTGCAAATCCGCCCATGCCGCCCTGGCCTCTGCCGAAGGACTCAGAGCTGTCGGCGGTCTCGCCGTCTGTCGTTCCGGTGCTGTCGCTGTCGGACGCTTCGGCGCTGTCGGCATCGGCGTCCATTGTCTCCATGCTGTCCATATCCGGCATGGTCATCTCCCCCATGGCTCCTGCGGTGAAGCCGGAGGTGTCCGGGGTCAGAGCATAGTTGGCCAAGTCAGCCACCATCACCAGGGTGAACAGGACGATGAGGACGATGTAGAGCGTCCCCTTTTTCCGTTTCACCGGCTTTTTCGGTTCTGCGGGCTTGGTTTCCACCATTGTGGTTTCCTGATTCATTCTGTCCGCACCTCCTTAACCGCCGTAATGCAGCGCTTCGATGGGCGGCAGCTTGGCCGCCTTGTTGGCCGGGTACAGCCCGAACACCACGCCGATGAAGAAGCAGAAGGCGATAGCGATGGCCACCACGTTCCAGGACATGGTAAAGGTCAGGCTCAGGCTGGACACCACCGTGCTCACCACCTGCAAAATGGTCCAGGAGAGGAACACGCCGATGGCGCAGCCGATCATGCACAGCACCACCGACTCCAGCAGGAACTGCTGCAGGATGACCCGGCGGCTGGCGCCGATGGCCTTGCGGATGCCGATCTCCCGGGTGCGCTCCGTCACCGTCACCAGCATGATATTCATAATGCCAATGCCGCCCACGATGAGGGAGATGGCCGCAATGCCGCCCAGCAGGACGGACAGGATGGAGGTGATGCTGCTCATGGCGTCCTCCAGCACGTCCTGGGAGGAGACGGTGAAGGCATCCTCGTCCTCCTCAAACCGCTCCATCAGCAGCAGGGTCATCGCCGTCTCCGCCGTGTCCATGTCGGAGTCCGCCTCTGCGCTGACATAGAAGCTGGTGATCTCCGAGGAGACGGTGGAGGACAGCCGCATCAGAGTGGTATAGGGGATATAGGCCACCATGGAGTCACTGGTAAACAGAGAGGTGAGAGAATCGTCGTCGTCCTCCAGCACCCCCACCACGGTAAACTTCATGCCGTCCAGAGAGATCTCCGCCCCCAGGCAGTCGGTGTAGCCGATGAGGTTGGTGGCCGCCGCCTCGTTGATGATGCAGACGTTGGTATGGTTGTCCACATCAGAGGACTTGACGAACCGGCCCAAAAGCAGGGTCAGGGCGTTGATGGACTGATAGGCAGGGGTGGTGCCGTACACCGTCACGGTAGAGCTGGTGGAGCCATACTTTCCCGTGGCGCTGGTGGTACCCACAGGGGCGATCTCCCCGATGCCGTCCTCGTCCATCCACTCGTCCAGGGTATCCAGGGTGATGGGACTGCCCTTGTCGTCCTCCACCGACACGGTCAGTAGATCGGTGCCCAGGCTGGAGATGGTGTCCGTCACCGTTCCGGTGGCCCCGTTGACCAGGCTGACCAGCACCACCAGGGCCATAACGCCAATGATAATGCCCAGCATGGTCAGAAAGGCCCGGAACTTGTTTCCGGCAATGGATTTCATTGCCATTCTAAAAGACTGTATCACAGGCTCACCTCCGACAGCTTTCCGTCCAGAATGTGTACCACCCGGGAGGCCTGGCGGGCGATCTCATCGTCATGGGTGATGAGGACGATGGTGTTTCCCTGGTCGTGGAGCTCGTGGAAGATATCCATGATCTCGTTGGTGGTGGTGGAGTCCAGGTTGCCCGTGGGCTCGTCCGCCAAAATCAGGGAGGGCCGGGTCACGATGGCCCGGGCGATGGCCACCCGCTGCTGCTGTCCGCCGGAGAGCTCCGTGGGCAGGTGCTTGGCCCGCTTGCCCAGGTTCACCCGCTCCAGGGCCTGGGCCACCCGCTCCCGCCGCTCGGCCTTGGGCACCTTCTGGTAGATGAGGGGCAGCTCCACATTCTCCTCGGCGGTGAGCTTGTTGATCAGGTTGAAGTTCTGAAAGACGAAGCCGATCTTGTGGTTGCGAATTTCCGCCAGTTCGTCCTCGGTGTAGTCCTCGATGGGGATGCCGTCGAGCATATAGGTGCCGGAGTCCGCCGTGTCCAGACAGCCGATGATGTTAATCAGGGTGGACTTGCCGGAGCCGGAGGGGCCGATAATGCTGACGAACTCCCCGGGGTAGATGTGGACACATGCCTTGTTCAGGGCGTAGACCTTCTCGCTGCCGATCTGGTACACCCTGGTCACATTGTAGATATCGATCATGTCAGCCGCCCCCTTAGTTGCCGGGCATGGACATACCGCCGCCCATGTTGCCGCCGCCACCGCCGCCGCTGAAGTCGGAGCCGGAGAAGCTGCTGAAGTCGGAACCAGAGAAGCTGCTGAAGTCAGTGCCGCCGCCCATCATGCTGCTGAAGTCGAAGGAGCTGTCGCTGCTGCTTTCAAAGTAATAAACCGTATCTCCCTCGGACAGCCCGCTGGTGATCTCAATGTAGGTGCCGTTGGAGAGTCCGGTGGTCACCTCCACCATATCGCCCAGCTCACCGGTGGTCTCGTCATAGGAGGTATAGACATAGGCGGTGGAGCTGGTCTGGCTGACGGCATCCTCCGGCACCAGCAGGGCGTTGTCGGTGCCCTCGATGGTGATGTACACCGAAGCGGTCATGCCGGAGAGCATCTGTTCCGTCTTGTCCAGGGTGACGGTGGCCGTGTAGACGGTCACGCCGCCGGAGCTGGTGGCCGTCTCGTCAATTTCGGTGAGCGTGCCGGAATAGGTGTCGTCTCCGATGGACTCGATGGTGATGGCGGCCTCCTGGCCCACCTCCAGGGAGAGGATATCCGTCTCGTCCACGCTGATGGAGACGGACATGGTCTCGTCCGGGTCGATGGTGACGATGGTCGTCTCGTCATCGGAGGACGTCGCAGTGGAAGCCGTCGTATAATAATAGCCGGATACGGACGACGAGCTGCTGTCAGAGGTGTCGGTCACACTGTCCACTGTGCCGGACAGCTCCGCATAGACCGCCCCATCCTTATACAACTTCACCAGCGTCTGATACAGCTCCTCCAGCTCCGCCCGCTGGGTGAGCAGCTGGTCATAGTTGGCGGAATAGGAGGTGTCGGTGAGGGTCAGCAGGGTGGTGGTGTCGCTCACCTTGGCGTTCAGGCTGGTCTTGACCTTTTTCACCGTCCCCGCGTAGCCGGTGACCTTCAGGGGCTCGTGGATGTAGAGGACGCTGGTATAGCTGTCGTCCACCGTCACCGTGTCCCCGTATTCCGGGCCGTTGTCGGTGATCAGAATGGTCACGACGGTTCCGGTCACGGCGGAGACGGAGCCGGTGTAGTCGTCCCCGTCCGAGGTGGTGACGGTGACGCTGTCCCCCACCTCATAGTCGGAGGACTCGATGTCCACCGCCATATATCCGTCCAGAGACAGGAGCACCAGGGCGCCGTTTTCATAGACCACGGTGGCCACGTCGTCCCCGGCCTCGGCGAAGATGGCCTTCACCCGGCCGGACACCCCGGCGGTGACGGTGGAGCTGACCTCGTCCTCACTGGCCTCCTCCAGCTCCTCGTCCAGCTCGTCCAGCTGGTCCTGCACGTCGGAGAGGGCGGAGAGCACCGAGCTGGTGTCTATCGTGGCCAGCAGGTCGCCCTCCTCCACGGAGTCGCCCTCCTCCACATACAGCTCGTCGATCTCCACGCCGGAGGGGATGGTCACGTCCTCCGTGTCCTCGCTGGCCAGTGTGCCGGAGCCGGAGACCGTAGTGCTGATGCTGCCTACAGTGGCCTCCGCAGAGAGGACCGAGTCCTCGTCTGTGGTGGCGTAATTCTCCTGCACCTGCCGCTGTAAGTAGAACACTGCTGCGGCCAGCAGCAGCAGGATCGCCACAATGAGGATGATCGTATTGCGGATCTTCCGTCTCCGTCTGGCCGCCTGTCTCGGCCTCGCTGTTTCCTTCATATTGTCAGCCTCCTGTGTTGGGTGATATGCGCCGGGCGGCGATGGATATTTCTCCGCCGGTGAACCAAGTGTCATGATACACTCCGAACCTAAAGTGAAAATGAAATTTGGGGCCATTCGTCCCCTTTGTCCGTGAATGTTTTGTAAACAAATTGGCCCGCCCGGCCATTTGTCGCTTTTCAGGCGACCCAGCAGGCCGGGACGTCTGGTATTCTTAAGTCACACTAAAACTGACTGGAGGCAATCACAATGAAAACAACAAATCGGACTGAGCTGGTATTCATCCTGGACCGCAGCGGGTCCATGTGCGGGCTGGAGTCGGACACCATCGGGGGCTTCAACTCCATGCTGGAAAAGCAGAAGCAGGAGCCGGGGGCGGCCAACGTCACCACGGTGCTCTTTGACGACAGGTACGAGCTGCTCCACGACCGCATCGACATCCAGGGCGTGGCCCCCATCACAAACCGGGAGTACTACGTCCGGGGCTGCACTGCGCTCCTGGACGCCATCGGCCGCACCATCCGGAAGGTGGTCCTGACCCAGCGGCACACCCTGCCGGAGCAGCGGGCGGACAAGGTGCTCTTCGTCATCATCACCGACGGCATGGAGAACGCCAGCCGGGAGTACTCCTATGACCGGGTACGGAAGATGGTGGAGCAGGAGCAGACGGAGTACGGCTGGGAATTTCTCTTTCTGGGGGCCAACATCGACGCCATCTCCACCGCCCGGCGGTTCGGCATCGGCGCAGACCGGGCGGTGAACTTCCACGCCGACGGAGCGGGCGTCCGGCTGAACTATGAGGCCGTCAGCTGTGCCGCCAGCTGTCTCCGGGAGGGCGCCCCCCTGTCCGCCGACTGGAAGGCGGGCATCGACCGGGATTTCAAATCCCGGAAGCCCCATCGCTAAGCAGGTAAAAAAACGCTGCCGGGGCAGTTGCGGTTTGGAACTGCCCCGGCAGCATTTCTTTTCCCATTGTTTCCTCACGCCGTCCGTTTCCGGAAGCAGAAGGTCACGGCGAAGCACCCCGCCAGCACCAGGGTGATGGACGCCCCGGCGGAGGAGCCGATATAGTAGCTGACCATCAGCCCGGCAATCCCAGCAAACAACGCCAGCGCCAGAGAGCAGAGGGTGTACTGCCGCAGATTCCGGGAGACGTTTCTCGCCGCCGCCCCGGGGAGGATGAGCATGGAGTTGATGACCAGCAGACCCACCCAGGTCATGGAGAGAGTGACCACCAGGGCCACGGCACAGTTGAACAGTGCGTCCTGCTGCCACAGCCGGATGCCCCGGCTCCGGGCCAGGGCGGGGTGGATGGCAGAGAGAGTGAGCTGGTTCAGAGAGGTGACCCACAGCACCAACACCAGCAGCAGGATGCCCCCCAGGACGGCGATTTTGGACGGCGTCACCGACAGGACGTCCCCCACCAGCAGGCTGTTGAACTTGGTGAAGCTCTGCCCGCCCAGGGTGGACAGGAAGATGCCCAGTGCCACGGCGGTAGAGGAGAACACACCGATTACCGTGTCCCCCGCCAGGTTGGTACGGTAGCGCACCCAGGTAAACAGCAGGGCGAAGCACACCGCCAGCGCCGCCGCGCACCAGTTGGGGTCGGCAAAACCCGCCAGTGTCCCGGCGGCGATGCCGGTAAAGGCGGAGTGCCCCAGGGCGTCGGAGAAGAAGGACATCTTCTTCTCCACTACCATGGTGGACAGCAGGCCAAACAACGGGGAGATGACCAGCACCGCCAACAGGGCGTTTTTCATAAAGTACATGCTGCCGCTCTCCGCCCACTCAAAGGGCAGCAGATCCACCAGCCAATACCAGAGGTCCATCAGACATTCCCTCCTCTCTCCGCCTCTGTGCCGAAAATTTGCCGGAAGGCGGGGGAGGACAGCACCTCACGTGTGTCTCCCTGGGCCAGAATACGCTTCTGGAGCAAAATCACCTTGTCCACCCGGTTCAGGGTCTGGAAGTCGTGGGTGGACAGGAGGATGGAGAGGTCATAGGTCTCCCGGATGTGATCCAGCAGCTCCAGCAGCTGCTGCTCCCCCTCCACATCCACTCCGCTCATGGGCTCGTCCAGGATGAGCAAATTGGGGATAGGCTCCAGAGCCATGGCCAGCAGCACCCGCTGCACCTCGCCCCCGGAGAGCATGCCCACCCGCTTGTCAATGAGGCTCTCCCCGTTCACACGGGCCAGGGCCTCCAGTACCTTCTCCCGCCGCTTTTTCGGCACAGGCAGAAAGGCGGGATACCGGGTGGTGGCGGTGAGAAACAGGTCTAGGACGCTCACCGGGTCGTCCGGGTCAAAGCCGGGGCTTTGGGGGACATAGCCGATGGTGGGCTTCTGCGCCCCGTTCTCAGCAGACTGGAAGGTAATGCTGCCCTGATAGGGGATAGCCCCCAGAATAGACTTGAACAGGGAGCTTTTCCCCGCCCCGTTGGGGCCGATGAGGGCAATCAGCTCCCCACAGTGGAGGTGAAAGCCCACGTCGTCTAAAATCAGGTCCTCCCCCAGCCGGACGGTCAGATGCTCCACCCGCAGGCAGCAGCGGCCCTCACAGCCCCCGTGACAATTTTGATGCTTCTCCCGGCTCATTGATATGCCTCCCAGATGGTGGTCAGATTTTCGGTGACAGCGTCCTCATATGCCTGGACAGTGTCCCCGTCGCTGCCGCTCATGATCATAGACAGGGTCCAGACGGAGACTCCGCACTCCCGGCTGATGATGCCGGCGGCGTTGTCCGAGCCGTTGACCTCCACGAACACAGCGGGGAGGTCCTGGGCCTGGACGATGGAGATGATCTCCTTCAGCTCCAGAGCGGAGGCCTCCGCCCCCTCCTCCTCCTCGATGGCGGCGGCGATCTCCAGGTCAAAGGCCTCTGCAAAATAGGAAAATCCGTCGTGGAAGGTGATGATCTCCAGCCCCCGGACGGCCTGGCCCACATCGCTCTCCCGGAGGGAGTCGGCAAAATCCTCCAGCTCCCGGGCCACTGCTTCTCCCCGCTCCCGGTATTCCTCCGCCCGGTCCGGGTCCAGTTCCGCCAGACCGGCCGCCAGGTTCCGGGCCATCTGGGCGTATCGCTCCGGGTCCATCCAGATGTGGGGGTCGGATTCCTCCTCGTCATCTCCGTCCCCATCATCATGGTGATGCTCGTCTCCCGTCAGCAGTTCGACGCCCCGGGAGCAGTCGATTACCGTCCGCCCCTCCAGCACGTCGTCCAGAAAGTCCTCCAGACCGGCGCCGTTGATGACCACGGCGTCCGCCCGCTCCACCGCCTTCATATCCTGCACCGTCAGGGTATAGTCGTGGAGACAGGACACCTGCTGGTCGATGACCAGCTCCGCCTCCACGCCCTCCATCTCCCCCACGATGCTGTTGGCCAGGAGATAGACGGGATAGGTGGTGCAGGCTACCGTCAGCGTCTCCGCTGTCTCGTCTGTATTCGCCGTGCTCCCGCAGCCCGTCAGCAGCAGGGCCAGGAGCAGCAGTAAAGCTGTGATTCGTCTCATGGGATTGGGTTCCTCCGTCCGGGCGGGCTTACCCGCTCTCTGGGCGGCATCATAGCACAGCCGGGTTCAAAAGTCAAACGTTTGTTCGAATCATCATATGAGCATTTTCTCATGAGACTCCCTCACCACCGGTTGGAGGTGAGAAAATCCGCCCCGGCCCGCTCCCACATCCGCTTGCGGAAGCCCCAGTTCACCGTCCAGACGTTCACAGTGCAGCCCTTCTGGTGGGCATAGGTTGGGAGACTCAGCCCGGTTTTCGTGGTGCGGAAGTCAATGCCGCTGTTGCCCAGGGCCGCCGCCCGATCCACTATCTCTTTTGTTCCCCGCTCCGCCAGCAACTGGACGGGGATCTGCTCTGTCAGCGTGCGGAGCTCCCGTAGACGCTCTATCTGAAAGCTGATGCACATACACCGGTTTTCCATGCCCATGTCCCGCACCGTCTCATAGACCGCCCGAACCTCCTCCGGGCAGGAGACGCCCTTCAGCTCGATGACGGCCACGGCCCCGTACCGTCTACAAATGTCCAGATAGGCGGTCAGGGTGGGGATGCTCCGGTCGCTGCATCGGGTCAGTCCCCGGCCCCGGTCGATGCGGCAGCGCCGGAGCTGTTGGAAGGTCATCTCCCGGATCGGTCCGACGCCATCGGTGGTTCGGTCGACGGTGTCGTCGTGGATGCAGACCAGTACCCCGTCGGCGGTACTGTGTACGTCTGTCTCAATGCCCCACACGCCCCGCTGTCCCGCCAGCTCAAAGGCCATGAGGGAGTTCTCCGGCGCCTCGGTGCTCAGACCCCGGTGGGCAATGCTGCGGCATAGATGGCCGTTTTCCTTTTGCTTCACTCTTACCTCTCCCCTTCCGTCTCGTCCAAAAAGAACCGGGGCCCTTCCAGGCCCCGGCCGCTCAGTTGGCTTGGTTATAATTCATTTCCTTCTCATAGGCCACAATCAGCTCTATATTGGCGTACTCATACTCATTGAACAAATCTGTGCTGAAGTCAGCCTTTGCGATCGTTCCGTGATACCAGCTCTTGGATTCGAAATACGCCTTGACCTCTGCGTCTTCAAAAATCATGCCATGACGGGCGTAGATCTCATTCCGTGCCAGGCGACACTGCCATGCAGTCAGGCCGGTCAGATCGGAGCGAGTCAGATACCGACTGCTGCTGTCCGGCAGGATATAGTCCCCGGAGGTCTCCTCCTCCGCAGTCTCATCCTCCGTGTTCTCGGTGCTCTCCTGCTCCTCCGGTTCTTCCGTCTCCTCCGTCTCCAGAGCCAGGACGGTGACCTCCACGCTGGCCGTCTCCCCGTTGGGGCCGGTGGCGGTGGCCACCACGGTTCCGGCCGCCAGCGCCGTGAGCTGGCCGTTGCCGTCCACCTCCACGATATCCGGCTCCGAATACGTCCAGTTCACCTGGTCAGCGTTGGCCCCGATGATCTGATGGGTCATTCCCACATAGAGGGCAAGGGAATTTGTGGTCAGGGATATGTCGAGCTGTTCCGTCTGCTCTGTCTCGTCGTCGGACTCGTCCGCCGTCTCCCCGGCGTCCGTTTCGTCCTCCGTCTCAGCTTCGGGCCCGTCCTCTGTCTCCTCTGTGCCGTCCTCGGACTGCTCCTCGTCGTCCTGGGCCTCCTCCTCTACGATGGACGTCTGATTCTCCTCACCGTTCTCATCGTCAGACTGACCCAGCATTCCGTTTGTCCACAAAACCGCCGCCAAAACGATGACCACCACCACAATGATGGCAGCGATCAGCACGCCCACCGTCCCGCCGGACTTCTTTGGCTCACTCTCCTGCTCCTGCGGCTGCTGATACTGCTCCGGCGGCGTCTGCGCTCTCCACGGCTCGTCAGCCGGTTCCGCCACAGTATCCTCCAGCCCGGGCAGATCTCGGGTCATCTCCTCCGGGATAGGCGTACCGTCCCTGGTGCAAAAGCGTATCCGGGCGGTGATGACCTCGCCGCAGGCAGGGCAGCGTGGGATCCGTCTGCCGCATTTTGTGCAAAAAGCGGCAGTATCCTCCGTTTCCTGATGGCAATAGGGACAATTCATTTCTCTTCACTCCGTTCTCTTTGGATTATGCCTCCCCGTCTGTCTCCCGGGCAGCGCTCTCATAGTCGAATCCGCAGGTGGGGCAGAACCGCACGCCCTCCTTCCGAACGGTGCCACACCGGGGACAGCTCTCCTGAGGCTGGGCCTGCGTCGGCTCCGGGGGCTGGGTCTGCTGAGGCACCCGCTCCCCGCAGGCGATGCAAAACAGCGCTCCCTCCACCAGAGATGCGCCGCAGACTCTGCATACGGTCTGCTTTCTCTGGGGCAGACGACAACCGCAGTAGCTGCAATATGGGTTCACCATCGGAACCTCCCGCCCACACTGGGGGCAGTTGGTCAGACCCAGCTTCTCCTGGAGCAGTCGTTTCCTGTCCCGGAGCTCCTCTAAGGCCCCGTCGATCTGCTGCACCACAGGGGCCAGCTCCGGCTCCGGCTCCTCCCCATGGGTTTCATAATACTGCCTGCCCAGCTGGGCGTAGAGCTGCTCGATCTGTCGCTCCCGCTCGCCGATCTCGCCGGACAGGGCGGCATTGTCGCCCATATTCTTTGTCCCCATCCAGGTCTTTCGCACCTGATCCATGAATGCCATGCTATTTTCCTCCCGCCGTATCAGACTGGCTCGTCCCTTCTCTGGTTTTTCTGATGCTGTAATTCGAGGTCATTTTACCATAGGACATGGTATTTTTCAATCACGGTCGGGCCACTTTTCCATATTTTGTCTACAGGCAAAGCCCGGAGGCGTCGCCTCCGGGCTTTTGGTCGTAAACTCTGTTTATTCCACCCGAATCAGGAATTTCAGCTCATAGTCCTCACTTGCAGGATACTGGAACTCGGGGGCCACGGCGGGGCCGCAGCTGCCGGTGCCGATGCCCTGCTGGAAGGCCTGGATGGTGATATAGGTGCCGGTGGGCGTCTCGTCCTTCTGATGGCGCATGGTCATCAGCTCCCGGTCGCTGTAGGGCTTGACGCCCAGCTCGAAGGGCTGCTCCAGGGCCTGGAAGGTGACCCGGTTCTTGCCGTCGGAGACGCTGGCCAGGGTGCAGTCGCACCGGTTGCCGCTCTCCTGGGGCCGGATGTTCGGCTCGGTCATGTCGGAGACGGCGCAGGAGACGGGAGCGATGGGGAACTGCTCCTTCATGTCGGCGTAGGATTCGCCTGTGCGGCCCACATAGTCCACCCGGTCAAAGCTGCCGTCCAGCCGGAAGCTCTTGCCATAACGGGGGACGATGCCCCTGCCGGAGGTGCAATGCAGTTTGCTGGTCACCAGGATGCCCTCTGCCGTCCCCTCATAGGTGTCGGTGACGGTGAATTTGTTCTTCTTGTTGGTGACCTTCGTGACCACCCGAACGCCGTTTTCCGTCTCCTCCCTGGAGACGATCTCCTCTGTCTGGGCACAGTAGGGGGCCATGGTATTGCGATAGAGGGGATCGGTGTCGTTGTCCGTCCCCACCCGGAACAGGATGGTGGACGGATCCGCCGCCGTCAGCACCTGACCGCCAGAGAGGGTCAGCCTGATGCCGTTATCCGTCACCTGAGCGCCGATGGGCAGGGCGCACCGCTGCTCCGGAGCTTTGGGGAGCCGCCGCTCCAGGACGATCTCCTCCTCCGCTACCTGGCGGCCCGTCTTGGCATCGGTGGTCACCACCGTGGCCCGGGCCTCGCCGTCGGTGATCTTCCCGGACTTGACGATAACGGTGGTCTTGCTCAGGGGCCCGGCCTCCGGGATGACCGTCTGGCAGCTGCCGTCGTTCCAGCGGAACTCCAGCCGATAGCGCTGCCCGTCAGAGAAGGCGGTGGTATTGAACAGCTCATAGGTGTTGCCGGAGAGGTGGGTCACCCGGATGGGACGATAGATGAACCGGGTGATGTGGGCTCCCGTAGAGGGACGGCGGTCGGGGTAGAAAATGCCGTCCACACAGAAGTTCTTGTCGTGCTCCCACTCCCCGTGGTCGCCGCCGTAGGTGTAGCTGCCGTCCTCGTGGAGGATGGCGTGATCCACCATCTCCCACACACAGCCGCCCATGATGCTGTCATACTTGTAAATTTCCTGCCAGTAGGCCTCCATATTGCCCGGGCCGACGCCCATGGCGTGGGCGTACTCGCAGAGGAAATAGGGCCGGTCGTTCAGGGGCTTCTGTCTCCGCTTCTTCTCCCCTACGTCGTGAACCATCTTCACCGAAGGATACATCTCGCTGCCCACGTCGTAGGCGATGCGCTTGCAGTGGACGGCGCTCTCATAGTGGACGGGGAGGGTGGAGTGGGCCTTGAGATAGTCGTACATGGCGTCGGTATTAGCGTAGCCGCCTGCCTCGTTGCCCAGGCTCCACATGACGATGGCAGTGTTGCTGTGCACCTTGTCCCGCTGATACAGCCGGGTGATCCGATCCACATAGTGGGCCTGCCACTTGGGGTCGTGGCTGATGGAGTTGTAGGTGGGGGGCAGCTGGTGGGCGAAGGTGCCGTGAGTCTCCAGGTCGTTCTCGTCCACGATGTAGATGCCCTGCTCGTCCGCCAGCTCCAGCAGCAGGGGGTCAGGGGGATAGTGGGAGGTGCGGATGGTGTCGATGTTGAACGCCTTGCAGACCTGAATGTCCCGCTTGATCTCGTCCGGCGTCATGGTGTAGCCGTTGGTGGCGCTGGTGTCGTGGTGGTTCACCCCGTGGAACTTGATCTTCCGGCCGTTGACCAGGAACACGTCGTCCTGAATCTCCACCGTCTTAAAGCCGATGCGCTCCTTCACGCAGCCGGAGGCAGTCTCATAGTACAGGTTGTACAGCACCGGCTCCTCGGCGTTCCACTCGGTCACCTTCAGATCGTCAAAGGTCACTGCCGCCTTTTTCCCCTTGGCCCGGACGGTGGCCGTCCGGGTGACCCCCGGCCCCTCCAGGGTGAAGGTCACATCGGTGTCGGACAGGGTCTCCGCCTTCATGGTCAGGGTGTAGCCCTCTCCCTTTTTCTCTGTCCGGGCATCGATATCCCACAGGTCGGCGGGGTCGCTGACCCGGAGCAGCACGTCCCGGAAGATGCCGTTGTTGCGGAACATGTCCTGACCTTCCAGATAGGTGCCGTTGCACCAGCGGTGCACCACCGCCACCAGCTCGTTCTCCCCGGCGCTCAGCTTTCCGGTCAGGTCAAACTCCGCCGTGTTGTGAGCTCCCTCGGAGTAGCCCACAAACGACCCGTTCAGATAGAGATCCAGACAGGAGGCCACCCCCAGGAAGGAGATGACATAATTCTTCTCCGGGTCGTCCACCGTGACGGTGCGGCGATAGACGCCCACAAAGTTATACTCCTCCCCCGTATCCTTGTAGCGCAGGGAAATGCCCTGGTCGCAGCCGGTCCAGGAGAACACCTTCCCTGCCTTCTCCGTGGTGGGAATGACCGGCGGCTTGTAGGGGAACTGATAGCGGATGTTTACATAAAACGGGCGGTCATATCCCCGGAACTGCCAGCAGGCGGGGACGTCCATGGTGTCGAAGGACACCTTGTCCGTGTCCAGGGTCTCCGGCAGCTCCTTCGGGATGGGATAGAACTTAAAGTCCCACGTCCCGTTCAGACACTGCACCTTGGGGGAGGCGTACCGCTTCTCCTTGGGGGCAACGGCGTCGGCGCTCTTTCGGTCAGGATAGGGAATGAAATAGCTGCGGCCGGGCAGCTTATTTACCTCGAAGGTCTCGAAGGTACAGTAATTGGTGTTGTTGATCTGGTATTGCATGGCGATCCTCCTCTATGATATCCGCAATGGATAATACTATTTTACCAAAGTATCAAAATTTGACAAGTGCTTTTGCATGATCTGTTGAAAATTTGGCATACTTTGCTTTCTTTTTGGAAAACGCAGAACATCCCGAACCGTGACGGCTCGGGATGTTCCGTGTCCTGCCGGGTCGTGCCATCCCGGCGGAGCATGGAGGAGTATAGGAGCAGGAGAGTATCTTCCACGGGTGTGCGGCCCGGTGAAAGCAGCTTAGGGAAACGGAGCCGTTTACTTCACAGGCTCAGGCAGCTCGTCGTTGGTGAGGGCGGCATAGCCCTCCTCGCCGGTGCGAACCCGGATGACGTTCTCCACATTGTACACGAAGATCTTGCCATCCCCCAGGTTGCCGGTGTACAGCGCCATCTTAGCGGCGGCAATCACCTGATCCACAGGGACGGTGGAGACGACCACCTCGATCTTCAGCTTGGGATGCAGGCTCATAGTCAGAGGAACGCCACGGTAGTATTCCACCTTGCCCTTCTGGGCCCCGCAGCCCATGACCTGAGTAACGGTCATGCCGGTCACGCCGATCTGGGCCATGGCGCTCTTGATCGCCTCGAACCGGTTCTGGCGGCAGACGATGACAATCTTGCTGTAGGCCCCGTAGGAGGCCCCGGAGGTGACAGTCACCGGCTCGCTCTGCTGGACGTTCTCCACCTGGACGGCGGCGTTCACGGGCACATTGCCGGTGATGATGTCGCTGCTGTCCGTATCCCGGTCGGTGAAGTCGAAGCCGGCATAGGCGGAGGGCAGACCGTGCTCGGTGCTGTCCAGGCCGGCAATCTCCTCCTCAGGGGAAACCCGCAGGCCCACACAGGCCTTGATGACAAGGAAGGTAATGGTGATGGTCACAGCAGTCCAGGCGGCCACGGAAACCAGGCCCAGCAGCTGCTTTCCCAGCAGCTCAAAGCCGCCGCCATAGAACAGGCCCACCAGGGTATCGTTGCCGGGGGCAGAGGTGGTGGAGAACAGACCCACAGCGATGGTGCCCCACATACCGTTCAGGCAGTGGACAGCCACAGCGCCCACCGGGTCGTCGATGCGGAGCTTATAGTCCAGCAGCCACACGCCGAAGCAGACCAGCAGACCTGCCACGATGCCGATGATGGCGGCACCCAGGCAGTCGGTGGTATCGCAGGGGGCGGTGATGGCCACCAGGCCCGCCAGCGAGGCGTTCAGGCACATGGACACGTCGGGCTTGCCGTACTTCAGCCAGGTGAAGATCATGCAGGTGACGGTGGCCACGGCGGGGGCGACGGTGGTGGTCAGGAAGATGGAGCCCAGCTGCTCCACAGAGGTGGCAGCGGCGCCGTTGAAGCCGTACCAGCCCAGCCAGAGGATGAAGCAGCCCAGGCAGCCCAGGGGCAGGCTGTGACCGGGGAAGCTGTGCACCTTGATGCTGCCGTCCTTCTCCTTCTTGAACTTGCCGATACGGGGGCCGAGGATCTTGGCCCCGATGAGGGCGGAGATGCCGCCCACCATGTGAATGGCGCAGGAGCCGGCGAAATCGTGGAAGCCCAGCTGTGCCAGCCAGCCGCCGCCCCAGATCCAGTGGGCCTCGATGGGATAAATCAGGCCGGAGATGACGGCGGAATAGATGCAGTAGGAGAGGAACTTGGTGCGCTCCGCCATAGCACCGGAGACGATGGTGGCGGTGGTGGCGCAGAAGACCAGGTTGAACACGAAGTTCGACCAGTCGAAGCTCTCGTAGGCGGTGAAGATGTCCAGACCGGGCTTGCCGATCAGACCCATCATATCCTCTCCCAGCAGCAGGCTGAAGCCGATGAGGATAAACATGACGGTGCCGATACAGAAGTCCATCAGGTTCTTCATCAGGATGTTGCCTGCGTTCTTGGCCCGGGTGAAGCCGGTCTCCACCATGGCGAAGCCCGCCTGCATCCAGAATACCAGCGCAGCGCCGATGAGGAACCAGACGCCGAAGGTCTGCTCTGAGATCATACTCAGAATCGTAGATTCATCCATTGACTTTCCCTCCCAAAAAATGGGACGTGTTTCCCGCTTCTCTCCCGGAAAACACGTCCTTGTGTTGGCAGTTACTGTTCTATTCTTTTCTCTTGCTGCAGCCTTTCAAAGCAAAACGGGGCCGGAAATCCTGTGTGATTTCTGGCCCCGTTGCCTTGATGTCATGCAGTTTACCACATTTTTGCAGGAAGTCAATAGTCAAAATTCACTTTTGGCGGATTCCATGAATTTATAGCCGCTTATTTTTGAATTTTATGCAATTTCAATTTATGTTTCCGTCATTTTAGAAAGTATTATAACACAACAGGGATATGATAGGCGATCTCCGCCTCCCCCGGGGCCACCCGGCAGCCCAGAGCCAGGATATGTACCCCGGCGGCGTGGGCGTCCCGGAGGGCTTCGCCGAAGGCGGGGTGCGTCCCGTCGTTGGGTCGCACGGCCCGGATGCCCTCCATCTGCACCACAAAGCAGAGCCAGGAGGTAAACCCTTCGTCCAGCGCCCGGATAAGCCCCCGGATATGCTTCACACCCCGCTCGGTGGGCGCGTCCGGGAAATAGGCCACGTCCTCCCGCTCCAGGGTCACTCCCTTCACCTCGATGAGATGTCGAACCCCTCCGTCCTCCACCAGAAAGTCAAACCGGGAGTCCCCGTGGGGATATTCCGGGCGGATGACCGCCTCAGGCCCGAACAGACCCGAGCGGGGCAGATACTCCTCCAGGATGTGGTTGGGGGCCTGGGCGTCCATGTTGATCAGCCGTTCCCCTTTCCACACCGCCACCAAGTCGTAGGCCGTCCTGCGCCCGGGATTGTCCGACTTCACCAGGCACACCCTGGCCCCGGGCACCAGCAGCTCCCGGCAGCGGCCGGTATTTTTCACATGGACCGTCTCCTCCCGGCCCTCCAGCAGCACCTGAGCCACGAACCGGTTGGGCCGGGACAGAAAGACCCCCTCCGTCAGATTGGGATAGCGCATGGCGGCCTCCTTTTTTCAATAAAAAATCCGAGCGAAAAAAAGCTCCGCTCAGATGGAAAATAACCCCTTGACACCAGGGCCTCTTTGTTATACAATTAATTGCTATTGTGGATTTATATCCCCTGTTCGCCTTTTCTGCCACTGTGTGTATGATAACACAGTTCGCCCCACGGTGCAAGGGCCGTTTGGTGGATTTTGGCAACCGTGCCGGGCGTGTCGCACCTGCGCCCCGATGGAATGTATTGGCCTTAACCAAAGTAACGGGAGTGAGAACATCTATGGTCAAAGACGTGTACTTCGGCAACACCCTGCGGAAGAGCTTTATTCGCCATGACGAGATCCTCGAGATGCCCGACCTGCTGGAGATCCAGAAAAAGAGCTATCAGTGGTTCTTCGACGTGGGTCTGAAGCAGGTATTTAAGGATGTCGGCGTCATCACCGACTATGCGGGCAATCTGGAACTGAGCTTCATCGACTTCTCCATGAACAAGCCCCCCAAATATGACGTGGAGGAGTGCAAGGCCCGGGACGCCACCTACTCCAAGCCCATGCAGGTTCGGGTCCGTCTCCGCAACAAGGAGACGGGGGAGATCAAGGAGCAGGAGATCTATATGGGGGATTTCCCCCTGATGACCCAGGGCGGCTCCTTTGTCATCAACGGCGCGGAGCGTGTCATCGTCTCCCAGATCGTCCGCTCCCCCGGCATGTACTACGGCCGGGAGGAGGACAAGGCGGGCAACGTCATCTACACCACCACCGTCATCCCCTACCGGGGCGCCTGGCTGGAGTATGAGACAGACCTGAACAACGTGTTCTATGTCCGCATCGACAAGAACCGCAAGATCCCCATCACCTGCCTGCTCCGGGCGGTGGGTCTCAAGACCGACGGGGAGATTCTGGCCGTCTTTGGCGAGGACCCCCGCATCGTCACCACCCTGGAGAAGGACCCCTGCAAGACCTATGAGGACGCCATGCTGGAGATCTACCGGAAGCTGCGTCCCGGCGAGCCCCCCACGGTGGACTCCTGCGAGAGCCTGATGGAGGCTCTGCTGTTTGACCCCCGTCGGTACGATCTGTCCGAGGTGGGCCGCTACAAGTTCAACAAGAAGCTGGACATTGCCCGCCGTCTGTCTGGGCAGACTCTGGCCGCACCCATTGCCGACCCATGGACGGGAGAGCTGCTGGCCGAGGCCGGCGTAACCCTGACCCGGGAGCAGGCTCAGGCCCTGGCTGCCCGGGGCGTCAACGAGGCCCTCATCGACGTGGATGGCACCGTCGTCAAGGTGTTTGCCAACAACGTGGTGGATATGTCCTCCTTTGTGGACTTCGACCCCGCCGAGGTGGGCGTCACTGAGCGGGTGCGGGTCTCCGTTCTCCGTGACCTGCTGGACAAGTACTCCGGCGAGGAGCTGAAGCAGGCAGTGGCGGACAGCCTGGATCTGCTCATGCCCAAGCACATCACCGTGGACGACATCCTGGCCTCGGTGAACTACCTCAACTGCCTGGCCTACGGCGTGGGTCAGAAGGACGACATCGACCACCTGGGCAACCGCCGTCTGCGCAGCGTGGGCGAGCTGCTTCAGAACCAGTTCCGCATCGGCTTTACCCGGATGGAGCGGGTCATCCGGGAACGGATGACCATTCAGGATCAGGACATCGTCACTCCTCAGTCCCTGATCAACATCCGGCCCATCACCGCCGCCATCAAGGAGTTCTTCGGCTCCTCCCCTCTGAGCCAGTTCATGGATCAGACCAACCCTCTGGCAGAGCTGACCCACAAGCGGCGTATCTCCGCCCTGGGCCCCGGCGGTCTGTCCCGGGAGCGGGCCTCCTTCGACGTCCGTGACGTGCACTACAGCCACTACGGCCGTCTGTGCCCCATCGAGACGCCGGAAGGCCCCAACATCGGCCTGATCTCCTACCTGGCCTCCTACGCCCGGGTAAACCGGTACGGCTTTATCGAGGCCCCCTACCGCAAGGTGGAGAAGGGCACCTGCCGGGTCACGGACGAGGTGGAATACATGACCGCCGACGTGGAGGATCAGTATATCATCGCCCCCGCCACCGAGCCTCTGGACGAGAACGGCTGCCTGGCCAACAAGCGTGTCACCTGCCGTCACCAGAACGACATTCTGGACGTGGACCGCTCCATGGTGGACTATGTGGACGTGTCCCCCCAGATGATGGTCTCCGTGGCCACCGCCATGATTCCCTTCCTGGAGAACGATGACGCTAACCGTGCTCTGATGGGCGCCAACATGCAGCGTCAGGCCGTACCCCTGCTGGTCACCGAGGCCCCCATCGTGGCCACCGGCCAGGAGTACAAGAACTGCCAGGACTCCGAGGTCTGCGTCCTCGCCGAGGGCGACGGCGTGGTGGAGCGGGTGGACGCCACCCATATCGTCGTCCGTTACGACTCCGGCGAGCGGAAGGACTACAAGCTGACCAAATTCATGCGCTCCAACCACACCACCTGCATCAACCAGCGGCCCATCGTCTCCGCCGGTCAGCGGGTGAAGTATCGTGAGACTCTGGCCGACGGCCCCTCCACCTGCAACGGTGAGATCGCCCTGGGCCGGAACATCCTCATGGGCTTTATGACCTGGGAGGGCTATAACTACGAGGACGCCGTGCTGCTCTCCGAGCGGATGGTGAAGGAGGACGTGTTCACCTCCATCCACATCGAGGAGCACGAGCTGGAGGCCCGGGAGACCAAGCTGGGCCCCGAGGAGATTACCCGGGACATCCCCAACGTGGGCGACGACGCCCTGAAGGATTTGGACGAGCGGGGCATCATCCGTGTGGGCGCAGAGGTCACCGCCGGGGACATCCTGGTGGGCAAGGTCACCCCCAAGGGCGAGACCGACCTGACCGCCGAGGAGCGGCTGCTCCGGGCCATCTTCGGTGAGAAGGCCCGGGAGGTTCGGGACACCTCCCTCAAGCTGCCCCACGGCGCCAGCGGCATCGTGGTGGACGTGAAGGTGTTCACCCGTGAAAATGGCGACGAGCTGGGCCCCGGCGTCAACCAGTGCGTCCGGGTGTATATTGCCCAGAAGCGGAAGATCTCCGTGGGCGACAAGATGGCAGGCCGCCACGGCAACAAGGGCGTGGTCTCCCGCATCCTGCCGGTGGAGGATATGCCCTTCCTGCCCGACGGCACCCCCCTGGACATCGTCCTGAACCCCCTGGGCGTGCCCTCCCGTATGAATATCGGTCAGGTGCTGGAGGTTCATCTGGGCTACGCCGCCAAGACCCTGGGCTGGAAGGTGGCCACCCCCATCTTCAACGGCGCCAACGAGCAGGACATCCAGGCCCTGCTGCGCCAGGCCGGTCTCAACGAGAACGGCAAGAGCTGGCTCTATGACGGCCGCACCGGTCAGCGGTTCGACAACCCCGTCACCGTGGGCTATGTCTACTTCCTCAAGCTCCACCATCTGGTGGACGATAAGATCCACGCCCGCTCCACCGGCCCCTATTCCCTGGTCACCCAGCAGCCTCTGGGCGGCAAGGCCCAGTTCGGCGGCCAGCGGTTCGGCGAGATGGAGGTCTGGGCGCTGGAGGCCTACGGCGCCGCCTACACCCTCCAGGAGATCCTGACCGTCAAGTCCGACGACGTGACCGGGCGTGTCAGCACCTACGAGGCCATTGTCAAGGGCAAGAACATCCCCAAGCCCGGCGTGCCCGAGTCCTTCCGGGTCATGATGAAGGAGCTGCAGGCTCTCTGTCTGGACGTGCGTGTGCTGGACAAGGACGGCAATACCATCGACCTGCATGACCTGGACGACGACGATGACGGCTACGTGACCCGGGACAAGGATTTTGACGACGATTACTATCCCCAGAACGAGCAGGAGTTTGCCGACAACGGCTACACCACCGGCGAGATGGACGCCGAGGGCAACATCGTCGAGGACGAGGCTCCCACCTTCGAGGAGGGCGAGCTGTTTCTGGACGATGCCGGTACTCCGGACGATGATTGATAAGGAGGAGGACGTTATCTATGAGCTGCCCTGATTTTGACGCCATTAAAATTTCCATCGCCTCCCCGGAACAGATTCGGGAATGGTCCTACGGCGAGGTCAAAAAGCCGGAGACCATCAACTACCGCACCCTGAAGCCGGAGCGGGACGGCCTGTACTGCGAGCGCATTTTTGGCCCCACCAAGGACTGGGAGTGCCACTGCGGAAAATATAAGAAGATCCGTTACAAGGGTAAGATCTGCGAGCGCTGCGGCGTGGAGGTCACCCGCTCCAAGGTGCGCCGGGAGCGGATGGGCCACATCGAGCTGGCCGCCCCTGTCTCTCACATCTGGTATTTCAAGGGTATCCCCTCCCGGATGGGCCTGATTCTGGACATCAGCCCCCGCGTCCTGGAGAAGGTGCTGTACTTTGTCAACTATATCGTCACCGACCCCGGCTTCACCCCCCTGGTCAAGAACCAGATCCTGACCGAAAAGGAATACCGGGATATGCGGGAGAAGTATGAGGACGACTTCGACGCCGGGATGGGCGCGGAGGCCATCAAGAAGCTGCTCCAGGACATCGACCTGGAGGCCCTCTCCGCCGATCTCCACAACCAGCTGAAAAACGCCTCCGGCCAGAAGAAGGCCCGGATCGTCAAGCGGCTGGAGGTGTTGGACGCCTTCCGGCTCTCCGGCAACCGTCCCGAGTGGATGATTATTGACGCTCTCCCCGTCATTCCCCCTGACATCCGCCCCATGGTGCAGCTGGACGGCGGACGCTTCGCCACCAGCGACCTGAACGACCTGTATCGCCGGGTCATCAACCGGAACAACCGCCTGAAGCGGCTGATGCAGCTCAACGCCCCGGACATCATCGTCCGCAACGAGAAGCGGATGCTCCAGGAGGCGGTGGACGCCCTGATCGACAACGGCCGCCGTGGCCGTGCCGTCACCGGCGCCAACAACCGGGCCCTCAAGAGCCTGTCTGATATGCTCAAGGGCAAGCAGGGCCGGTTCCGCCAGAACCTGCTGGGCAAGCGTGTGGACTACTCCGGCCGTTCCGTCATCGTGGTCGGCCCGGAGCTGAAAATCTATCAGTGCGGCCTGCCCAAGGAGATGGCCGTGGAGCTGTTCCGCCCCTTCATCATGAAGAAGCTGGTGCAGGACGGCGTGGCCAACAACATCAAGTCCGCCAAGAAGATGGTGGACAAGGGCCGTCCGGAGGTCTGGGATGCCCTGGACTTCGTCATCAAGGATCACCCGGTCATGCTCAACCGGGCTCCCACCCTGCACCGCCTGTCTATCCAGGCCTTTGAGCCGGTGCTGGTAGAGGGCCGGGCCATCAAGCTCCATCCCCTGGTCTGCACCCCCTTCAATGCCGACTTTGACGGCGACCAGATGGCCGTCCACGTTCCCCTGTCCGCCGAGGCCCAGGCAGAGGCCCGCATCCTGATGCTCTCCGCCAACAACCTCCTGCGGCCCCAGGACGGCGGCCCCGTCACCGTTCCCACCCAGGACATGGTGCTGGGCTCCTACTACCTGACCTATGAGAAGGACCCCCTCAACGACCCCGCCCGGAGCTACGAGACCGCCGCCGACGCCGCCAGGGCGCTGGACGCAGGCGAGGTCCGGTACGACGACACCGTCTGGGTCCGCGACCCGGATACCAGCCGCTATCAGCCCTGGATCCGCACCACAGCCGGTCTGGCCGCCGAGGCCGCCGCAAAGGGCGAGCTGCCGGTGGAGGTCTACAAGGTCTTTTACAACGACAACGAGGCCCTGCTGGCCTATGAGGAGGCTATGCTCCACCGTCCCAAGGAGCGGGAGCGCACCATCGACCTGTCCGACCCGGTGAACTTCGACGATCTCACCCTCCACGAGCCGATTCTGGTGCGGCGCACCGGTATCTGCAACGGCCAGGAGATTACCCGGATGGTGCGCACCACCGCTGGTCGCCTGATCTTCAACTCCAAGGTGCCCCAGGATTTGGGGCTGGTGGATCGGACGAATCCGGAGACCGCCCTCATCCCCGAGGTCAACGAGGTCTGCGGCAAGAAGCTGCTGAGCAAGCTCATCAAGGCCTGCATCCAGAAGCACGGCTTCGCCATCTCCGCCACCATGCTGGACGACATCAAGGCCCAGGGCTACCACTACTCCACCGTGGGCTCCCTGACCGTCTCCATCTATGACATGACCATCCCCCCTGTCAAGTACCAGATGGTCTCCGATACGGAAAAGCTGGTGGTCAAGATCGAGAACCAGTACCGCCGGGGCTTCCTGACCAACGACGAGCGGTATCGCCTGGTGGTCAAGGAGTGGGAAAAGACCACTGCCGACGTCTCCAAGGCCCTGACCGACAACCTGGATCAGTACAACCCCATCTTCATGATGGCGGACTCCGGCGCCCGTGGCTCCCAGGCCCAGATCCGTCAGCTGGCCGGTATGCGCGGCCTGCTGGCCAACACCGCCGGTAAGACCATCGAAATTCCCGTCAAGGCCAACTACCGCGAGGGCCTCTCCGTTCTGGAATACTTCACCTCCAGCCGAGGCGCTCGAAAGGGTATGTCCGACACCGCCCTGCGTACCGCCGACTCCGGTTATCTGACCCGCCGTCTGGTGGACGTCTCCCAGGAGGTCATCGTCCGGGAGGATGACTGCCAGACCGACGACGGCATCAGCGTCTACGAGATCTCTGAAAACGGCCAGGTCATTGAGACCTTTGGCGAGCGCATCAACGGCCGCTACGCCTGCGAGCCCATCACCGACCCGGAGACTGGCGAGGTGCTGTTCGACACCGAGACCATCCTCATGGAGGCGGACGCCAAGACTCTGGAGGCCCACGGCATCCACGAGGTCAAGGTACGCAGCGTGCTCACCTGTCAGGCCCGCAGCGGCGTCTGCTCCAAGTGCTACGGCCTGAACCTGGCCACCCAGGAGCGGGTGGGTATCGGCGAGGCGGTGGGTATCATCGCCGCCCAGTCCATCGGCGAGCCCGGCACCCAGCTGACCATGCGTACCTTCCACACCGGCGGCGTGGCCGGAGGCGACATCACCCAGGGTCTTCCCCGTGTGGAGGAGCTGTTCGAGGCCCGGCGGCCCAAGAAGATGGCCCAGCTGGCAGAGATCAGCGGCCATGTGAAGATCGGCAACGTGAACAAGGGCACCCTTACCAGTGTGGACATCACCGGTGACGACGGCGCTGTGGTAAGCTATATGCTGCCTCACGCTCAGCTCCTGGTCAAGGATGGGGACTATGTGGAGAAGGGCTTCCAGCTGGTGCCCGGCGCCCTCTATCCCCAGGACGTGCTCCGCATCCGGGGCATCCACGCCCTCCACGAGTACCTGGTCAAGGAAGTGCTCAAGCCCTACCGCAGCCAGGGCGTGGACATCCACGACAAGCACATCGAGGTCATCTGCCGCCAGATGATGCGGAAGGTGCGTGTGGAGGAGGCGGGCGACTCCGACCTGCTCTCCGGCTCCACCATCAACCTGACCGCCTTTGACGACGCCGTTGCCGCTGTTCAGGCCCGGATCGACGCCGGTGAGACCCATGAGGACGGCACTCCCCTGGTGCTCCCCACCAGCACCCGTCTGCTGCTGGGCATCACCAAGGCATCCCTGGCCACCGACTCCTTCCTGTCCGCCGCCTCCTTCCAGGAGACCACCAAGGTACTCACCGAGGCCGCCATCTACGGCAAGGTGGATCACCTCCGCGGCCTGAAGGAGAACGTCATCATCGGCAAGCTCATCCCCGCCGGCACCGGCCTGGACGAGTTCCGGGTGGAGGATCCTATCCCTGACAACGACTCTGACGACAAGGCGGAGGATCCCATCGCCGAGGATCGTCAGCCTGTCCCGGTGGACGCCCTCTCCTCCATCGCCGAGGGCGCTCTCTCCGGCGATGAGGCAGACGAAGGCAGCCTGTTCGTCGAGGAATAAGCCGCCCCTCCCCTTTCCTGTGAAAAAACGCTCCTGTGGCTCTTTTGAGCCGCAGGAGCGTTTTTGAATCATAAGGTGCTCTTGTAGGAATTGATGTAGAGGAAAGGCCGGGGCTTCACGCCTTGAGAACGCCCCGCCTGATCGTTCCAACGACCATATGAACCGCAACGCAGTAAAAGAGCGGCCAGACACGCATCACAACGATGCGGGCTGGTTGCTCTTTTTGAGCGTCTCCCACTTTTTTGCAAGTCATCCCAGCATGTACATGTATAAAAGCTTATCCCCTTCCATTGATGATGAGGAAAATGCGCCTGGCAAGCGGAGTCAGGCAGAGCCGGTCGTTTTATTCTCATCTCTGCCTTTCTCCCGGCAACATCCTGCCGTATTTTACCGGAACTTTACAGGTGCCTGGTTTCGCATCTTACACAGTGGGCAGTACAATAAAGCTGTACAGCTTTCTGCTGTGGACAGAACGACTGCAATCAGTTGAAAAAGAGAGGTAGATAACTACATGCGGAAACGGGAACGAATCCTTCTGCTGCTTCTGGCCCTGGCGCTGATACTGAGCGGCTGCGGGGCGGCGGGAGGCAGCCTGGCGGCGGTGGACGGCCTGGACGACCTGGGCGAAGTTCAGGTGGTCTCCAGAGAGGAGGGCTCCGGCACTCGGAGCGCCTTTGCGGAGCTGGTAGGCTTTGACGGGAGCACAGACGGCGAGAGCGCCGACGCCACTGTGGACACGGCTCTGGTGGTCACAGACGCAGATGCGGTGATCGACGCCGTCGCCTCCGATTCGTCGGCGGTGGGCTATGTCTCCATGGGCGCATTGAGCAACCTGGACGGGGCGAAGGCCCTGGCGGTGGACGGCGTGGAGGCCACGCTAGACAACGTGAAAAAGGGCAGCTATCCCCTGAGCCGACCCTTCTGCCTGGCCTGGAGCGGCAGCCTCAGCGAGCTGGAGCAGGACTTCCTGACCTATGTGCTGGGCAAGGGACAGGCGATCGTGGGCCAAGGCTATGTGACGGTGGCGGACAGCACCACCTTCCTCTCCGGGAAGCAGTCCGGCACCATCACCATCCACGGCTCCACCTCTGCCGCCCCGTTGCTGGAGGAGCTGGCGGCGGAGTATATGACGCTCAACCCCAACGCCACGGTCGAGGTAACGGCCTCCGATTCCACCACCGGCCTGAACGACGCCATGCAGGGCAAATGTGACTTTGGCGCAGCCTCCCGTGAGCTGAAGGACTACGAGGCAGAGCTGCTGGACTATGAGGTCATTGCGGAGGACGGCATCGCCGTCATCGTCAACGGAGAGAACCCCCTGGACGCCGTCACGCTGGAGGAACTATACGGCCTCTTTACCGGGACGATTGCGGACTGGAACACCATCAATACAGAAAGGGAAGACTGAGATGAACGACACATTACAAATTATTTTTGGTCTGTTCGGCGGACTGGCCATCTTCATTTACGGCATGAACCTGATGAGTGAATGTCTCCAGAAGGCGGCCGGGGAGCGGATGAAGCAGATTTTGGGTCTGCTGACCCGGAACCGGCTCATGGGAGTGGTGGCCGGAGCGTTGGTGACAGCGGTGCTGCAGAGCAGCAGCGCCACCACCGTCATGGCCATCGGCTTCGTCAGCGCAGGGCTGATGACGCTGCCCCAGGCCATCTCCATCATCTTCGGCGCCAACATCGGCACCACCATCACCGCCCAGATCATCGCCTTTAAGATTACGGACTATATCTACGTGTTCATATTCGCAGGCTTCCTCGTGTCCTTCATCAGCAAGAACGAGAAGGTGAAGAACATTGGACGGACGGTGTTCGCCTTCGGTCTGCTGTTCCTGGGCATCGAGACCATGGGCGACGTGATGAAGCCCCTGGCCTCCAGCCCGGTGTTCACCGACATGATCGCTCAGGTGGCGGACATCCCGGTGCTGGGTGTGGCCGTGGGCACCCTGATGACCCTGGTGGTACAGAGCAGCAGCGCCACCATCGCCGTGCTGCAAAATTTCGCATCCCAGGCCGGCGCAGACGGCGTGACCAGCATCCTGGGCCTGGCAGGAGCCATCCCCATCCTGCTGGGCGACAACATCGGCACCACCATCACCGCTCTGCTGGCCAGCGTGGGCCAGTCCAGAGACGCCAAGCGGACGGCGGTAGCCCACAGCATCTTCAACATCTCCGGTGCGCTGCTGTTCATCTGGTTCGTGAAGCCCTATGCGGCATTTATCCAGTACATCTCCCCCAAGGGGATCGAGGTGGAGGTCATCTCCCGCCAGATCGCCAACGCCCACACCATCTTCAACCTGACCATGACAATCATCTGGATCTTCCTGCTGGGCGTGATGGTGAAAATCGTCACAAAGATCATCCCGGACGGCAAGGATGGTCTGGCTGACCTGTCCAAGCCCAACTTCCTGGATAAAAATGTCATGGCCCAGCCTGCGGCGGCCCTCCGTCTGGTGGCCCAGGAGGTGCTCCATTGCAGCGACATGGTAAAGACCATGCTGCTGGATGTGAAGGAATCCGTCGGAAGCGGCAGCACCGAGGTTCTCCAGGAGGTCAAGGCCTATGGCGAGGCGCTGAACTCCCTCCATGTGGAGATCAACGAGTACCTGGCGGAGCTGTTCTCTGCCGGTGTGTTGACGGAGCAGCAGGCGTCCCAGACGGCCCAGCTGTTGTACGTCCTCAGCGATGTGGAGCGGATGGGCGGCCTGGCCGTGGAGCTGGGTGACTCCATGCAGGAGCGGAAGGAGAAGAAATATCACTACTCCAAGGAGGCCATGAGCGACCTGGAGCAGAGCCTGACCTATATCGAGGGAATGTATGCCGACGCCATGTCTGCCCTGGCCAGCGGCTCCCTGGAGCCGCTACAGCGCAGCCTGGAGCAGAAGGAGACGGTGCTGGATCTGGATATTAAGATGCGGAAGGAGCACATGCAGCGGGTGAACAAGGGCATTTGCAAGAAGAAGCTGTCCGTTCCCTTTATGCAAATCCTGCATTGCATCGACCGCATGGGCAACAGCTGCGTCAACCTGGCTGAGGTGGCCTCCAATCAGATGTGCTTCACCTACTTTATCGGGTCGGAGTGCAAGTAAGCCGGGAAAAGGGTCTGCCGGAGTTCCCCGGACATATGGCGGCTCCTTTTCATTCAGATAAAAAGCCTGCGTTCTTTTGGAAGAGAACGCAGGCTTTTGTCGTGAGCTCGTGAAGGTGCAGGGAACGGATGGGCTTGATAGGCGATCCGGAGGCGGAGGGCCGGGGAACGTGTCCTGATATTCCGGCTGAATGCCGGACATGGGCAGGCAGGCCGTTTTGACAGACTGACCCGTGTCATTCACTCTCCCTGAATCCTGACGCCGTACACCGACCAGAAATAGTTGGTGCGGTAGTCGGACAGGGCGTCGGCGCTGACGTAGACGTTGGCGTCTGTGCCGTCCAGCAGCTGCTGCCCCACCCGGCAGGCGGAGGGGTCGTCATTTTCCACCACGATGCGCTCCAGGGCAGTACAGCCGTCAAAGGCCAGGTCGCCGATGGCGGTGATGTTCTCCTGAATGACAAGCTCCGTCAGCCCCGTCTCCCCGGCAAAGGCGGAGGCGGCGATGGCCGTCACCGGCAGCCCCTCCCATTGGGTGGGGACGGTCAGGCTGGCGCGGCTCCGTCCCGTCTCCGAGAGGCCGGTGACCGTGACCGTCTCCCCGTCGCTCTCATAGAGGAAGCAGTCCGCGTCGCTGTCGTCCCCCTCCGTCAAGGCGGCAGACGCCGCCTGGGGCTGCTCGGGAAGGTCGATGTCCGTGGGGCTGCTGTCCCCCAGCATGGCCTTGATGTCCCGGATGAGCTGCCGGGTGTACACCGTCTTTCCGCTGGCGTTCAGGTGGAAGTTGGTGTCGTAGAACCACTCCGCCTCCAGGATGCAGTCGTTGGGGTCGCCCGCCAACGGGATGTTCAGCCGGGCTTGCAGCGTCTCCGTCCAGCCGTCTACGTCCGCCCCCTCCTCCACCGCCAGGGCGTTCATGGGGCAGAAGTGATACCACACCGTCGCCCCCTGCTCCTCCGCAGCGGCGGCGTAGTCGTTCACCGCCTCTATAAACTCCTCCGTGGGGGCGTCGCTGTCAAAGCAGATGGGGGTGTTCTCATCGTACAGGCCGGACATGACGTTCTGCACGCACAGGTCGGAGGCCACGTCCCCGTACCCGTTGAAGGAGGCGTGGGTGTACACCCCCTCCGGCTCCGGGCCGGTTCCTGTCACCGTCCAGGCCAGCTTTTGGGCGGCGAAGGCGGGGAACGTCCCCGCCAGCTGTCCCCAGCGGTCTGAGTCCAGCCGGGCCAGCAGGTCAAAGGCCCCGTCCAGCCCCTGCCACAGAATGGCGGCGTCAAAGTAGTCGGAGAGGGTCTGCTCCTGCTGCTCCGGAATGAGGATGACGATGTCCCCCTCCCGCAGGCTCTCCTGGGACAGGTCCAGCATGACGGTGGTGCCCAGGGCGGCGTACATGCCGAAGTTGACCACGGTGTAGCCCGGAAGCTGCTCCTCCATCAGGGCGCTGTCCACCCCGAAGGCCACGGCGCTGCCTCCCACCAGAATGATGCGGGGCTGCTCCGTCTCCTCCTCCAAAAGGGCGCACTTGTCCTTCAGCTCCCCCAGGAAGGTCTCCTCATAGCAGCAAGGCAGGCCGAAGCCCCAGGCCAGCAGGGAGAGGGGGGCCAGGAGCAGCAGTATGATCGTGACCGCCACGATGTTTCTCACGGTTTTTCTCTGTCTCATGGTCAAAACTGAAAGTAGATAAAGGCGTTTTCGCCGTTGGCGGCCAGCAGCGCCAGCCACGCCACGGTGACGGTACTCACCAGGAAGAATATCCCCTGAGCGGCGGAGACGGCTCCCTCTGTGTCATCCGTCCCCCGGCTCCAGTCCGCCCGCTCCAGCAGGAACAGGCAGAGGACGGACAGCACCGCCCGGAGGACAGTGTCCGCCGTCAGCTCCATCAGGGAGAGGGCGCTCTGCCACCCCGCGCTGTCCCAGCCGGAGGTCAGGCCCCGGAGCAGCAGCCCCGCCTCCTCCAGGGAGCCGGCCCGGAAAAAGAGCCAGGCAAAGGTCACCAGCAGGAAGGTACGGCCCTGCCGGAGCAGGCCGGTGAGCCGGTTGTCCGGAAGAGCTGGCCCTCCCGCCCGCTGCCACAGCAGCCCCGCCACCTGGCACAGGCCCAGAAAGCCGCCCCAGACCACAAAGGTCCAGTCCGCCCCGTGCCACAGGCCGCTGACCAGAAAGACGATCAGAATGTTGACGCACTGCCGGGCCAGGCCCTTCCGGCTGCCCCCCAGAGGCTTGTAGAGGTAGTCGGTGAACCAGCTGGTCAGGCTGATGTGCCACCTCCGCCAGAACTCCCGGACGGATCTGGCCCCATAGGGACGGCGGAAGTTGTCCATCAGCCGGATGCCCAACATCCGGGCCGCCCCCTGGGCGATGTCGGAGTAGCCGGAGAAGTCGCAGTAGATCTGCACCGCAAAGGCCACGGTGGCCAGAGCAATAGCCGGGCCGGAGGCCTCCCCGGGGACGGCATACACGCTGTCCACCAGGGCGGAAAGTCCGTCCGCCACCACCAGCTTTTTGAAGTACCCCCGGCACAGCAGGCAGAGGCCCCAGTACAGGTCAGATGCCTGAAAGGTGTGCCGCACCTTGAGCTGGGGGAGCAGATGGTCGGGCCGCTCGATGGGCCCCGCCACCAGCTGTGGAAAAAAGGAGACAAAGAGGGCGTAGTAGCCCAGGTCCTGCTCCGTCTTGATCTTCCCCCGGTACACGTCCAGCACATAGGACAGGGTCTGGAAGGTGTAGAAGGAGATGCCCACCGGCAATACCAGGTCCACCGTCACGTCAAACCCCTCGCCCCCCAGCAGCCGGGCAACGCTCCCCGCCGTGTCCGTCAGGAACCCGGCATATTTGAACACGCCCAGGCAGCCCAGGCAGCACACCAGGGCCAGCGCCAGCCACAGCTTTCGTCCCCCGGCGCTGTTCGAGCGCTCGATGCCCCGGGCGGACAGCCAGGAGACGAGAGTCGTCCCCAGGAGTAAAAATCCCGTCCACGGGTTCCACCAGAGGTAGAACAGGTAGCTGGCTATCAGCAGCAGCCACCGCCGGAAACGGTGGGGCAGCAGCCAGTAGAGGGCCAGCACCACCGGGAAGAATACCAGAAATTCCAGGGTATTAAAGTTCATCCCGGCCTCCCCCTCCCGTCAGCGGCAGCAGGCTCAGTGCGGCGAGGGCCAGCAGGGGGAGCAGCAGCTCCTCCAGGGTACCCCCCAGCACCAACCCGGCCAGCAGAATCGCCACGCCACAGAAGGCGGTGAGCAGCGCCCACAGCCATTGGGGGCGGACACGAAAGCCGCTGAGGACAACGCACACCACGCCTCCCGCCAGCAGGGCCAGCAGCACCGGCTGGGACAGTAACAGGCTCACTCCGCTCCCTCCTTTGCCAGCTGCTCCTTCAGCTCCGAGATGATCTGCTCCGTGCGAATGGCCACCCCCTCGGTGGAGAGGTGGTTGTCCGTCCCATAGAGATACCGCCCCGGCCACAGGGACTCCTCGATGTCGGAGAGCACCGGGACGATCAGGTTCTCCCGGAACCAGGCGTCCAGCTCCGCCCGGGCCTCCTCCGTGCTGTCCTCCGAGATGGCCAGGCTGTTCCGGGGGGCGTAGGTGAAATACACCCGAACGCCCTTGTCCAGAAACCGCTGATACATCTCGTTTAAGGGCTGGATGAACTGGGCCACGGGGAAGGATCTCACGGTGTAGTCCACCGCCAGGCCGTAGACCGGCTCGTCGGAGTCGGCGTTGGGGCGATAGAGGATGTAGTCCCCGTACTCGTTGTAGCTGGGCTCGTCCACCGGGTTGCCGTCCTCGTCGTAGTCCGAGGCGGAGCGGGCGTAGCTCCCCGCCTCCATCCCCTCCCGCCCGGAGAGGAAGGAGGAGAGGGCGCTGAAGGTTCCCCCTACCTCCCGGAGATCCAGCCGGGCCAGCAGGTCGTAGTTGGACTCGATCAGTTTGAAAAAGGTGTCGTCCATCCGGCTGGTGGTGCAGAACTGCCGCTGGGCGGCATCAAACTCCGGGGAGTGGATGAGGATGTCCCCCTCCCCCATGCAGTCCAAAATCAGCAGGAATTGGGGGTAGGCGTTGGTGTAGGCGAACACCCCCATGTTCACCACCTCATAGCCCTCAAACGCCTGGTCGATGGCGGCGCTGTCGTAGCCGAACCGGGTGGAGGAGCCGGAGAACAGGACGATTTTCTGGCGGTCGCTCAGGGTGAGCAGCCGGTCAAACTTGTCGGTAAAGGTGTCGTAATAGGTGCCGCTGTACACCGGGTCCTCCACGGCGTTCAGGTGGACGGTCCGGAGATCGTCGCAGTCCTGGAAGCTGTAGTCGTTGAGGGTGGTGATATTGTCCGAGAGGTAGAGGGTGGTCAGGGTGCAGCCCCGAAAGGCCCCGCTCTCCAGCGTCCGGACGGTGTTGGGGAGGATCACCGTATCGCACGCCGCCTCCGCAAAAGCCCCCTCCCCGATGTACCGGACGGGCAGGCCGTCCAGCTCGGCGGGGACGGAGATGACGCTGTCCGTGCCGGAGTAGCCGGTGATTTTCACCCCGTCTCCCGCCTCCTCCCAGGTAAAGCAGCGCTCGTCCGTCCATCTGCTCCACTGGGCGTAGAGGGTCAGTCCCTCCGCCGGGTCTGCCCGGCTCCCCAGGCCCACCGCCGTGCCGGAGCCGTCCGCCCGGGTGTTCCAGCCGATGAGGGTATACCCCTCCCGTTCAAAAAGCTCCACGCCGGTGGAGGTGTTCCACCGGAGGTGGGTGGTGGCCGTGACCACCTCCACCGGCTGGGAGGCGTCGCCCCCGTCCAGGCGCTCTCCCCCGTTGGCGTCGTAGTACACGGTCTCCCCCTCCTGCTCCAGATAGAGGGTCACCGTCGTGGAGTAACAGACGCTGTGGAGGGTCAGGGTGACGGTGCGGCCGGACTGGTCGATCTCCGCATCCTCATAGTCCGTCCCGGCGAGGGTGTAGCCGTCCGCCAGGGTCAGGGTAAAGACGGCGTCCTCCCCCCGGAGGGGGGCGGCGGTGTAGCTCTCCGCCGTGTAGCCCTCCCCCTCCTCCAGCACCACCGGGCAGGTCAGTGCGGCCCGGGCCGCCGTGGCGGAGCCGCAGGAGGTGAGCAAAAGGACACAGGCCAGGAAAAGGGGCGGCAGAATTCTCCCTCTTTTCATGGCCTGTGTCCTCCGTTCTGATTCATGACCGGCTATGCCCCGGTCACGGCACGATCTCCTGAATGTCGAAGCTCTCCCCGATGGCGTTTCGGGCCTCCCAGAGGGAGGAGTAATCTCCCGTCACCATCATCTGCACCAGCAGATTGCCGATGGCGACCCCCTCCACCGGGCCGGCGTAGACGGTCAGGCCGGTGGCCCGTGCGGTCATCTCGTTCAGATAGGCGTCCTGACTGCCGCCGCCCACGATGTTGATGCTGGTGAACCGCTTTCCCGTCAGCCGCGAGAGGCAGTCCACGGCGTCGGCGTAGCACAGGGCCAGGCTGTGATAGATGCACTGCATCGTCTCCCCCACCGTCTCCGGGGGCTGCTGGCCAGTCTTTTCGCAGAAGTCCCGGATGGCCTGGAACATACTCTCCGGGGCCAGGAAGGAGTGGTCGTTCACGTCCACCGTGGAGGGAAAATCCGCCGCCTCCCGGGCAGCCTCCGCCAGCGCCTCGAAGGTCCACAGATTCTGGTCTGTCCCGGCCGTCCGGCTTCGCCGCTCCCCCTCCACGTAGGAGATGCCATTGAGCTCCCGGTAGATGCACTCCACCATCCACAGACCCATGATGTTTTTCAGGAAGCGGAACCGCCGCCAGGCGCCCCCCTCGTTGGTGAAGTTCTCCGCCTGGCTCTCCGGGGTGGTGATAGCCTTGTGCAGCTCCACCCCCAGCAGGGACCAGGTGTCGCTGGAGAGGAACACCGCCTCGTCGTCCCGGGCAGGAACCGCCAGAAATGCAGAGCCGGTGTCGTGGGTGGCAGGGAGGATGACCTGGCAGTTATAGCCCACCCGGGCCTGGACGCTCTCCTTCAATCCCCCCAAAATCGTCCCCGGCATGGACAGAGGCCCGAACAGGTCGAAGGGCAGCCCCATCCGGATGAGCACCTCCTCGTCCCAGTTCCGGGTTCTGGCGTTGACCAGGGCGGTGGAGGTGGCGTTAGTGTACTCGTTGCGGATGACGCCGGTGAGCAGGTAGTTGAAATATTCCGGCAGCATGAGGAAGTGGGCCGCCCGATCCAGCTCCTCCGGCCGCTCCTGTGTCAGGGCGGCCAGCTGATAGATGGTGTTAAAGGGCTGATACTGAATCCCTGTGCGGCTGTAGAGCCAGTCAAAGGGCACGTCCTCCTCCAGCTGCTCCCGCATCCCCTGGGTGCGCCTGTCCCGGTAGGCCACGGCGTCGCCGATGAGCCCGCCGTCCCGATCCAGCAGGACAAAATCCACCGCCCAGGTGTCGATGCCCAGGGTAGATGGAATTTTCCCCAGCCGATAGCAGGCCCGCATCCCCGCCAGGATGTTCTCCCACAGGGCCTCCAGGTTCCAGCAGTCGTGTCCCCGGCGGCGCACCTGCCGGTTCTCAAAACGATAGACCTCCTCCAGTACCATGCGGCCGTCCTCGACATGGCCCAGAATGTGCCGTCCCTGGGAGGCGCCAATGTCAATGGCAAGATGGTATTGCATCGATACTCCCGCCTTTCTCTCGTCTTTCCTCCACATTCTAACATAGCCGGACATTTGGGGCAAGGAGAAACGCAGGAAAACTTTCAAATTTGGGGAGATCCTATCGTTTCCACATACTCAAACTGCCGCAGGCGGGGGCCTGCGGCAGTCTGTTTTGTGTGCAGTTGTGCAGGGAACGATTGCTTTCGCTGTGGGCCGGACGGCGGCACGCCGCCCGGCCCAGAGGTGGATGGGAACCGATTACTCCTTGCTCACATCGAAGAAGGAGGAGATGATGCTCAGGACGGCGGCGACCACCAGGACGGCGATGGCAATGATGGCTCCGGTCATGTCAGAAATGTTGGAGGCATTGCTCTCGAAGGTCATGATGGAGGCGATGCCCGCCACACGGACGCTGACAAGCATAATGGCGGAGATCATCAGCAGAGCGGAGGAGGCCACGGGCAGGATGTCCGCCCAGGTCTGGTTGCTCTTGCCGTCCACGATCAGGTAGACCAGCAGGGCCACAACGGCGACCCCGGCGCAGCCGGCCACGACGGGGCTGACCCCCAAGCTTCTGAAGTAAGAGGTATTGGTGTTGATGAGGTAGGCCACCAGACCGACCGCTCCGACGATCAGAGTGATGATGGTCAGAAGGAAGCCAGCAGATTTGTTTTTCATGATTTTCGTCCCTCCGTTCTCAGTTTTCCTTGCGGCGGGCGGCTCTGACATACATGACCACGCAGGCCACGGTCAGAACGCCGAAGCCGATCTGCAGACCGGTGAGCAGGTTGTCATACCAGGTGCGGACACTGACCACGTGGGAGGTGGAGGAGTAGCCGTCCATGGCGTTGGAGTTGGCGATGGCATATGCCTGCCAGGTCATGGCCTGCTTCAGGGCGGTCAGCAGGGTCTCGTCCTCGCTGACGTTGTCCACCGTCCAGTAATCCCACATAGCGGAGACAGCAGCCATGGTGCTCTCGCCGGTGTTGCAGGTCATGGTGATACCGTTGATGACAGCCTCTTTCAGCGTGGAATAGTTTGCAGTCTGGATGAAGTCCTCGCTCATCAGGCCCTGGAAGCCCCACTCCTCACGGAGAATGTTGATCATCAGGCCGGTGTGGGAGTTGTCGGTGTAGCAGCCGATCCGGTTGTAGGCGGTCATCATAGCCAGGCACCCGGCGTCCTCCACAGCGGACTGGAAGCAACGCAGCTCGTTCTCGCGGGCAGCCTGCTCGGTGGCGAATACGGCCACACCGGAACGGTTGATCTCGGTGTCGTTGTAGGCAAAGTGCTTGGGAGCGGCCAGGCAGCCATACTCCAAAGCGCCGGAGACGGTAGCGGCAGCCTGGAAGGCGGTCAGGACAGAGTCCTCAGAGTAATACTCGTGGTTCCGGGCGTTGTAGGGGGAGCGATGGATGTTACAACCGACACCCCACCAGATGGTCAGGTTGGACCACAGGGAGTAGTTGCCCATGACCTCGCCGTAGGCCTGCGCCAGCTCCTTGCTGAAGGTGGAGCCGATGACGGTCTCGTTGGCCATGACGCCAGCGGTGTAGTTGTAGTTGGGGTCGTCCTCGGTGACATAGTAGGGGTCGCCGGAGTCCTCGGAGGAGGCATAGGTGCCGAGGGTGTAGGAGTTGATGCCGTTGGGGCCATCGTTCTGGATGACCTCGGGGGAGCCGATGGAGTCGATGGCCTTGGTGCTGGTGCCGCCGAAGCCGGTGCGGATCATGCAGTCCTCCAGAGTGATCTGGTTCATCAGCAAGGTCCAGCTCTCGTCCTCGATATCGGTGACGCCCTTGAGGTCTGCCAGGGTCAGGCCGTTGTCCTCTCCGAAGATGACGGAGGAGGCGTCGCCGTTGGCGGTGATCTCATAGTTGTCGTTGTCCATGACGTCCAGCATCTCGTCTGTGGCGGTCAGGTTCTCATAGGTGATGGGGAAGGTGCCGTCCCAGTCGTTCCGGGTCAGGTAGGTCACGGTGCCCTCCATCCAGTAGTTGAGGTCCATGTCCTCCAGCTGGTTCTCCACAGCGGTGCCGTTCTTGGTGGTGGCAAAGGTGGTGTTGTCCAGGGCGTCCAGGGTCCAGGTGCCGACCTTGGCGCTGTCGCCGTCCTCGGTCATGCCGTCGGCGGTGGTGTAGCCCTGAGCGGCCAGGACGTTGTTGGCAGCCTCATGAGCGCCGTTGCCGATGGTGAAGTAGTAGTCGCCGGCGTCCAGGATGTAGCAGCCGGAGGTGCCTGCGGCGTTGTCAGAAGTGGAGTCCCAGGAGGCCATGTACTGCATATCGGCAGTGATGGTCACGGTCTCGCTCTCGCCAGCGCCCAGCTCGGAGGTCTTCTCATAGTCCAGCAGCTGCACGCCCGCCTTCTCCACGCCGTTTGCGATGTCGTAATCGGTGTAGGGAGTGGAGACATAGAGCTGAACCACGTCCTTGCCGGCCACGTCGCCGGTGTTGGTGACGGTGACGGTAGCGGTGACGGTCTGGTTCTCCAGATCCACTTCCAGGCTGTCCAGGGTCTGCTCGAAGGTGGTGTAGCTCAGGCCATAGCCAAAGGCGTAGGTCACCTCGTTATCATAGCTCCACTCGGAACCGTCGTGGCTGCCGGTGGTGGAGGAAGCGTTGCCCTGGCCCAGGACGGTGTCCATGTAACGGGTCTCATAGTACTTGTAGCCGATGTAGATGCCCTCGGCCTCCACCTGGGCAGAGTTGATGGAGTAGTCAGAGTTGGCGTTCGTCCAGGAGAAGCTGCCAAAGTTCTGAGCGGAGGGAGCGCTGGCGTTGTCCACCGCATAGGTGTCGCTCAGATGACCGGAGGGGTTGGCGTCGCCGGAGAGGATGTCAGCCACGCCGTAGAAGCCGTAGCCGCCGGGGAGGCCCACCTGGAGGATGGCGTCCACGCCGTCGTTCTCGGCGATCTCCTCGATCTCCATGGCGCTGGCGTTGTTCAGGATGACGATGACCTTGCCGCCGTTGGACTCCTTGGCCTCGACAGCAGCGCTGATCAGGTCGCGCTCGTCGTCAGACAGGCCCAGGGCGTCGGTCTGGTTCAGATCCTGGGAGGGGTCCACGCCGTCCTCGCCGGGGAGATAGGTGCCGTTCTCACTGGCGGAGCGGGCGATGGTGATGATCATCACGTTGTACTCGTCCATGCTACTCTGCCAGTCGGCGTCAGCGGCGGACATATCCGCCTGAGAGGGCTCCTTGCTGGTGAAGTAGCCGTCGGTGGAGGGGGTGGTGATGTGGGTATAGGTGATGGTGCTGCCCCAGCTCTCCACCTCGGTGACAAAGCTGGACTCCAGGGAGCTGTACAGGTCCTGGAGATCGGCGTTGATGGAGAAGCCCTTGGCCTCCAGCGCCTCAACAAAGTCCACGGTATCCGCATCCGTGCCCTCGTTTTCAGTGAGGCTGGAGCCCATATCGCCGCCCATGACCGGATAATAGCTGGAGAAACCCAACAGGGAGATTTTCTGGGTCTCTTCCTCGGTCAGGGGCAGGGCGTTATTCTCGTTCTTCAGAAGAACGCTGCCCTCCTCGCTCATCTGCTCGCCCAGGTCAGCAATGGCCTGCACCAGCTCGGTGGTGGTGGAGTAGTCGGATGTATAGCTGTACAGTTCGGACGTGTCCTCGTCGTCAGAGACGACCATAGTGCTGCTGGTGCCCAGCAGACTGTCCAGGTTGGTGCGGTAGGTCTCCACAATGGGGGACATGGCCACACACAGGGCCAGCAGGGATGCTGTCAGTGCCGTCAGGCCACGCCAGCGGCGCTGACCGGCACGCTTCTTGTTTTTCATGTCTTACCTCCTGTATGATATGATTTTTATCCACACGCCGTCCCCCGTCCCAGTCTCCCGATTTCGGTTCGGGGGACGGCAATGCTTCACAAAGGGGGATGTATCAGCCCTTCTTGCGGGCGGCGATGGCAGCCTGCTCCTCGGGGAGGTTCTTCTCCACGGTGAACATGGCGATCAGCACGGCGCAGACGGCATAGGCCACAGTCTCGATCCAGATGTAGCTGATGCCGATGGTAGACTGGGTGGCGGCGGTCTGAGCGGTGGCAGTGGCGTCATAGCCAGAGCCCAGCAGAGCCATAAACACAGCGTTCATAATGGGAGTAGCGGCCACCATCAGGGAGCTGTAAATGCTCATGGTCAGGCCGTCGGTACGGATGCCGCTCTTGAACTCGATGTGGTCGATGACGTCGGCCAGCATAGCCAGGATCAGGTAGCAGGCAGGAGAGGAGCCCAGGCACTTAATGGACACGCCGATGGCCACGAGGACGATGTTGGTGCCGCCCAGTCCGGCGATGATGCCGCCGACGACGCCCACGATCTGGCCCACAAAGACCACCTTGGCCTTGCCGAACTTATTGGCCAGGGGAACCACGAAGACAGCGGCCACAGCCATGGGGATAGCGCCCATAATGCTCAGCAGCGTCTGGGCCACGCCCCAGTCGCCGCCCAGCGGGGTGGCGTCCACCACCCACTGGCAGAAATAGCTCATGGAGCCGTTCTTGATGGCGCCGGACCACTGGAACACCAGGTAGAACAGGATGATGATCCACCACCACTTCTCGCTGGTGACGGCCTTGAGCTGCTCACCCAGAGGAGGTGCGGAGTTCTTCTGCTCCTCGCCCTCGGTCATGCTCTCCTCGGTGACACGCTCACGGGTGAACTTGTACTGCAGGAAGATGGTCAGAGCAGAGAAGATGGCGATGGCCAGCATGACCAGGAACCACATGTTCTGGTCGTTGCCCATGACGTTGGACACCAGGATGGGGAAGATCATGGAGCCCACGCCCATGACGCCCAGACCGGCAATGTTGGTGAAGGAGGCCAGAGCACCGCGATCCTGGCTGTTCCGGGTGGAGACAGCGATCATAGTGGAGTTGGCGGTGTTGTAGATGGGGTAGGCCACCGCATAGTACAGGTTGTAGGCGATGGCGATCCAGACCATCTTGGCAATCTCGCTCTCGAAGGGGACGATGAACATGAGCAGGCTGCCGATGGACAGGGTCAGAGCGGACAGCAGCACCCAGGGACGGGCCTTACCGGCCAGGCAGTGGGTGCGCTCGATCAGCTGGCCCACGATCAGGTTGGCCGCCACGATGAGGATGGTGGAGACCACCTGGAGGATGGACAGGAAGCTGGTGTCCAGCAGGAGGACGTCGGTGAAGTACTTGTTCAGGAAGCTGGTGAAGATACCGGAGGACAGCAGAGCGCCAAAGGGGCCGACCAGGTAGCCCAGCAGCATCTCGGGCATTTTTACCCTGTCGGTCTTAATGGCGGTGCTTGTCAGAGGCGTGCTCCAGAAGCCACCCTTTTCGTTTTTGCTCATCTTGCTTCATTTCCTTTCTGTTTTCTGGGAGCCGGGGACTCCAGAGGCCGGGTGCACTCCGGCCTCTGGAGCAGAGGCTCCGGATTTGTTTGGAAGCGCCGTGGGGCTCTCCCAGCTTTACCTCTGATGAGGAGATAAACGTTGATTATGCCTTGCAGGAGCAGGTGTAGCTGCCGCTGCCCAGGGTCTTTTCGGTGCCGTCGGGGAGCACCAGCTGGCAGGTGGTGCCCACGGGGACGGTGACGGTAATGGTGAACAGTCCCTTTTCCAGCTTCCACTCGGAGGCAGCCACGCCGTAGGGGGTGCGGACAGAGCCCTTGGCCCAGGTCAGGTCGCCGCCCAGGATGGGCTTCACCCGGAAGGACTTGTAGCCCGGCTCCGTGGTCTCGATGCCCGCCACACGGCGATAGAGGAAGTCGCCCACAGCGCCGCTGGCGTAGTGGTTATAGGAGATCATCATGTCGGTGCCGTCGTCTCCGATGGGGCACTGGCCGTTCTCGTCCAGGCCGTCCCACCGCTCCCAGATGGTGGTGGCTCCCATCTTGACCTCGTACAGCCAGGAGGGGCACTTGGTGTTCATCAGCATCTTGTAGGCCACGTCCGCCCGGCCGTTGTCCGCCAGGGCAAAGAGGATATAGGGGGTACCGGGGAAGCCGGTGCCGATGCAGTAGTCGTTCTTCTCCACCAGGGCCACCAGATTCTCGGTAGCCTTGTCCTGAGTGGCCTTGTCGGGGAACATATTCAGGTAGATGGGCAGGACGTAGGCGGTCTGGAACTCCTCCAGCAGCTTGCCGTTGCCGTCGGTGAGGACGGAGCAATAGGCATCCGCCGTCTTGTCGCTCAGGTCACGGTAGTAGGCGGCGTCCTCCTTCTCCCCCAGGATCTCCGCCACCTTGGCGACGATGTCGCTGGTGTTGCGGAGGGAGGCGGTGCCCGTCCACTTGACCCGGGCCTGCCACTGGCTCATCTGGGGCACGTCCGGGGCGATCCAGTCGCCAAAGGCCAGCACGCCGGGCACGTTCCAGATGTACCGGTTCTTGCCGAAGCCGAAGCTGCACCAGAACTTACTGGCCTTCACATATTTCTTCATGGAGGGGTACATCTTCCGCAGCAGCTCCACGTCGCCCCGGGCCTGGTACTCCGCCCAGGGCACCAGGATACAGGCGTCGTCCCACCAGGCCACCGCCATATTGGGCATGGTGGCCGGGAAGCCGTAGCCCTGGGCGGGGACGGTGTTGGGGATGCCGCCGCTGGGCAGCTGCTCCACCTTCACGTCCAGCAGCCACTTCTCCAGGAACCGGCTGATGTCGAAGTTATAGCATCCGGTGGGGGCAAACACGGCGATGTCGCCCGTCCAGCCCATCCGCTCGTCCCGCTGGGGGCAGTCGGTGGGGATGTCCATGAAGTTGGACTTTGCGCCCCACTCGATATTCTTCTGGAGGCGGTTGAGCATATCGTTGGAGCAGGAGAAGCTGCCGGTAGCCTCCACATCGGAGTACAGGGCCAGAGCGGAAATGTCGATCTTGTCCTGATCCACGCCCTCCACGCTGATGTACTGGAAGCCCATATAGGTCATCCGGGGGGAGTAGGTCTGTACGCCGTCCACGCAGGTATAGGTGGCGGTGGCCTTGGCGGTGCGAAGGAAGGCCACGTTCAGGGTGCCGTCCGGATTCAAAATCTCGGCGTGCTTGATGGTGATGACCTGGCCCTTTTTGCCGTTTACGGTGAACTTGACCACACCGGCGAAGTTCTGGCCGAAGTCGTAAATCAGCTCGCCGGAGGGCAGCTTGTTGCAGGAGACAGGCTTGAGCTCCTCATGGGCCCGAACCGGCGCGCCGTAGTCCGCCATGATGTCGGGGTTCACCCGCAGGGTCTCCTTGGCGGCCTTGCGCCAGGTGGCCTTGCGCAGATCCACGGTGGCGTCGTAGGTCTCGCCGTCGTAGATGTCGGTCATGCGGTAATTGCCGTCCTCCGTGACCTCCCAGCTGCTGTCGGTGCCCACCACCTCCTGGCTGCCGTCGGCGTAGGTGACCCGCAGCTCCAGGAGCAGGGCCTGCCGGTCGGCGGTGATCCGGTTCTTCCGGGTAAAGACGAAGGAGCCCACGGCCCAGCCGCCGCCCACATCCGCCTGGATGGTGTCGTTGCCGGTGAGCATATCGGTGACGTCATAGGTCTGATACTGGAGATGGGTCTTGTAGGAGGTAAAGCCGGGGGCAAAGTACTGGTCGCCCACCTTCTTGCCGTTGATGGTCAGCTCGTAGATGCCCATGGCGGTGGCGTAGATTTTGGCGGAGGCGATCTTTCCCTTGCCCTGGAAGACCTTGCGGAAGGTCATGGGGGTGGGAGACACCTTTTCCTCGGTGAAGGAGTAGCCGGGGTCGCTGATCCACTCCCCCTTCCAGGGGGTGCCCATGCGGCCGGTCTCAAAGGTGAGGGCAGCGGTAGCCTTCTCTCCGGTGCTGGCCGTGACCGTCAGCTCTGCAGGATAGACGGTGAAGGGCTTCAGGGCAGGGCCGGCGTAATGGATACCGATCTGGCTGTCCGTTGTGGTCTTCCAGTCCCCCACCTTCAGGACGGCCTCTTTCAGGGTGACGTTGCTGCCATCGCTGTCCAGGGCGAAGGCAAACCGGGGCTGCGCCTCGTCGGTGACACAGCCTTTCGTCAGGTTCTCCACGGTGAATCTGCTGATAGTTAACATAAGTTCCTCCTTTTCCTGTGTGCAGCAGCCATTTTGGGGGTGAGCATCCTCCCCCGTTTGCTTGCACACATTATACAACGCTTTTTACAAATCGTCCACTTAAACTGCACAATCCGTTGATTTTGGTGCATAATCCGAAAATCGTTTTGGGCAAACTGTCCAAAATGAACCGTCAAAACTTTAGCAAAATGCCAGTCCCTTACAGGAAGGGACTGGCACATAGCTGGAGGCTACCCGTTTCCCGGGCAGCGCACTATTTCACCTTTGTTTTCTCTCCCCCCAGCGGGATGAGGATGCGCAGCTCGAACCAGCCGTCGGAGGCGCTGACGGTGGCGGAGCCGCCGTACTTCTCCGCCGTCCGACAGATGCTTTTCAGGCCGTAGCCGTGGAGCCGGGTGTCCTTTTTTGTGGTCAGGGGCAAACCCTTTTTCACCGTGAATCCCTCGTCGCACCGGTTTTCCACCCGGATGCGGAGAAAGCCCTTCTGCACCGCCACCGACAGGTGGATCAGCCGCTGCTCCGGGTCGGAGAGCTTGCTCACGCTCTCGATGGCGTTGTCCAGAGCATTGCCGAACAGGGCGCTGAGATCCATCACGTCCATAAAGTCCAGGGCCTTGCCGTCGGCCACACAGGTGAGCTCGATGCCGTGGTTCTGGCAGTAGACGCTCTTTCCTGTCAGGATGGTATCCAGCACCTCGTTGCCCGTCTTGTTCTGGGCTTCATAAGCCTTGATCTCCTGCTCCATCTGATCCAGGTATTCCAGCTTCTGTCCCGTGCCCACCTCCGCCCGGAGGATGGCGATCTGGTGCTTCAGGTCGTGGTACTTCTGGTTCACCAGATCCACCGACTCCTGGCTGAGGCGGTAGTTGGCATACTGCATATCCAGCATATTTTGCAGCGCCGTGACCTCCGTTCGGGCGTGGGCGTCGCAGAGCTGCAAATGCAATCCGTAGAGGATGGCCACCCCTCCCAGGTAGACAATGGTGCGGATGTTGAACGCCTCGGCGTAGGTGGCCCCGCTGAAGGGCGTCTCCGTGCTGGAAAAGCTGAGGCTGCTGAAAATATAGATGAACAGGGCGATGAGCACGGCGATGCCGCAGGCCGTGGGCGTCACCTCCATCTCCCGATCCACCTCCCGGTGGCTTCGTTCCAGGCAGCTCATGACAACAACGACGGCGGCGCAGACAGGCAGCATAAAGGCGACCTCCCATGCCAGCGAATCCAGCGTCGGAATCAGATCCTCAAAATAGGCATACAGTTGCCAGCCCAGAGAGCACATAAAGGCCCCCAGGATGAAGGCCCGGGCGCAGTAATAGATGCGGTTCTCCCACCAGGTCTGATTGAGCACGGCGAAGGGCAGGGCGGTCAGCGCCGCCATACCGATCATACCCAGGTTGAACGCCACGCCGGTCAAATCGACGATGAGCGCCATATAGCCCATCTGGAGCGCCAGCTGCACAACGGAGGCCGTCCAGAACCGCCAGCCCTCCAGTCGCCTGGGCAGGAGGGTCACATAGAGCAGTCCCGCCACCCAGTGGGCCAGGGCCGTCCAGTAGAAGGGAATGTTTTGCTCTATCCCTGTCATTTGCCGACCTCGTTGACGTAGTCGTTCAGGGCGTCCAGAAACGCCTTTTTCTTAGAGCGGCTAATCTGGATCTCCTCCCCGTTGATTACGGCATTGTCCCCCTGGATGGCGTCTACCTGCTCCAGGTTGACCAGATAGCCCTTGTTGCACCGGAAGAACATCTTTTTGTCCACGCTGTTCTCCACATCCTTCATGGCTCCGGAGGTGGTCACATTCCCGTCCAGGGTATGGTAGGTCAGCCTGTGGCCGTCCACCTCCACATAGCAGATACGGGACATCTCCAGCTTCTGAACACCGTTCTTCCCGCTCACGTAGAGGTACTGGCGGCTCCGGCGCTGCATCCGGGCCACGGCCCGGTCGATGCGCTGAGAAAACGCGTAGTAGGAGATGGGCTTGAGCACATAGTCCAGCGCATCCACAGCGTAGCCCTTGATGGCGTACTGGGGCATATTGGTGATAAAGATGATGACCACCTCGGTATCCAGCTTTCGGATCTCCTCCGCCGCTGTCATGCCGTCCATAAAGCCCATCTCGATGTCCAGCAGAATGATGTCGTATTCCGCCTTATAGCCCACGGCGATCTCATCCCCGTCGGAGAAGCAGGTGACGACCAGCTTTTCTCCGGTGGACTTCTCATACCGGGCCAGATAGTCCTTTAGTTGGGTGGTGTAGATAGGGTCGTCCTCTACTACAGCGATCCGAATCATGCCTCGCCTGTCCTCCTCTCCTGCTGCGGCTCACAGGTATCGTGTCCCCGCTGGCCCCAGCATTTTCCAAGCGCAGATGTGTCCTATTTTTCTTATTTTAAAGCCTTTCGCCCTTACCGTCAAGGATAATTTCATTGTCTTTTTCAAAACAGGCAGGAAAAGCTGTCAGGCCGCCAAAAGCGGCCTGACAGCACAACAGCGTTATATGATGTTTCTTCACATCCGATGAACCGCAGCCCACACCTCTGCCTCCGGTACGACGCCGGAGATGCCGCCGTATCGCTGGGTGGAGAGACTGGCCGCACAGCAGGCAAAGCATGTCGCCTGCCGCAGCTCCTCTTCGGCCAGCTCCTCCGGAGCCTTCTCCGTTTTCAGGATGCGGCTGAGCACGCTGCCGCCGAAGATGTCCCCTGCGCCGGTGGTGTCCACCGGGCGGATGCCGGAGGGGGTGTCCACCCGGCCGGAGGCGCTCCCATTGGAGAAATAACAGCCCTTCGGCCCCAGGGTGACGAAGGCCAGCTTTGCCCCGCAGTCTCTCAGCAGCCGTTCCGCCCCCTCCTCGGGGGTACAGCCCCAGAGAAAGTCCACCTCCTCGTCGCTGATCTTGACGATGTCCGCCTGGGACGCGCCCCACAGCATTTGCCGTTTCGCCTCGTCCAGATCCTTCCACAGGGGCTTGCGGAGATTGGGGTCAAAGGAGATCAGCCTGCCCCGCTCCCGGGCGTAGGCCACCGCCCTTTGGGTGGCGGTGCGTATCGGCTCGTCCGTGAGGCTCAGGGTACCGAAGTGGAAGTCCCGGCAGTCGTCGATCAATTGCAGGTTCAGCTCTGCGTCCCGCAGCCGGGTGTCCGCCCCGGGCTTCCGGGCGAAGCTGAACGTCCGGTTCCCGTCGTTGTCCAGGGTGACGAAGGCCAGGGTGGTGAAGCAGTCCGGGTCGGACACGATGCCCGCCGTCTCGATGCCCACCCGGGCCAGGGTATCCAGCAGCAGATCGCCGAAGGCGTCCGCTCCCACCTTGCCCAGCAGGGCCGTCTGACAGCCGTAGGCGGTGAGGGCCGCCAGCAGATTGCCCGGCGCTCCCCCGGGATGGGCCGCCAGGGTGGGGTAGCCCGCCCCGTCCGTGCTGACACAGGCAAAGTCGATGAGCAGCTCCCCGATGGCCGTCACGTCATATCTCATACCGTATCCCCCATTTGATGCAAAATCACACCCGTTTCATCAGCCACAGGAACTCATACCCGCCCAGGGTCAGAACGCCGGGGTTGTCCACCTGCCGCTGCCCCAGCAGGTCGGTATAGGCCCCCGCCTCGTCCAGCCACGCCTTTTGCGGCTCCGGGCTGAAGTTGTACAGGCCGTAGAGCTTCTCCCCGTTTTTGTACCGGCCCAGGGCCAGCACTGTATGGTTGCCCACATCTGCCGTCCAGAAGTTCGCGTCGGCGTCAAAGACGGGGGCAGACTGGCGCACTGTCTCCAGCTGCCGCAGGCCCCGGAACAGCCGCCCCTGGACGGTGTCCGGCTCGTTCCGCCGCTCCGCCTCCTCCCAGCGGAAGTCACCCCGGTGGAGATAACGGCTGTCACTGGCCTTTTCCGGGTCGTCCAGATAGCCCCAGTCGTTGCGCTGGCCCACCTCGTCCCCGGCATAGAGCACCGGGATGCCGCTCTGGGACAGCATACAGGCGTGGAGCATCAGATCAAGCGCCAGCGCCTGCTCCGTCATGGCTGCGCTCCCCGTCTCCAGCGCCGTCTCCAGGCCGCAGAGGGAGGCGGTAGTGCCGCAGAGCCGGGCGTCCCCCAGCCGCTCGTCGTCGTTGTACAGCGTTCCCCGGCTGGCCCCGTAGGGCAGCTTTCCGGTGAAATAGTCGTTCAAAAACCGCTTGTGAGGCACCTCTCCCATGCCGAACTGAGACAGGAAGGGGTAATCCAGCCCCCAGCCGATGTCGTCGTGGCAGCGGAGATAATTCTGGAAGGTATAGCCCTTGGGGAGGGCCGCCACCTGGTTCAGCTGGTGCCGCAGGAGCCGCACGTCATGGGTGGCCGCCGTGTGCCAGGTGGTACACATGGCGGTCACGTTGTAGAGCATATGGCACTCCGGCCGCTCCGGCGTGCCGAAGTAGGGGGCCACCAGGGCGGGCTCCATGACCACCTCCCCCAGCAGCAGCACCCCGGGGCAGACGATCTCGGTGACGATGCGCAGCATCCGCACCAGGGTATGTACCTGGGGCAGATTCCGGCAGTTGGTGCCCAGCTGCTTCCAGATGTAGGGGACGGCGTCCAGCCGTATCACGTCGATGCCCCGGTTGGTGAGAAACAGCAGGTTTTCCGTCATCTCCCGGAACACGGTCGGGTTGGCGTAGTTCAGGTCCCACTGATAGGGGTAGAAGGTGGTCATGACCACCTTCCCCAGCTCCTCCTGCCAGGTGAAGTTGCCGGGGGCGTCGGTGGGGAACACCTGGGGCACCGTCTGCTCGTACAGGTTGGGGACGTCCCAGCTGTCATAGAAGAAATACCGCTCCTGATACTCCCGCTCTCCCGCTCTGGCCCGGCGGGCCCACTCGTGATCCTCGCTGGTGTGGTTCATCACAAAATCCAGGCAGACGGAGATGCCCCGGCGACGGCAGTCCCCGGTCAGCTCTTCCAAATCGTCCATCGTCCCCAGCTCCGGCTGCACCCGCCGGAAGTCGGAGACGGCGTAGCCCCCGTCGCTCCGGCCCCTGGGGCTTTCCAGCAGGGGCATCAGATGGAGGTAGTTCACCCCGCACTCCTGGAGATAGTCCAGCCTGTCCCGGACGCCGTTCAGGTTCCCGGCAAAGGGCCTGACGTAGAGCATCATCCCCAGACGCTCCCGGCTGCGGTACCAGTCCGGTTCCGCCTCCCGCTGCCGGTCGAACCGCTTCAGGTCGTCCGGTCTGGCCCGGTACATCCCCTCCATGGCGGACAGAAGGGCATCCAGGGTATCCTCCTGTCCCGGATACAGGGCGCAGTAGAGCTGTCGCAGCTCGTCATATCGGCCTGCGAGCCGGGTCTGAAACTCCTCGGTCATTGACGATTCCTCCTGTTTGGAGGCCTCACATCCCCAGCTTTTCCATGTCGGAGAGGACTTCCTGCTCCGTCTGCACATGGCCCTCGCCGGGGGCGGACGCCTCTTTTTCTTTTTGTTCCAGATAAGGGGCGAAGGATTTCAGCAGCATGCTGGCGTTGAACATGGTGATAACGGCAAAGCCGCACAGCACCCACAGAAAGGCGTAGGTGGGCAGGTTCCCCCGGTCCAGATAGGTCACCGCCATGGGGACGATATTGGCGATGAGCATGCCGACGGTGGTGACCGGCCGCTTGACGGCGAAGTACACCGAGTCCATCAAAAGCTGTTTGAAATTCACCCGGAAGGCCGCCATCACCGGGAACAGATAGCAGGCCAGGACAATAACGGCGATGCCCATGGCCATGAGGGGATACCGGAACAGGGCCATCGCCCCCTCGAACTGGTCGCACCAGCCGATCTCCAGCCACAGGACCGCCCCCAGGGCCAGCAGCGCCAGGAAGCAGAGGGTCCCCTGTTTGAAATTGCTCTTGAACCCCTTCCAGAAGGTGGTGAAGGGGTTGCAGGTCTGCTCCCGCAGACAGGTCAGCAGGGTGAAATACAGGGCGGCATACCCCGCCCCCGCCGTCACCACCGGCAGCAGAGAGAGGACGAACAGCAGGTTCGCGGCGATGAGGATGCCGCACCGGGTCATGAGCTGGCCGAAAACGCTGTCATTGTCCAGAAGGCCGCGTAAAAATCTCACGAAAAGCTCCTCCTTTCATCAGGAAAACAGGTAACGGAGGAACAGGGCGATCTGGTTCGTATGGGGCGCGTTGGCGGAGATGCCCAGAGCGCAGTCCCCGCCGTAATATTCGCTCAGCAGAGAGCCGGAGAGGTCGATGCCCACCGGCACCTCCGTCAGCGTCCCGTCCCCCTCCAGGTCGGCCTCCACCGTCAAAATGCGGTCCGAGTACGTCTCCAGCAGGTCGGACACCCGCTCATCGGACAGGCTCATGAGCCGCCCGCTCTCCCCCACCGCCAGCAGGTCGTCGGTATTCATCACCAGCACATCCAGGGTCCCCCCGTCCAGGTAGGCGATCAGCATTTCATAATAGGCGCTGCCGGTGGTGGAGGCGGAGGCGGGGTTGCAGTAGATCTCATCCTCAAACAGGAGCTGTCCCTGGGTCAGGTCATATCCGGCATAGTCAGCAAAGCCGTTATACAGGTCAGAGCCCTCCCCCAGGTCCTCCGTCACATTGGCAAAGCAGGCGAAAAACCAGGTCTCCGAGGGGGTGGTGACGGCGTGCCAGGTCATGGTGACGGCAAAGCCCACCACCGCCACGATGGCGATGATCCACAGCTTGTAGTACATCCAGAGGTAGCCCGGCCGCTCCTTCGGCGGGAGAGCACAGAGCTTGCTCCACTCCGCCCTCACCTTTTCCTTCAGGCCGCTCATTTCGCTGCCCTCTCCAGATAGATCTGGATGCTGGGGCAGTCGCCGTACAGCCGGGGCAGGACAAAGCCGCCGTACATCAGGCCGCCGCCGGAATAGACCCGGCCCTCCTCCTGCCCGGACAGATCGCCGCAAGCGTTCCCCGTGCCAAAGACCGCAAATTCCCGAACCCGGTACAGGGCGTTCTCCTCCAGGCCCCGGAGCCGGAGGCAGATCAGCGGGGAGGTGGCCCGGACGTGCGTGACCACCACGCTGACCAGGGCCTCACCCCGATCCTCCGAGACGGTCTGCCAGGCGGTGTAGTCCGTATTTTGGGTGGGGGCGGACAGGCGGTAGTAGTCCCCCTGCCGGATCAGGTCGCCGTAGCGGTGGAATCGCTGAATCTGGCGGCGCACCGCCGCCTTTTCCTCCTCCGTCAGCAGGTTCAGATCCAGCTCATAGCCGAAGGTACCGCTCATGGCCACCACCGCCCGGGTGTCCAGTGACACCGTCCGCCCGGTCTGGTGGTTGGGGCAGGCGGAGACGTGAGCGCCCATAGCGGACACAGGGTAGCCGAAGGAGGTGCCATACTGGATGGTCAGCCGCTCCACGGCGTCGGTGTCGTCGCTGCACCAGATCTGGGGGCAGTAGGCCAGCATCCCGGCGTCGAACCGTCCGCCGCCCCCGGCACAGCCCTCCAGCAATACCTCCGGGAACCGGGCGGTGATCCGCTCCAGCAGATCGTACACCCCCAGCACATACCGGTGGGCCGCCTCCCCCTGGCGCTCCGGGGGAAGCGCCCGGCTGTAGACGTCGGTCAGGCTCCGGTTCATGTCCCATTTGATGTAGTCGATATGATAGGTGTCCAGCAGGGCGGACAGCCGATCACAGAGGTAGTTTACCACCTCTGGCCGACCCATGTCCAGCACCAGCTGATTCCGGCCCATGGTGGGTTCGCGGCCCGGCAGGGTCAGCGCCCAGTCCGGGTGGGCCCGGTACAGGTCGGAGTCCTCGTTCACCATCTCCGGCTCCACCCACAGGCCAAACTTCATCCCCAGGCCGTTCACCTCTGCGATCAGGCGGCTCAGTCCGCCGGGGAGCTTCCTCTCGTTGACGAACCAATCCCCCAGGCCCCGGTTTTCGTCGTCCCGGGCGCCGAACCAGCCGTCGTCCAGCACCAGCATCTCCACCCCCAGGGTGCTGGCCTGGCGGGCGATGGAGATGATTTTCTCCGTATCGAAGTCGAAATAGGTGGCCTCCCAGTTGTTGATGAGCACCGGGCGGCGGCGATTTGTCCAGGGGCTGCGGCAGAGATTGCTCCGGATGAAGCGATGATAGCTCCGGGAGAGCTGCCCCAGGCCCTGATGGGTGAAGGTGAGCAGCACCTCCGGGGTCTGGAACCACTCCCCGGGAGACAGCGTCCAGCGGAACTGCTCGTCGTGGATGCCCATGACCACCCGGGTGCCGCCGGACTGGTCCCGCTCGATGTCCGTCCGGTGGCTGCCGGAGTAGGCCAGCATCAGGCCGTAGCAGTCCCCATGCTCCTCGGTGGTGTCCCGCCCCGCCAGGATGACGAAGGGGTTGTGCTGGTGGCTGGAGGCCCCCCGGCGGGAGGAGACAGTCTGAATGCCGCCGGTGACAGGCGTGCGCACCGCCTGCCGCTCCATATTGTGCCGCCCCTGGAAGTGGAGCAGATCCCAGTCCCCAAAGGGGATATCCAGGCAGAGAGAGGCCGCCCGCTCCAGCGTCAGAGCGCCTGTTCCCGTATTGCGCAGCCGGGCGGCACGGGTGATGATGTCCTGCGCTTCATACACACCATAGTACAGCGCCACCTCCAGCCCCGTCACCTCGTCGGCCAGGGTGACGACCAGCGTCTCCGCCTCGCCGTCTCCGGCAAAGGCGGAGGGCATCCCCTCCACGGCGTACTTGCCGGGCAGGATCTCATGGGAGACGTACCGAAGCTCCGCCCCACAGGCCCCCTCCCGCCCGGAGACGGTCAGGCAGCTGACCCGGAAATCCCCGGCATTGCAGCCGGTGTACTCCTGGGGCATGGTGTCCAGACTGATCTGAGGCGTGTAACGGCTGGGGTAGGGATTGGGGGAAAAGCCAAAATCCACCGGGCGATACAGATGCTCCATACTGCCGGATACCCGGCGGCCATAGTACAGATGGCGCAGATAGCCCAGAGGGTCGATCTGCATCTGATAGGTGGTATTTTGGGTGTTCAGGGCAAAGATGCCCTCGTCTCTCTGAAAGGAAATACTCATGCGGACTCCTCCGTAGCAGATTTCATGTTGCTCAATATTCGTCTAACGGGAGCAGCTCTCCCTCGGGGCATTCCAGGTGGATACGCTCCTCCTCCGGCTGGCGGCGGTAGGCTCCCGGACTGCAATGGTAGTGTTTCGTAAAGCTGTGGGTAAACGCCTGGAGGCTGTTATACCCCACCATTCCGGCAATGGTCTCCACCGAGAGGGTGGTGTCGGTCAGCAGCTTTGCCCCCTCCCGCATCCGTAGCAGGATCATGTAGTCCTTGGGGGAGACGCCCATCTTCTGGGTGAACAGCTTGGTGAAATAGCTGCGGTCGATGCCGATGGAGGCGGCCACCTCCCCCACCTTCATGGAGGCGTAGTTGTGCCGGATATAGTTCAGGCCGTGCTGGACATAGTCGCTGGAGTCATATTCCATGTGAAGGCTGCGTTCCTCTCTGCTGCCGGAGTGGATGGCAAGGCCCAGAAACTGGTACAGCACCCCTAACCGCCACAGGTCATGGGTCAGGTTCAGCTCCGTCTTGTCCAGCAGATCGGAGACCAGGGAGCAGAAGTCCGCCGGGTCGGTGTTGCAGTCCCGGATATTCACCCCTCTGTGGAAGCCCGCCTGCTCCAGGTAATAAGGGGCCTTCTCCCCTGCGAAGGTGATCCAGCAGTAGGCCCAGGGATTGTCACAGGACGCCCAGTAGCGGGTCATCTCCCCGGGCTTTGCCACGAAGATCTGCCCGTCATGAACCATTCTGTTCGCCCCGTTCACCTCCAGGAACCCCTCCCCGGACATGACCACATGGAAGTGGTACCCCGGACGGCTGGTAGGGCCGAAGGAATAGCCCGGGCGACATTTCTCAATGCCGCAGCTCATCAGGTAGAGGGATTCCGTCTGTCGGTTGCGGTAGGTCAGTTCGAACAGCCGATACTGGCCCGCCTTGAAGAAAAACTGCATTTTTGCCATAAGTCATGCTCCCATATGCGCTGATGCGGCTCCAGTCGGTCGGGCAGCGGCTCCCTCCCGGTGGAAAAACGGGCAAAAGCGGTCGTACTGACCGCCGGGCGCTCCTGCCCCCGCCCCCGGCGGACGGGCCGCCGGAGGCAGGAAAAGGAGGGAAATAGTTGCTTTGATTTTACAGCTTGCCTCCCGAGGTTGCAATCCCCTCGATAAACTGTTTCTGGAAAATCAGATAGAGTACGATCATGGGGATGCAGGCCATCAGGGCGGCGGCCATCAGCTCCGGATAGTTGGAGCTGTACTGCCCCTGCATCTTCGCCAGGGCGGCGGAGAGGGTGGTGTTCTCCACCTGGGGGCAGACGATCATGGGCCACATCAGATCCTTGTAGGCGAACACCGCCGTAAAGATGCCCAGGCTCACCATGGCGGACCGGGTCAGGGGGGCCATGATCCACAGGAACCGCTGGGGGATGTTGCAGCCGTCGATGGCGGCGGCCTCCTCCAGATCCTTGGGCAGGCCCTGATACCCCTGCTTGAGCAGGAAGGTGCCGAAGGCGGTCACCACGCCGGGGAACACCAGCCCGGCAATGCTGTTGGTCCAGCCCAGGCTGGTCACCATGACGTACTGGGGGATGATGAAGATCTGACTGGGCACCATCATCTGAATCAGAATCAGGGAGAACAGGAGGTTCTTCCCGGGAAAGTGGAGACGGCCAAAGGCATAGCCCGCCAGAGTGGCGGTGAGCACGGCGCAGACCACCCGCCAGAAGATCATCAGGATGGTATTTTTATACAGGTACAGGAAATTGTAGTTCTTCCAGACGGAGACGAAGTTGTCGAGGCTCCAGCTGGAGGGGAAGATGACGAAGGGGTTCACCGAGGTGGCCTCGGTCAGCGTCTTGAACGCGGTCAGCAGCATCCACAAAAAGGGCACCAGCATGGTGATGGAGCAGATGATGAGGATGAGATGGATCAGCCCCTGGGTGGCGCGCTGCTTTGCCTGATAGCTTTCCATGTGCGCACCTCCTTAATTGTAGAAGACCCACTTCTTCTCGCTCTTCTGCAAGAGGAAGGTCAGGGCCATAATGATGACCAGCATACACACCACGATGGTGGCGCCGTAGCCCCGGTCGCCGTTAGTGAAGGTGTACTTGTAGAAGATGTAGACCACGGACTGCACCGAGGACAGGGCCTGGTTGGTGTTGTCCATCACCATGTAGATCAGATCGAAGATCTGCAGCGCTCCGATGATGCGGGTCTGGAGGATAAAGAAGGTGGTGGGGCTGAGCAGGGGGACGGTGATGGAGAAGAACTGCCGGAGGCCGGAGGCCCCGTCGATCTCCGCCGCCTCATAGTAGTCGTGGGGGATCTCCTGCAAACCGGAGAGGAACAGGATCATGTTATAGCCCACGATGGACCAGACGCCGATGATGCCGATGGAGATCCACGCCGTGTTGGGGTCGGAGATCCAGGCCACGTCCAGGCCGAACAGGTTGTTGAGCAGGCCGAACTGCTGGTTGTACAGGAACTTCCACACCATGGCCACCGCCGCAGGTGCCGCCACCATGGGCAGGAAGAAGATGGTGCGGTAGCCGCCCCGGAAGGCGATCTTCCGGTTGAGCAGCACCGCCAGCACCAGGCCGATGCCGATGCCGAAGGGCACCTCGATGATGGCGTATTTCAGGGTGTTGAGCAGACTGCCCCAGAACTCCGAGCTGGTCAGCACGTTCTGGTAATTGGTCAGGCCGATGAACTGGTTTCCCCTGCCGAAATCGCCTGTCTTGCAGAAGGACTGATAGATGGTATAGATAATGGGATAGAAGTTCAGGACGATCAGGCCGATCATGGTGGGGGCCACGAAGATCAGCCCCCACATGGCCTCATTTTTCTCCGCCCTGGACATCTTCTTTTTGATTTTCCGGGTCATGATTTCTCCTTTCTGTCTGCACTCCGGCCGGGACATCTCTCCGCCCCGGCCGGAGGTGCTGTCAAATCACTCCGTCGCCAGCGTCTCGTTCATGCTGGTAGCGCAGTCGTCCAGGACGCTGCTCATGAGAGAGGTGTCCAGCCAGGCGTCCACCAGCTTTTCCCGGTAATAGTTCTGCCAGGTGGTGGTGTAGCGGCTGTGGGGATAGGAGATGAGGGTGGCGGTGTCGTTCATGACCTGCACGGCGGAGGCGTCGATGCCCTTGGCGGAGATGACGTCGGCATAGGCGCTGTCCGCGCCCACATAGCCGGACAGGGTCACGCCCAGCTCGGCCTGCTTGACCTGCATCTCGTAGCTGGACAGCCACAGCACCAGGGCGGCGGCCTCGTTGGGATGGGAGGTGGAGGCGGAGGCGGACCAGGCCAGGGAGTTGTAGATGGTCACCCGCTCGCCGTCGTCACACTGACCGTTGCCGTTGGCGTCGTAATAGGGCAGGACGGCGGTGGCGTAGTTCTCCGAGCCGTCATAGGCGGTGAAGCCCGCCAGGGTGTAGTTGCCCTGGCAGATCATGGCCACCAGGTCGTTGGTGAACAGGCCGTTGGTGCCGTTCTCGGAGACCAGGGACTGAGGGGCGAAGGCGTCGTCGATGAGCGTGCCTACAAACTCCATGGCCGCCTTGGTCGCGTCGGAGTCCAGACCGGAGGTGGTACCGTCCTCAGAGATGACGGCGCCGCCCATGGCGTAGACGATGTTCCACCAGCCGTCCTGGTCGTTGGTGGTGTTCATGGCCGCGCCGTAGACAGAGCCGCCGCTGGCGGCGGTGATGCCGGAGGCCACCTCATAGAAGGTGTCCCAGGTCCAGGTCTCGTCCGGGTAGTCGAAGCCGTACTCATCAAAGATGGCCTTGTTGTAGAGGATGACGTTGATATCGTGGTCTTTTGGGATGCCGTAGTAAGAGCCGTCATAGGCGAAGGTCTCCACAGCGCCCTCATAGTAGTTGGACATATCGATGTCCTCGTCCGCCTCGATATAAGGGGTCAGATCCAGCAGGATGCCGCCGGACATGTACTTCTCCGCCTCCTGGACGTGCATCCAGAACACGTCGGCCATGTCGCCGCCGGAGGCCCCGGCCTCCAGCAGGGTCCAGTAGTTGTCCCAGGTCACCACGTTGACCTTGACGGCGATGCCGGTGTCCTCGGTGAACAGGTCGCAGATCTCCTGGATGCCGTCCTGCTGGTCAGAGTCCCACACCCAGACCTCCAGCTCTGCGGACGTGTCTAGCTCTGCCTCCGGGTCGGCGGAGTCGCCTGCGGAGCTGTCGGCCGCCCCGCAGGCCGCCAGGGCCAGGGCCATGACGACGGCGAGCAGCAGCGCCAGCCATTGTTTGATGCGCTTCATGATGGTTTTTCCTCCTTCAATGTGTTTTTCCATGAGTCTAAGTTGTCTCAAGGAGATTACCATAAGTATAGACGCACCTAAAATCGTTGACAATGTTCTGACGTGGGATGGACTTGTCCGTTTGTGGAATCGGGTGTCAAAAATTTCCCAGCGTTCGCAGCCATTTCCCGCCTTTGCGGGAAGAAATGCGGCAGGAAATGGCCGAATCACGCACAAATTTCTCTCTGCGCTTTTGCGTTTTCCCTCCATATCCGGCTGTAAAGCGCGCAAATCCCCTCCGTCCGTTCGCTTTTCGAAGGACGGAGGGGATTTTGTGCCTGTCAGGATGTCAGTTGTTCCGGCGTCACACCAGATTCTGGGGGGTGCCTGCCAGGAACTGCTTCAGATTCTCTACCACGATGACCGCCCGCTTCTCAAAGGCCTGCTGGCTGGCGAAGGCCACGTGGGGGGTGAGCACCGTATGGGGGGCGGAGAGAAGGGGATGGTCGGCGGGGATGGGCGGCTCCTGCTCGAACACGTCCACACCGGCCC
>JAJPWY010000006.1 GCA_021205725.1 Clostridiales bacterium
GGGTGTTCACGTTGGGGATGTCGATGCCCGTCTCGATGATGGTGGTGCAGACCAGCACCTGTATCTCCCCGTCCACCACCCGGGCCATGACGGCGTTGAGCTGATCCTCGGTCATCTGACCGTGAGCGCAGGCCACCCGCACCTCCGGGCCCAGCATCTCCTGAATCCGGTTGGCGGTGCGTTCGATGGTCTCCACCCGGTTGTGGAGGTAGTACACCTGACCGCCCCGGCCGATCTCCCGGCCCATGGCGTCCGCCAGCATGGACCAGTTGTGCTCCAGCACATAGGTCTGCACCGGCTGCCGGTCCAGGGGCGGCTCCTCCAGGGTGGACATATCCCGCAGTCCGGAGAGGGCCATGTTCATGGTGCGGGGAATGGGGGTGGCGGAGAGGGTGAGCACATCCACCTGCTTGAACCGCTCCTTGAGCTTTTCCTTCTGGCTCACGCCGAAGCGCTGCTCCTCGTCCACCACCAGCAGCCCCAGGTCCTTGAACCGGATGTCCTTGGAGAACAGCCGGTGGGTGCCGATGAGCACGTCCACCAGCCCGCTCTCCAGCTCCCGCAGGATGCGTTTCACCTGGGTGGGGGTCTGGAACCGGCTGATGACAGCGATCTTCACCGGAAAGCCCTGGAACCGCTGGACGGCGGTCTGGTAATGCTGATTGGCCAGGACGGTGGTGGGCACCAGAATCGCCGCCTGCTTCCCCTCCAGGACGCACTTCATCACCGCCCGGAGGGCCACCTCCGTCTTGCCGTAGCCCACGTCACCGCACAGGAGACGATCCATGGGGATGGGCTTCTCCATGTCGCTTTTGATCTCCTGGACGCAGCGGAGCTGATCCTCTGTCTCCTGATATTCGAATTTGTCCTCAAATTCCTTCTGCCAGGGGTCGTCCGGGTGGAAGGCGTATCCCGGCTGGCGCTGGCGCTGGGCGTAGAGCTGGATAAGCCCCTTGGCCAGTTCCTTCGTGGCCTTTTTGGCCCGGTTCTTGGCCTTGGTCCAGTCGGTCCCCCCCAGCCTGGACAGCCGGGTGCGCTCCCCGGCCTCCTCTCCGCCGCCGATGTACTTGCTCACCAGATCCAGCTGGGTGGCCGGGACATAGAGGGTATCCGAGCCGGCATAGGCCAGCTTGATGTAGTCCTTCTCGACCCCGTCCACACGCATCTTGACCAGCTCCACGAACCGGCCGATGCCGTGGGTCTCGTGCACCACCAGGTCGCCGGGGGACAGGTCGGTGAAGCTCTGGAGCTTCTGGCGGTTGCTGTCCTTCCGCTTGGCCGCCGCCCTGCCGCTGTGAGGCGGCGGAGCAGCCCCCTCGGTGAGGACGGCAAAGCCGGGATACTCCATCCCCGCCGACAGCCCTCCCACCGTCAGGAAGGTCTCCCCCGGTTTCGGGAGGGTCTTCAGATCCAGGTCGATGGCGGCGGGGACGCCGTTCTCCTGTAGCATCGTCCACAGGGCCTTCACCCGTCCCTGCGTGGCGCAGAGCACCACCGTGGCCGCCCCGTCCCGCTGATAGTGCTGGAGGTCGGAGAGGGCGGTCTCCAGGCTGGCCCCATAGGAAGGCAGCTGCTTGCAGGGAACAGAGATCAGGGCCACCGGGTCGCAGGGACAGGTGGAGGTGGCGAAACTGTCCAGAAAGGCGGCGGGATACTGCCGGGTCAGGAGCCGGACAATGCCGTCCCAGTCCGCCCCATAGGACAGGCCCTCCCGGAGGACGCCCGCCTGGGTCAGGGCGGTCTGGTCCTCGGTGAGCCGCCAGAGATAGTGCTCCCCGGCGGATTTGCACCGGGGGCTGTCCGCCCAGAGGACGGCGGCGAGCTCCGGCAGATAGTCCGCTCCGCAGGCAAACTCCGGGTAGATCAAATCCAGATACCGGTCGGCGGCGGCAAAGGCGTGTCCTTGCTCCAACGCCTCGGCGTCCCGGAGGAGGGTCTCCCTCAGCGTGGAGGTATCCCGCTTTTTGTCCCGCTCCAGGCGGCGGGCCGCCCTTTGCAGCTCCGCCGTCAGCCCCTCCAGGCCGCCCGGGGCCAGCTGAGGCAGGGTCTCGGCGGCGGGGAGCACCAGGACGGATTTGACGTTCTCCACCCGGCGCTGGGTGGACGGGTCGAACAGGCCGATGGTGTCCACCTCGTCCCCCCAGAACTCCGCCCGGACAGGGGCCTCCAGGTTGGGGGGATAGATGTCCAGGATGCCGCCCCGGAGGGCAAACTGTCCCGGCCCCTCCACCCGGTCGCACCGGCTGTATCCGGCGGCGGTCAGCCGTCCGGGCAGCTGTTGCAGCTCCACCTCCCGCCCCGTCTCCAGCCGGAGGGAGGCCCGCTCCAGCGCCTCCGGAGGCAGGGTACGCTGCATCAGCCCCTCCACCGTGGCGACGAGGAACCGCCACTCCCCGGAGCGGAGCCGCTGGAACGTCCCCAGCCGCCGCTGCTCCCACTGGTGGGAGGTGGTGGCGTCGTGGAAGGTGAACTCCCGGCCCGCGAGAAACAGCGGCTCCTCCCCGGTGAAGGCCCGCAGGTCCCCCGCCAGCTTCTGCCCCTCGTTCTCGTCCGGGCACAGGAGCACCACCGGGCAGTCCAGCTGAACCTGTAGTGCAGCGGCCATCTGCGCCCGGTGGACGGCAGAAAGGCCGGACACTCCGATGGGAGAGCGTCCGGCGTCCAGCTGAGCGACCAGCTCCTGATATTCCGGCAGACGGGAAAGGATTTGAATGAGCTGCTTCATATTCGGGTCTCCTTGGGGACGGTGTCGGGCAGGTCAGTCCCCCTGCTTTCCATTATACAGGTTCATCGCCCGATCCATGCCCTGGGTGATGATACATTCGATGGCGTCGCAGGCCTTCTCCGCCGCCTGCTCGATGAGCTTCCTGTCCTGGGGGGAGAACTTTCCCAGCACCCAGTCCGCCAGGTCATAATCCGGGTGGGGCTTTTTGCCCACGCCGATCTTCACCCGGGGGAAGTTCTCGCTGTCCAGCATATTGATGATGGATTTCAGCCCGTTGTGGCCTCCGGCGGAGCCGTTTCTCCGCAGGCGGAGCCGCCCCGGCTCCAGGCTCACATCGTCGGACACCACCAGACACCGCTCCGGCGGCACCTTGTAGAAGGAGGCCGCCCCCTGGAGGGCGGTGCCGGAGAGGTTCATGAAGGTGTTGGGCTTCATCAGCAGCACCTTATGGCCCCCGATGTCCGCCGGGGCGGTCAGCGCCTTGAACCGGATGCGGCGGATATCCACTCCCAGCCGCCGGGCCATGGTATCCCCGGTGAGAAAGCCCACGTTGTGCCGGGTGTTCTCATACTCCCGGCCGGGGTTGCCCAGAAAGCAGACGATCCACTCGATTCCGCCGCCCTTTCGGTCTGAAAAAAACATTGTTCAGCGCCTCCTTGACACGACTGACAGGGGATGCCGACACGACACCCCCTGTTTCGGCCCGTTTCGAGCCGGTTTCCTTTGATTCGACAGTCGTTTATGCGTAGATGGAGGAGATGGACACCTCGTTATAGATACGTCCGATCGCCTCGGCAAACATATTGGCCGTGGAGAGATACTTGATCTTGCTGCACTTCAACGCCTTCTCCGGTGCGGGGATGGTGTCCAGGAAGATCAGCTCGTCCAGGACGGAGTTCTCGATTCGCTCCAGGGCGGGGCCGGAGAGCACGCCGTGGGTGGCGCAGGCGGACACGCTTCTGGCGCCGCCCTCCTCCACCAGGGCACGGGCCGCACCACACAGGGAACCGGCGGTGTCCACCATATCGTCCAGCAGGATGACATCCTTGCCCCGGACGTCGCCGATGATGTTCTTCACCTCGGACTGGTTGGCCTTCTGGCGGCGCTTGTCCACGATGGCCAGAGGCAGGTTCATCTTCTGGGCAAAGGCTCTCGCCCGGGCCACGGAGCCCACGTCGGGAGAAACCACCACCGTCTCGTCCTCATGGCCGCGGAACCGCTCCTGGAAGTAGCGGATAAAGAGAGGCGAACCGGGGATGTTGTCCATGGGGATGTCGAAGAAGCCCTGGATCTGGGCACAGTGGATATCCATGGTCAGCACGTGGTTCACACCGGCGCTCACCAGCAGGTTGGCGGTGAGCTTGGCGGAGATGGGGTCACGGGGCTTGGTCTTGCGATCCTGACGGGCATAGCCATAATAGGGAACGACGGCGGTAATGCGTCCGGCAGAGGCCCGCTTGCAGGCATCGATCATGACGCACAGCTCCATCAGATGATCGTTGACGGAGTGATAGTCGGCGGTGCCCCGCACGCCGGTGGCGCAGGTGGATTGGATCAGAAACACGTCGCTGCCACGAACCGTCTCGTAGAAGGAGACATAGCTCTCGCCGTCGGAAAAGCGCCCGCACTCGGCATTTCCCAGAGGCACGTCCAGCGTCCGGCAAATCTCCTTTGCCAGGGGGATGTTGGAGCTGCCTGCAAAAATCTTGATGTCCTTGCCATGTGAAATCATATCTTTACTCTCCTCTGCTGTCGTTGGTTGACACCCTGCACTGCGCCAAAAAAGAAAAAGAGACTGAAGCGATGGACACGATGGGTCGGGAGGCGCACTTCCCTTTTCACCCAGCATTATAGCGCATTCGGACGAAAGCCGCAAGGATTTCTCTCAAAATCTCTATCCGAAGAGAAAATAACTCGGCATCCTGCGCCGTCGGTATAACCGGCAGGCATCATTATAACAAATCAAACCGGAAAATCCACTGTTTTCACCGAATTTTTCCTGTATTCGTCGCTCTTTTCCCTGTTGCACAAATTCCGGATTCCATAATTTTAAAAATTCGGCGGATTGGCAACGTTCTCTCATCGGCATTTCCCGGATATTGAAATTTTTTGCTATTTTCCCGTTGACAAGGGGCGTATGGGCTGATAAAATATAAAAGCCGCTTTGAAAGGGTTTTAAGTCAGGGGTGAAATATGCCCTGCGCCCGGGAGAGCGAGTCCGTAATCAAGGAAAGAGGTGCATTTTGCATGACCGCTATTATCGTGACCGGCGGCAAGCAGTACAAGGTGGCTGAGGGCGACACTCTCTTCATCGAGAAGCTGCCTGTGGAGGCCGGAGACAACGTGACCTTTGACCAGGTGCTGGCCGTCATCGACGGGGAGAACACCACCTTCGGCACTCCCACCGTGGAGGGCGCCAAGGTCGAGGCCTCTGTCGTGAAGAACGGCAAGGGCAAGAAGATCCGCGTGCTCAAGTACAAGCCCAAGAGTGGCTATAAGCGCACTCAGGGTCACCGTCAGCCTTACACCAAGGTGACCATCGGCAAGATCGTCGTCGCCTGATGACCGCCGTCACCTTTCATCTGGAGGGCGCCCGGATCGTCAGCGTGGACATCCGTGGTCACAGCGGCTACGCCGAAGAGGGGGCCGACCTGATCTGCAACACCGTCGTCGCCGCCATCCAGCTGGTGGAGTGTACCGTCAATGACGTGCTCGGCCTGGCTGCGGCGGTGAAGGTGGAGCCGGAGGAGCCCCACATCTCCCTCCATCTCCCTGGCGGACTGTCCGAGGAGGACGAGCATACCTGTCAGAATCTGCTGACCGGCATGATGGTCTATCTCACCAGCCTTCGCCAGCAATTTCCCGACTATATCACTGTAACGGAGTCTGCAAACAAAAAGTCAATGGGTAAATGAAGAAAATTTAACAGCTCAAAA
>JAJPWY010000037.1 GCA_021205725.1 Clostridiales bacterium
CCTTCGCCGGTTTCCCGCTCAGACTCTGGCAGGCAAGCCCTGTTCGGCCGCTGTGCCGTTTGGTTCTCCCCTTGGCACGCTCTCGTCGCCGCAAAAAGACTTGTGCCTTTTGGGACACCCTATTGTCATGGCCTGCTTCCCCGGAGAAAATATCTGTCGGACGGTCATTCAGTTGTAAATTAAGCACAATAGTTTAACTGTTATGATTATACTACGCATTTCCGCTTAAGTCAAGCAGAACTGAGAGAATATTTAAGCAGATTCATTTAATTCACGTTGACTTTCATAAACAAGTACGCTATACTAAGATCATCATAGAGGGGGGACGAGACAACAATGGCAATCGGAGAACGGATACACTTTTTCCGCAAGAAGCGGGGCATGAAGCTGAAGCAGTTAGGGCAGGCAGTCGGGTTTCCGGAGAGCAATGCTGATGTACGCATGGCGCAGTACGAATCGGGCAGCAGAACGCCGAAAGCTGACATCACGAACCGGCTGGCAAAAGTGCTGGATGTCTCGCCCAAGGCATTGACCGTCCCAGACATTGACAGCTACACCGGCCTGATGCACACACTGTTCACGTTAGAAGACACCTATGGTCTGAAGGTCACGGAACTGGACGGCCAGATCGTCCTTCATGTCGATGTACAGCAGGGGAAGGACGCCGCTGAACTACATCAAATGCTCTGTTCGTGGCGAGAACAGGCGGCAAAGCTGGAGGCCGGGGAGATCACCAAAGAGGGCTATGACCGCTGGCGATACCATTATCCCGAATTGGATACCTCCCAACTGCGGGCCGAGGTACTGCCGCAGGAATTGAGCGACCTCCTTATGGATCACCTACAGGATGATAAATAAGTGCACAGGCATAGCAAAAGTAGCACCGGACAAAATGTCCAGTGCTACATTAATATGTGAAAGTGAATCAGCATGGTATTTGATTTTCGTAGCCGCTACCGAAATTATTGTAGGCCGCCTCGCATTCACAAGTCGGCTTCTTTGTTGGCCTAGACCCGGTGAACACGATTACAAGCGATCCCATCAATCACAGTCGATGTCCTCTACGTACGGTCGATTTTCCATTTCGCTGTTTTCAGCGTTTTTATATTGATTGGTGTGATTTTCCCTATAACAGCGTAGGCAGAACGCAAAACAGAGAATCGCTGGACAGAGAATCAAATGCAGTCAACAACATAAAATTTCGCTAAGTGGTGAGTCCTTGCTATAATCGGTTCGTAAAATGGCATCCCCGTTTCCATATGAAACGGGTTTCAAGTTACGAAAACCATAACTTGAAACCCATGCTTGACAATTCTGCATCTGGCGGTAGTAAATCCTCCTTTTCAGGATTTACTACCGCCTCTACATTTACTCGCCTTTTCTTTTAATCGGCATAGACCAGCTCCGCCAGAACAACCTCCTCAGCCCTGGCCTTGATGCTGTTCATACGACGTACCCATTCCATCTGATCAGCTCTTTTCAGGGCGGCGGTCACACCCTCCTGTTCAGCCATGGCCGGGATCATGACGTCCAGCCGTTGATGGCAGGCTTCGTCGATCTCCGCCAGGTGGGGGAACAGCCTCTCCGTCAGCACAAGGTCACTGTACTGAATGGGGCGGTGCTCCTGGAGAAATGTCCGGCGCATCCTGCCGTATTTTCCGATGTGGTAGTGTGTGGTGTCAGAAAGTGCGATGTTGGGGAGGTAATAGTCCCCGCATTTTGTGTAAGTGATGTCCATTTGAGACTCCCTTCTGTGATGGATTTGTTTGCAGCTACGGTGATTCTGGGATTATCACCCCCAATCTTCATAACTGCTACTGATTCACCACAAACGAGCCGCAGTCACGATGTATTTTCGGGCAGCGTGGTAAGTTGCCCTTTATAAAATACATCGTGGTTCGAGAGCCTGTCGTTTTACGACAGGCTCACATGCGTCCGACCGCTTGCAGTCGGACGCATTTTGACGTATCAGAACGGGAAAGAATGTCAGCCCCGCCCCAGGCCGCAGCCGGAACGGAAGGGATTGCAGCCGGAGGCGTCCAGGCCGTCCGCTGTGGCGGGCGGGAAGAACTCGTTCACCGGAAAATCCACCCGCTGGAACAGGGCGCAGGGATCGTCTTCGCCGGGGCCGTCGTACTGACACTCCTTATCCGGCACGCAGTAGTCGTAGATGGGGATGAGCAGCTGGGAGTCCCGCTCCAGGCGCAGGAGGGAGAACTGGCCCAGGGTCAGCAGCAGCTGACGGGAGGAATCGTTGTCGGTGACCAGCTCCTCGTCAAACAGCCGCCGGATGGCGTCGGGAATGTCTGTGCCGGAGGATGTTTCTCCGGCGCAGTCACAGGAGAAGCCCGTCTGCTCCGGGGTGTAGAGCCGGACGCTGAGTACGATGGGGTCTACCGCCTCCACTACGGCGGTGGGAAGATTGCCGGTATAGGAGGCGGCCAGCTCCCGGGAGACGCTCTGAGCGGAGGAGAAGGTGCGGGCAGTTCCCTGGCTCCCGAAGAGCATACAGCGCTTGCTGAAGGTGGCCAGACCGGTGACCACCGAGGGACGGGCGGTGCCGGGGGTGTAGGCGTCGGCGGTGATGCGGTAGAAGTATTGCAGGTCTACCGTGTAAAAACCCTGATTGTAGCCCACCTGATCCACCTGGATGTCCACATAGAGCAGCTCGGCCTGGGCGGAGCGGACAGACTGGGCGTTTTCCAGCGTCGTCTGGCTGCCGGCCTTGGGGTACAGCCGCAGATCCTCCATGCAGTCCCGGGACTGGCAGGAGTCGTAGATCTTTTGGGTATGGATACAGGTCGCCTCCCGGATGGGAGTGCCCTCCGGCACGGGGCCGGGCAGGATAGTTTCAGCCATAGATTTGACCTCCTGAAAAGAATGGGAGGGAGCAGGAACGCTCCTCATGACATTCTATGCCCCTGGCGGCAGACGGTGACGAAAAAAAGGCGAAGGAGTGGGATGGCGCTTTGTCCCCGGCCGGGCCTTGCAATTTCTCGGCAAATGGGAGATAATATGGGGCGATAAAAACGGAGCGAGGGGGAGGCCCCTATGAGAGACTATTTTAACATCCAACTGACCCCGGACCAGCTCCGGGAGATGAGCAGCCTGGCCCTAGCCCACATGGGAGACGGGGTGTATGAGCTGCTGGTCAGGGGCTGGCTGTGTAGTGGGGGACTGGAGGTCAACGGCCACCTCCACCAGGAGACGGTGGCCCTGGTGCGGGCTTCCGCCCAGGCGGCGGCACTGGATAGGATCTTGCCCCTGCTGACCGACGAGGAAAACGGCGTGGTTCGCCGGGGCCGGAACGCCAACATCCACCTGATTCCCAAGGGGGCCAGCCGGGGAGAGTACCGAAAGGCGACTGCTCTGGAGGCCCTGTTCGGCTGGCTCTACCTCCAGCACCGGACAGAGCGCATCAATCAGCTGTTTGACGTCATCATGAACCCGGACGGGGGAGAGGAGGGAGCCTGATGCCCTTAGACGCCGCCTGCCTCACCGCCCTGGTGGGGGAGCTTCGTCCCCAGCTGGAGGGGGCGAGGGTGGACAAAATTTTCCAGCCCGGACGGGACGAGGTGGTGCTCCACCTCCGCACGCCTCAGGGAAATCAAAAGCTGCTGCTCACCGCCAATCCCTCCCATCCCCGGCTCCTGATGACCGCCCTCACCCGGGAAAATCCCGCCTCACCTCCCATGTTCTGCATGCTGCTGCGCAAGCATTTGACCGGGGCGAGGGTGCTCTCCGTTACCCAGCCGCCCATGGAACGGGTGGTGACCCTGGAGCTGGAGACCCTCAACGAGCTGGGCGACCGGGTGACCCGCCGCCTGATTCTGGAGGCCATGGGCCGCCGGTCGAACCTGATACTGACGGACGAAAACGGACGTATCACCGACTGTCTGCGCAAGGTGGACGGGGAGCTGTCCCAGCTCCGGCCGGTGCTGCCGGGGCTGTACTACCGACTGCCTCCCGCCCGGGAGGATCGGCGCAACCCACGGGAGACTGACCGGGAGACGCTGGCCGCCCTGCTGGATACCGCCCCGGAGGAGGCGGAGGCCGACCGCTGGCTGCTGGACACCTTCTCCGGCCTGTCGCCCCTAATCTGCCGTGAAGTGGTTCACAGAGCCGCCGGGCAGACGGACGCCCGGCTGCATGAAATTGACCATGAGCGTCTGCTGGACGCTGTGGAGGACGTGCTGGGGGCTATCGACGACCCCCGGCCCACCGCCCTGTTCCGGGAGGGGGAGCCCAAGGATTTTTCCTATCTGCCCATCGGACAGTATAGGGACTACTATGAGCGGCGGAGCTACGAGAGCTTTTCCGCCCTGCTGGATGAGTTCTACGCCGTCCGGGAGACCGGGGAGCGGGTGCGGCAGAGGGGCCAGGAGCTCATCCGTCACCTGACCAGCGCCCGGAACCGGGTGGAGCGGAAGCTGCAAATCCAGTCCAAAGAGCTGGCGGAGGCCCGGGACCGGGAGCAGTACCGGGTCAGCGGAGACTTGATCACCGCCAACCTTTACCGGATGGAGAAGGGGGAGCGGTCGCTGACGGCGGTGAACTACTACGACCCGGAGTGCCGGGAGCTGACGGTGGCCCTGGATCCCCTGCTCACCCCCCAGCAGAACGCCGCAAAATACTATAAAAAATACAGCAAGGCCAAGACAGCGGAGGCGGTTCTCACCAAACAGATAGAACAGGGCCGAGGCGAGCTGGACTATCTGGAGAGCGTGCTGGAATCCCTCCAGCGGGCGGAGGGAGAGCGGGACCTGAACGAAATTCGCCAGGAGCTGGAGGACGGGGGCTATCTCCGGCCCCAGAAGAACGGCAAGCGGCCCATGAAGCGGCCCCGGCCCCAGCCTATGGAGTTCCGCTCCTCCGCCGGGCTGCGCATCTCGGTGGGAAAAAACAATGTCCAGAACGACCAGCTTACCTGTAAACTGGCGGGGAAGGGAGATATCTGGCTCCACACCCAGGGCATCCACGGCGCCCACGTTATCCTCTGGACGGGAGGGGCTGAGCCGGACGAAAAGAGCCTGGAGGAGGCGGCGACGCTGGCCGCCTGGTTCTCCCAGGGCCGGAGCGGCAGCCGGGTGCCGGTGGACTACACCCCGGTGCGCTATGTGAAAAAAACCGCCGGGGCCAGGCCGGGGATGGTGATCTACACCACCTGCCGGACGATGTACGTCACCCCGGAGGAGCCTGAGGTGAAGCGGATACAGGGGCAGAGGTGAGAAAAACCAAACTTTCCCTTGTGAAACGGACATTCTGTGTTATAATGACTGCCAGAGACGCAACACACCCGAAAACGGGACATCGGATGTAAGGAGATAAACGCCGTATGAAATTAGGAATCGTGGGGCTGCCCAACGTGGGCAAGAGCACCCTGTTCAACGCCATCACCAACGCCGGGGCGGAGTGCGCCAACTACCCCTTCTGCACCATCGAGCCGAATGTGGGCACCGTGGCGGTGCCGGACAGCCGGCTGGACTGGCTCTCCAACCTGTACCACCCCAAAAAGACCACTCCCGCCGTCATCGAGTTCGTGGACATCGCCGGACTGGTGAAGGGGGCCAGCAGGGGGGAGGG
>JAJPWY010000049.1:0-22512 GCA_021205725.1 Clostridiales bacterium
GGCAGCGACGACGGCTTCTGGGCCGGATTGCTCCCTCTCCTGCGCACCCGGCTGAAGCCCTGGGCCTATATGCCCCTGACGGACAGCAGCACCGTCTCCGCCCGGCTGGAGAACGACACCCTGGCGGTCTACGCCACCGACCAGTTCGTCTATCAGACGGTGAACAAGCCGGATCTGCTGCGCACCATCGGAGAGGCGGCCTCCCAAAAGGCGGGACGGCCCATCCAGGCGGTGGCCAAGCGTGGCGCACCCCCGGCCCAGACGGCCTCCCCCGCCAAGGCTTCCCCCGGCGGGACAAAGCCTGACCTCTTTCAGGAGCTGCTCCGCACCGGCGAGTCCATCGGGGCGGAGATCGACTGAGATATCACAAATGTTACGATAAGGAGAGAATCAACATGGCAAAAGGATACGGAAACCGCAATATGCGGGGCATGGGCAACATGGGCGGCATCAACATGAACATGATCCGTCAGGCCCAGAAGATGCAGGCGGACATGGAAAAGACCCAGGCTGACCTGGAGCAGAAGACCTACTCCGGCAAGGCCGGAGGGGGCGCGGTGGAGGCCATCGTCTCCGGCAAGAAGGAGCTGACCCGGGTGGTCATCAAGCCCGAGGTCATGGACCCGGAGGATCCGGGGATGCTGGAGGACCTGATCCTTCTGGCAGTCAACGAGGCCCTGCGCCTGGCCAGTGAGGACGCCACCGCCAGCATGGAAAAGGTCACCGGCGGCCTGAACCTGAGCGGACTGGGGCTGTGACAACTGCATGACAGATCAACGGGTCTCTCGTATGAGAGGCCCGTTTTGTGTCGGTCAAAAATGGTTTTCACCCGTCTCACAAAATATTCATAAATTCGTGCTACAGTGACATGGAACATGGGGACAATATCCACTTTTTTCAAATTTACCTGTCTCCGCCTTGCTTTTTCCCCGCTTTCCGGTATAATGTTAGCAAGCGATATCGTTCTTTTTGAGGTGCATTTCATGAACGCATTCACCTTCTATACCCCCACGAAAATCATCTTTGGCCCCAAGACCTGCGACCAGGCGGGCCAGGCCGTGAAGGAGTTGGGGGGCAGCCATGTGCTGGTGCTCTATGGGGGCGGCTCCGTCCTGCGCAACGGCGTGCTGGACCGGGTCACGACGTCCCTCTCCGCCGCTGGGCTGAGCTATGACTGCGTGGGCGGCATCCAGCCCAACCCCCGGCTGAGCTTCGCCCAGAGCGTCGCCGATGAGTGGCGGGATAAGGGCATCGACTTCCTGCTGGCGGTAGGCGGCGGCTCTGTGCTGGACACCATGAAGGGGGTCTCCATGAGCCTGAGCTGCGGCGGGGACATCTGGGACTTTTTCCAGGGTACCCGGACTGTGACCGGCGCCATTCCCATGGGCAGCGTTCTCACCATCGCCGCCGCCGGGAGCGAGACCAGCGACTCCGCTGTGCTGACCAACGAGGCCACCGGCCAGAAGCGGGGGCGCAACACCCCCTTCAACCGGCCCCTCTTCGCCATTATGGATCCGGAGCTGACCTACACCCTCCCGCCCCGGCAGACTGCCTGCGGCGTCACCGACATTATGATGCACACCCTGGACCGGTATTTCTCCGACAGCAACACGGAATACCTCACCGACGGCATTGCCGAGGCACTGCTCCGGGACGTGATGGAGGCGGGCCTGCTGGCCATGCGGGAGCCGGAGAACTACGACGCCCGGAGCGAGATCATGTGGTGCGGCAGCCTGTCCCACAACGACCTCACCGGCCTGGGCCGCACCAAGGACTTCTCCGTCCACCAGCTGGGGCATGAGCTCTCCGGGATGTTCGACATCCCCCACGGGGAGAGCCTCTCCGCCACCTGGGGCTCCTGGGCCAGATTCGTCATGGACAGGGACCCGGGCCGCTTCGCCCACCTGGGGCGCAACGTGCTCAACATCACCGAGCCGGACGACCGTCTGGCCGCCCAGGAGACGATCAATGGCCTGGAGGCGTACTGGCAGCGCCTGGGGATGCCCGTCAGCCTGGGGCCTGCATCGGCGTGCAGCCGGACGAGGTCCTGCAGGATCTGGCCTGGCGCTGCTCCTGGCAGGGGAAGCGCAAGGTGGGCGTGTTCCGCCCCATCGACACGGCAGATATCCTGGACATCTACCGGGCTGCCAACCACTGAGGTGACGTCATGTTTGGCTATGTGGTGGCAGATCAGTCCAACCTGACCCCGGAGGCGCTGGAGCGCTATCGGGGGGTCTACTGTGGCCTTTGCCGTGCCATTGGCCAGCGCCATGGGCAGCTCTCCCGCCTGTGTCTGACCTACGACATGACCTTCCTTATCCTGCTGCTGGACTCCCTGTATGAGCCGGAGCGCACCGCCGGCAGCAACCGCTGCCCCCCGCACCCCGTGAAGCCCCGGCCCTGGCAGCAGAGCGAATTTACCGATTACGCCGCGGACATGAACGTGGCCCTGGCCTACTACAACTGTCTGGACGACTGGCAGGACGACCACAGCCCCTCCGGGCTGGCCGTCGCTCAGGTACTCAAGGGCCGCTATCCTGACATCAAACAGCGCTGGCCCCGCCAGTGCGACTCCATCGAGAACGGCCTGGAACGGCTCTCCGCTCTGGAGCGGGAGAAAAGCCCGGATCTGGACGCCGTGTGCCGCGCCTTCGGCGACCTGATGGGGGAGCTGTTCGTCCTCCGGGAGGATCGGTGGGCGGACGACCTCCGGGAGATGGGGGGCAAGCTGGGGCAGTTCATCTACCTCATGGACGCCGTCCTGGACAGAGAAAAGGACGACAAGAAGGGGCGCTACAACCCCATCACCGCTTTTGAGACCCAGAGCCAGACCGGGCCGTTTCAGGAGCTGCCCGTCCTCACCATGCTCATCGGGGACAGCACCCTGGCCTTTGAACGGCTGCCGCTGGAGCAGGACATGGACCTGCTGCGCAATATACTCTACTCCGGGGTGTGGACCCGCTACGCCATGGAACAGAATCGAAAGGCCAGGAAAGAGGGCCGCACCACCCACAAGGAGGAACCGACAACATGATCCAGGACCCGTATTCGGTCTTAGGTGTCTCCCCCGACGCATCGCCGGACGAGATCAAAAAAGCCTATCGCCGCCTGGCCAAGCAGTACCACCCAGATCTCCATCCCAACGACCCGGAAGCGGCCAAGAAGATGAACGAGATCAACGCTGCCTACGACCAGATCAACAACCCCCAGAAATACCAACAGCAGCAGGCCCGGCAGAGCAGCTCGTCGTCCTCTTATACCTACGGCGGCTCCACCGGCTATGCCGACGACGACGGGTACGATCCCTTCGGCGGCTATGACCCCTTCGGCTTTGGCTTTGGGGGCTATCAGCAGCGGCAGACCCACGAGGCCCGGACGGATTCCAACGACTCCTCCGATCTCCAGGCCGCCCTCCACTTCATCCAGGTGGGCAGCTATGACGACGCCCTCTCCGTCCTGGAGCGGGTGGCCCAGAAGGACCGGAACGCCCGGTGGTACTACCTCTCCGGTCTGGCCAACGACGGGGCGGGGAACAAGATCCTGGCCCTCCAGCAGCTCCAGCGGGCCGTTCAGCTGGAGCCCAACAACGCCGAGTATCAGCGGGCCTTCCAGCGGGTACAGCAGGGCGGTCAGCACTACCGCAACGTGACGGTGGACCATTGCGGGGGCAGCTACTGCACCTATGCCTGGCTGATCTGCCTGGCCCTCTCCTGCTGCTCCGGCGGACGCATGGGATATTTCCCCATGTTCCTCTGCTGTTGAGGAGAGCGGGATAGGCCGCAAAAAACGCAGCTGTCCGCGGATGCGCCGAAACGGTTCAGCAGGATGGAGGTGCGTACCGCACCCCTCCACCGGCTTGCGCCGGTTCCCCTCCCCTTTCAGGGGAGGTAGAAGCCGATGCTCCCTGGCTCCCCTGAAAGGGGAGCTGTCGCCGCAAGGCGACTGAGGGGTGCAGCACGCACCAACGACAAGAAAAAGTCTTTTGGCGAATTCGTCCCCCCCACCAATCTGTACATATCTCACGCCGCCGCCTCACCGCACGGCATCCTCTGCGGGGAAACGGCCAATGCCGTTCCCCGCTTTTTTTCTGTCCCATCCACCCCACCGGAAAGGAGCTTTTCCATGTCTGTTCTCTCCAACCTGGAGCCGCGATCCGTATTTTCCTTCTTTGAGACCATCTGTTCCATCCCCCACCCCTCCGGGCAGGAAGGCAGGCTGGCCGATTATATCGTCTCCTTCGCCCAGGCCCGGGGCCTGGAGCACTACCGGGACGAATTGAACAACGTCATCGTCATCAAGCCCGCCTCCCCCGGCTATGAGGAGCAGCCGGCCGTCATCATTCAGGGCCATCTGGACATGGTCTGCGAGCAGGAGCCGGGCCGGAACATGGATTTTGACCGCCAGGGGCTCGACCTGCTGGTTGACGACGGCTGGATCACCGCCCGGGGCACCACCCTGGGAGGGGACGACGGCATCGCCGTGGCCTATGCCCTGGCCCTGCTGGACGGGGACGACATCCCTCACCCCCGGCTGGAGGTAGTGCTCACCACCTCGGAGGAGGTGGGTATGGAGGGGGCCGCCGCCATCGACCTCTCTCCCCTTCAGGGCCGCCGCTTGCTCAACATCGACAGCGAGGAGGAGGGCTTTGTCCTCGCCAGCTGCGCCGGGGGCTGTCGGGCGGACTGCCTGCTGCCCGTGGAGCGGACGGAGGCGGAGGGACAGCTCTGCGCCCTCACCCTCTCCGGGCTCACCGGAGGACACTCCGGCACGGAGATCGACAAGGGCCGGGCCAACGCCATCCACGTCCTGGCGGACGTATTGGCAGAGCTGGAAAGACAGCTCTCCTTCTCCCTTCGCTCCCTCCAGGGGGGCGGCAAGGACAACGCCATCCCCCGGGACGCCACGGCGGAGATCGTCCTGTCCTCCTCCCGGATGCTCCCTGTGTTCGGCGCCGCCCTGGAGCGGTGCCGCCAGTCGCTCACCCAACGCTACGGCCAGTCCGACCCCGGTCTGCGCCTGTCACTCCTCCCCAGGGAGGAGGGGACCTGGCAGGTGCTGATGCCGGACTCCGCCCGGCGGGGGCTGACCCTCATCCGGAACCTCCCCGACGGGGTCCAGGACATGAGCCGGGACATCCCCGGCCTGGTGGAGACCTCCCTGAATCTGGGGGTGGCGGACACCCGGGCGGACGCCCTCCATCTCCGGCTGAGCCTGCGCAGCTCGGTGCTGGCGGAGAAGGAGATACTCAAATCCCGTGTGGCCCATATTACGGAAAACCTGGGCGGCTCCGTCTCCTGGGCGGGGGATTATCCCCCCTGGGAGTACCGGCAGGACTCCCCCCTCCGGGAGGACGTGTGCCGGGCCTGGGAGTCCCTCACCGGCAAGCGGCCGGAGGTGGTGGCCATCCACGCCGGGCTGGAGTGTGGCCTGCTATCGGCCAAGCTGCCGGGGATGGACGCCGTCTCCATCGGCCCCAATATGCAGGACATCCACACCACCGGGGAGCGGCTGGAGATCTCCTCCGTGGGCCGGGTGTGGGCGCTGATTTTGAAGGTGCTGGAGGAGAAGAAGTAACTCCCACAGCCATGACCAATTTTATAAAAAGGAGGCTCTGTCTTGCGCTCCAGCTGGAAAAAGCTATCTGAAAAACTGAAAGAATCCCTGAACGCTGTTCTGCCCATCGTGGGCATCGTGGTGGTGCTCAGCTTCACCATTGCCCCCATCTCCTCCAGCACGCTGCTGAGCTTTCTGTTGGGGGCGGTGCTGCTCATCATCGGTATGATGTTCTTTACCCAGGGGGCGGAGATGTCCATGAGCCTCATGGGGGAGCGGGTGGGCAGCAGTCTGGCCCAATCCCGCAGTCCCTGGCGCATCGGTGCGGTGGCCTTTCTCCTGGGGTTTATGATCACCATTTCCGAGCCGGATCTTCAGGTGCTGGCCCAGCAGGTGCCCTCCATTCCCAACACGGTGCTGATTCTGACCATCGCCGTGGGGGTGGGCGTCTTTCTGGTCATCGCCCTGCTCCGGATGCTGTTCTCTGTCTCTCTGACCCGGCTGCTGGTGGGGTGCTACATTTTTCTGTTTGCTCTGACTCTTTTTGTGCCGGAGGACTTTCTGGCGGTGGCCTTTGACTCCGGCGGCGTCACCACCGGGCCTCTGACCGTTCCCTTTATCATGGCGCTGGGCGTAGGCGTCTCCGCCATCCGTACCGATAAAAACGCCGCAGATGACAGCTTTGGCCTGGTGGCCCTGTGCTCTATCGGCCCCATCATCGCCGTTATGCTCCTGGCCATCGTGTACCAGCCGGACGGCAGCGCCTACACCGCCCCCGCTCTGCCGGAAATTTCCGACTCGGTGGAGCTGTGGGAGCTGTTTGCGGAGGGCTTTCCGGATTATATGGGGGAGATCGCCGTCTCCCTGCTGCCCGTTCTTCTCTTTTTTGGTCTGTATCAGATCATCGCTCTCCACATCTCCGGGCGGCAGCTGGCAAAGATGGGGGTGGGCCTGGTCTATACCTATATCGGCCTGGTGCTGTTTCTCACCGGGGCCAACGTGGGCTTTATCCCCGCGGGCAACTATCTGGGCCAGGTGCTGGCCGGGCTGGACTGCAACTGGGTGATCGTGCCCATCGGCATGGTCATCGGCTACTTTATCGTCAGAGCGGAGCCCGCGGTCTACGTCCTCAACCGGCAGGTGGAGGAGATCACCAACGGCACCATCTCTGCCGGCGCCATGGGCGCCTGTCTCTCCATCGGCGTGGCCGTGTCCGTGGGCCTTGCCATGATCCGGGTGCTCACCGGAATCTCCATCCTCTGGTTCCTGATCCCCGGCTATGCCATCGCCCTGGGGCTGTCCTTTGTGGTCCCCCGGATCTTTACCGCCGTGGCCTTTGACTCCGGCGGGGTCGCCTCCGGTCCCATGACCACCACCTTCCTGCTCCCCCTGGCCCAGGGAGCCTGTATCGCTGTGGGAGGAAATATCGTCACCGACGCCTTCGGCGTGGTGGCAATGGTGGCTATGACGCCGCTGATCACCATTCAGATCATGGGTCTGGTCTGTCAGATTCGCCAGCGCCGCTCCGAGCGGGAGGCCCGGCGGCTGGCCCCGGCGCTGCTGTCCTCCCTGGAGGGGCTGGACGAAAACGCCATTATCGATCTGTAAGGAGGGAGGAGCGCTGTGAGCGAGCTGTATATGATGGTAGCTATCGCCGACCGGAAGCTGCGCAGAAGGTTTTCCGACTTCTTTCAGGAGCAGCGGCTGGATGTAGTCCTGACCACCGGGGGCAAAGGCACCGCCGTCAGCGAGATGCTGGACTACTTTGGCCTGGAGTCATCGGAAAAGACGGTGTTCTTCTCCTTTGTCACCGGGGAACGGTGGAAGCTGGTGCGCAAGGGGCTGCAGACCCGGCTGAACATCGATGTGCCGGGTACCGGCGTGGCCTTCACCGTCCCCATGAGCAGCGTAGGGGGCAAGCGTACGCTGCTGTTTCTCACCGCCAACCAGGAATTTGTCAAGGGGGAGGAATCCGTTTTGCAGGACACGAAATATGAGCTGCTGGTCACTGTCGCCGACCAGGGCAACACCGATCTCATTATGGACGCCGCCCGCCAGGCCCACGCCATCGCCTTCTCCCTCCCTGTCACCAGCACCGCCGGAATGCGGCTGCTGGAGGAGGACAGCGAGGGATAACAGGAGATCCAAAAGCACACACATCCCCGTCTGACGGAACCCCTCCGTCAGACGGGGATGTTTTTACACCAATTCCAAAAGCTCCTCCGGCCGGTCGATGATGTACCGTGGCCCCAGCGTCTCCAGCAGGGGCCGGTCCCGGAAGCCCCAGGTTACGGCGGCGCAGTCCAGGCCGGCGTTTTTCGCCGTGGCACAGTCCACGTCCGAGTCCCCCACGAACAGGCACTCCTCCTTTGTCCGGCCCAGCCGGGCCAGAACAGCGTTCACCATGTCCGGGCTGGGCTTACGCCGCAGGCCCTCCCGCTCCCCCAAGGAGACGGTCATGTAGTCGCCGAAAAAGTGTCGGCTCAGCTCCCGAACCGCCACGTCCTGCTTGTTGGACACCACCGCCATAACGATCCCCCGGCGGTGGAGCTGTTCCATCAGCTCCAGAATACCGGGGTAGGGGCCCGTTTTGATCTGGCTGTGGGACTCATAGTAGCTGCGGTAAAAGGCGGTGGCCTGCTGAAGCCGGGGATAATCCCGGCCCCCGGGCAGGGTCTTTTCCATGAGCACGGCCACGCCGTTGCCCACGCTCTGCCGGACGTGGGAGATGGGCAGCGGCTCCAGCCCCTCCTGTCGCCGCATGGCGTTGACGGCGTCGGTCAGATCCTCCAGAGTGTTCAGGATGGTGCCGTCCATGTCAAAAATCACGGTGGTATAGGGCATACCGTCTCCTCCTCCTGTCTGTGTTCCGGGGCATTGTAGCACAGAGAGGGGCGGATGTCAAAAAATTGCCGCCCGGCGGAAGCGTTTTTCTGCTCCCGCCGGGCGGTGATTCTGTGTGATTGAATTGTTATGGTCTGCTTACCAGCCGCCGTTGCCTCCGTAGGGGTTGGTGTAGCCATAGCCGTAACCGTAATCGTAGCTGTAATCGTCGGTGGTGGAGTCCTCAGTGGTGGAGTCGTCCGCTGCGCTGTCCGGAACCTCCTCGTCCAGGGTGACGATGATGGTGTAGTAGCTGCCGTCCCGGTAGACGGTCAGCGTCATCTCCTCACCGGCCTTGTGGTTGTTCTTGGCGTCCACCAGCTCCTCATAGGTGGTGATGTCCACCCCGTCCACCTGGGTGATAATGTCGCCCACCTGGAGCCCGGCAGTCTCGGAGCAGGAGCCGGTTTCCACCGACATGACGTAGGCGCCCACCACCATGTTGGAGTACTGCTGAGCAGTGATGCTGCTGACGGTGGACACGGAGATGCCCAGATAGGGCTTGCCGGTGATATAGCCGTAGGTGATCAGGTCGTCCAGCACGTCCAGAGCGTCGTTGATGGGGATGGCGAAGCCGATGCCCTCAATGGTGGCGGTGCTGGAGGAGGTGCCAGAGCTGGAATACTTGGCGTTGACGATGCCGATGACCTCGCCGTACTCGTTAAACAGAGGGCCGCCGGAGTTGCCGGAATTCACGGTGCAGTCCGTCTGGAGCAGATTCATCACCGTGCCGTCCTCCATGGTCAGGGCCCGATCCAGGCCGGAGACGGCCCCGGTGGTCAGGGTGTTGGCGAAGGTGCCCAGGGCGTTGCCGATGGCGGTGACGGTGGAGCCCACCGCCAGATCGTCGGAGTCGCCCAGCACCACGGCGGTCAGGCCGGTGGCCTCGATCTTCAGGACGGCCAGGTCAGCGTCCTCGTCGCCGCCCACATAGGTGGCCTCATAGCTGGTGGAGTCGATAAAGGTGCAGGAGATGGCCTGGTAGCCGTCCACCACATGGTAGCAGGTGAGGATGTAACCGTCCTCAGAGATGATGAAGCCGGTGCCTGCGCCTACCCCGTCAGAGGTCTGCACCTCGATGCTGACGACGGCGTCAGAATAGGCCTCATAGATCTGGCTGGGGGTCATGGTGCCGTCCTCCGAGGTGGTGACGGTGCTGGTGGAGGTGTCCCGGTCGCTGACCTGGATCTCCACCGAGGCGTTTTCATCCTCTGTGCTGTCGGAATCGTCAGAGACGCCCTCAGCGGTGGTGGTGCCGCTGCCGTCGCTCTCTGTGGAAGCGCTGCTCTGAGAGCCCAGCATCAGGTAGGCTCCGCCTACCCCTGCGGCCCCGCCCAGCAGCAGGCAGACCAGCACGATGGCCACGATCTTGCCCACCCCGGAGCCGCCGGACTTCTTCGGCTTTCTGGGGGGCTTGGGAGGAGGCGTGGCGGATCCGCCGCCGTAATAGGTTTTGTTGGGCGGGGTGGTGCCGTTGCCATAGTCAGCGTTGGCGGAGGCCCCGTAGGTGCCGCCGTAGACGTTGCCGGACTGGTAGCTGTTGCCGGACTGATAGCTGTTGCCAGAGGCGCTGCCCGTCTGGTAGCCGTTGTAGCTGCCGCCATAGGGGTTCGAGGTGGGCTGTGCGCTGCCCGTTCCGGCGGCGTCGGCGCTGTCCGCCCGCTGGAAGCCGTAGCTGTAGTGGTACTCTCCGTTCACCACCGGCTGCTGGGCTGAGGTCTGGGTGGGCTGACCGGCCTGATTGGTCTGGCTGGCCTGAGTGGTCTCCGCCTGCTGAGTGGATTCAGCGGATTGGGCAGTGGGGGTGGCCTGTGCCTGCTCCGTCTGCTCCGGGGGCTGGTAGCCCGGGCGCTCCTCCGGGGGACGGTTGTCGTTCTCCGGGGTGAAGCCGCTGCCGTAGTCCTTGTCATACATATTGTAGCCCATGATATTGACGCTCCTTTTACGGATTCCGGAGGGATTCCGGCCCGTCTGTTTTCTGATACCAAGGATACGCAATGGTTGTGTACAGAGTATGAACGAAATGGCGCAAAATTATAAATTTAACCCTAAAAAATTTTAAGGTAGGGTGTTTTCACACTGAAAAGTTGCAAAAACGTCTGTAGGCCTACCGACTCTCCCCGGAGGCGAGACGGACGGCCAGCTCAAGACCCCGCACCATCTCGTCCAGGGACATCCACGGCACGTCCGCTCCCTTTGCCGCCGCCTGCTCCCGGGTGTAGGGCAGGTGGACAAATCCGCCCCGGGCGTCCGGCATTTCCCGGGCCTGCCAGTCCAGGAGGGTGTAGAGGATGTCGTTGCACACATAAGTCCCCGCCGAATAGGAGACCGCCGCCGGGATGTCCGCCCGGTTCAGTCCCAGAACCATGTCCTTCACCGGCAGGGTGGCGAAATAGGCGGCAGGGCCGTCCGGACGCACCGGCCGATCCTCCGGCTGAAAGCCGTCGTTGTCCGGGATGCGGGCGTCCCGGAGATTGATGCCCACCCGCTCCAGGGTGAAGCCCTTCCGTCCTCCTGCCAGGCCCACGCAGAGCACCCGCTCCGGGCGGCAGTCCTCCAGAGCGCGGAGGAGCGCCTGCTCTCCCCGCTGAAAGGCGGTGGGGAGCTGTACCGTTGTGACAGTTACCCCGTCGATGTGTGCCGGGAGACGGCGCACCGCCTCCCAGGAGGGGTTGACCGCCTCTCCGCCGAAGGGCTCAAAGCCTGTGACCAGTATATTCATCCCATTCGATTCCTCCTGTTGTCTGTTTTGTCCATTGTACGACGGGATCCCGCCCGGCGTCAACGGCGTTTTCCTGCGGGCAGCAGGCGAGACGTGGAGGCAATCCGCCGTCGCTCCTCAAAACCGCTTGCCGTCGCTGTCACATCATGATAAACTGTCTGTAGCACAAAGACTGTCGCACAACAGAGGAGGCACAGCAGCGCATGGGAAAATGTCTTTTTCTTGACCTGGACGGCACCCTCCTGCGGGATGACAAGTCCCTGTCCGAGGCCAACTATCGAGCGGTTCAGGCCGCCCTCTCCCGGGGACACCGGGCGGTCATCACCACCGGGCGGCCCCTGAAAAGTGCCCTGATCCAGGCACAAGCCCTGGGCCTGACCGGGCAGGGATGCTACGTCATCTCCTGCAACGGCGGCAGGGTGTGGGACTGCGCCGGGAAACGGGAGCTGTACCGCCGGGGTATGGACTGGGAGGACGTCTACGCCCTCTTTGACGAGGCCAACCGCCGGGAGGTATTCCTCCAGACCTACGACGACCGGGACGTGGTGGTGGAGCGGCGAAATGACAACGAGACGGTGCGCCGTTACTGCGCTCCCATCCAGATGGACTACCGGGTAGTGGACGATGTGCGCCGTGATCTGACTGTCCCGCCGCTCAAGGCCATGGCCATCGACTTCTCCCACAGAGAGCCGGTGGAGGCTTTGGAGGGGTGGATCCATCGGGAGATGGGAGAGCGACTGGACTGCTTTTTCTCCAGCCCCTACTATCTGGAGATCGTCCCGGCGGGACAGAACAAGGGGACGGCGCTGGAGGCCATGTGTGCCCGTCTGGGCATCCCGCTCCGGGACGCCGTAGCGGTGGGGGACGCCGCCAACGACATTCCCATGATCCGTGCGGCAGGTATCGGCGTGGCCATGGCTAACGCCGACCGGTCGGTGAAGGCAGCGGCGGACGTGGTCACTGTCCGGGATAACAACCACGACGGGATCGCCGAGGTGGTGGAGCGTTTTCTGGAGTAGAGATGATTTTGACCGAAAGCCGAAAAAAGACAAGCCCTCCGACCAAAGCCGGAGGGCTATATTCAACGCAGCCAAGGGGTGGGCCGTTTCTTTTACCAGACCTAATCCTTGGGGCAGGGGCCGTACTGATTGACGCCGGGCATGCTGTCTTGGCAATACCAGATCAGCAAAACAAGCCCTCCGATCAGGGGGATGAGCGCCAGCAGGACAAAAGCTCCGGAGCGGCCGGTGTCGTGGAGCCGACGGAAACAGACTGCCAGTCCGGGCACGATGGCGGCGATGCCATACAGAACGCTCAGCCAGCTCAGAATGGGGAGTGCGTTTCCGACAATATTCAGTACAATGGTGACCAGAATATTGAACAGCGTGAAATACCAGTACTCGCTGCGGCGGGCACGGCCGGAAAAGGTGGCGTATTGGGAAAATACGCTGACGACTGCCTGGGAAAAGCTCATATAAATTCCCTCTCTCTTTACAGGATAGAGACAGTATACCATGCCTTTATTTTTCATACAAGAACTTTTCGTATTTCGACTAAATTTCTGCATCCTGCGCCCATCGCCCGTCCCCACCGGCCAGGCCGGAAAACCTGGGGGAAACATTGTAATTTCCCGCCCGTTCCGGTATAATGGGACAGAACGAGTTCCGTCCCTGCGGCCCGGGCCGCAGTCAAATGATATCATATGGGAGGTTTCCTCATGTTAAGCGGAAAGACCGTGGTTTTGGGCGTCACCGGCGGCATCGCCTGCTACAAGGCGGCGGCCCTGGCCTCCGCCCTGGTGAAGCAGCACGCCGACGTCCAGGTGCTCATGACCCAAAACGCCACCCAGTTTGTCACCCCCATCACCTTTGAACAGCTCACCGGCAACAAGGCCCTGGTGGACACCTTTGACCGGAGCTTCCAGCACAGCGTAGAGCACATCGCCGTGGCAGACCGGGCGGACTTTGTTCTCATCGCCCCCGCCACCGCCAACGTCCTGGCAAAGCTGGCCCACGGCCTGGCAGACGATATGCTGACCACCACCGTCCTGGCCTGCGACTGCCCCAAGGCGGCGGCTCCCGCCATGAACACCAAAATGTACGAAAATCCTGTGACCCAGGACAATCTGGCCACCCTCCGGCGGTACGGCTGGGAGATCGTGGAGCCGGCCTCCGGCCATCTGGCCTGCGGGACAACGGGCAAAGGGAGGCTCCCGGAGCCGGAGGAGCTGCTGGAGGTCTGTCTCCACGCCCTGGCCCACGAGAAGGACATGACCGGCAAACGGGTGCTGGTCACGGCAGGCCCCACCCGGGAGGCCCTTGACCCGGTGCGCTATCTGACCAACCACTCCTCGGGCAGGATGGGCTACGCCATCGCCCAGGCCGCCAGCCGCCGGGGAGCGGAGGTCACACTGGTTTCCGGCCCCACGGACCTCCCCCGGCCCCGGTATGTGGAGACGGTGGACATCGTCTCCGCCCAGGATATGTATGAGGCGGTGACCGCCCGGGCGGGAGAGATGGACATTGTCATCAAGGCCGCAGCCGTGGCGGACTACCGTCCTGTCTCCGTGGCGGAGAACAAGATGAAAAAGGGAGACGGGGAGCTGTCCATCCCTCTGGAGCGAACCAGGGATATCCTGGGGGAGCTGGGCGCCCACAAGCGGCCGGGACAGTTCCTCTGCGGCTTCTCCATGGAGACGGAGCACATGGTGGAAAACAGCCGGAGCAAGCTGGAGCGGAAGCATCTGGACCTCATCGCCGCCAACAACGTCAAGGTGCCCGGGGCAGGCTTTGGGGTGGAGACCAATCTCCTGACCCTCATCGGCCCGGAGGGAGAGCGGGAGCTGCCCCTGATGACCAAGGCCCAGGCCGCAGACGCCCTCCTGGACGAGATTTTGCGCCGGATGGACGGACAGAACAAGGACTGAACGAGCGAAAAATGAACAGGGGCGGGGGCTATCGAACGACAGCCCCCGCCCATTTTTTGATATTCGGTTGAATGGACAGACCCTTACTTGGCGTATTCTACCGCCTTGGTCTCCCGGATCAGGTTGACCTTGATCTGGCCGGGGTACTCCATGGTCTCCTCGATCTGCTTGGCGATGTCCCGGGCCAGGATGACCATCTGATCCTCGCTGACCTCCTCGGGCTTGACCATGACCCGAATCTCCCGTCCGGCCTGGATGGCATAGGCCCGCTCCACGCCCTTGAAGGAGGAGGAGATTTCCTCCAGGCGCTCCAGGCGCTTGATATAGTTCTCCACGTTCTCCCGGCGGGCGCCAGGACGGGCGGCGGAGATGGCGTCGGCGGCCTGTACCAGACAGGCGACGATGGTCTGGGGCTCGATGTCGTTGTGGTGGGCGGCGATGGCATGGACGACGGCGTCGCTCTCCTTGTAGCGCCGGGCCAGGTCCACGCCGATCTGGACGTGGGAGCCCTCGATCTCGTGGTCTACGCTCTTGCCCAGGTCGTGGAGCAGTCCGGCCCGCTTTGCCTGGGCCACGTCCGCGCCAATCTCGGCGGCCAGGAGCCCGGCCAGCTGAGAGACCTCGATGGAGTGGTTGAGCACGTTCTGGCCGTAGCTGGTGCGGTAGTGCAGGCGGCCCAGGAGCCGAACCAGCTCCGGGTGCAGGTTGTGAACGTTGGTCTCCAGGATAGCCCGCTCGCCCTCGGCCTTCATGGTGGCCTCCACCTCGCGCTTGGCCTTCTCCACCATCTCCTCGATACGGGCGGGGTGGATGCGGCCGTCGGCAATCAGGCGCTCCAGGGCGATCCGGGTAATCTCCCGGCGGACAGGGTCAAAGCAGGAGATGGTGATGGCCTCCGGGGTATCATCGATGATGAGCTCGGCACCGGTGAGGGTCTCCAGTGCCCGAATGTTCCGGCCTTCCCGGCCGATGATGCGTCCCTTGATCTCGTCGTTGGGCAGGGGAACCACAGAGACGGCCACCTCTGCCACCTGATCTGCGGCGCACCGCTGAATGGCAAGGGCGATCTGCTCCCGGGCGTAGGTCTCCGCCTCCTCCTTATATTTGGTCTTGATCTCCTTGATCTTGACTGCCTCTTCGTGAGTGACGTCGTCCTGCACCTGCTGGATGAGATAGCTCTTGGCCTCCTCGGTGGTAAAGCCGGAGATGCGCTCCAGCTCGTCCAGCTGGCTCTGCTTCAGCTTTTCCGCCTCCTCCCGGGTGCGGTCGGCGGCGGCCAGCTTGTTTTGCAGCTTTTCTTCCTTCTTCTCGATCTGGTCGGTCTTGCGATCCAGGTTGTCCTCCTTGGACTGGAGACGGCGCTCCTGCTTTTTCAGCTCGGCCTGCTGCTCCTTGACCTCCCGGTCGAAGGCGCTGCGCTCCTGGTGGATGGTCTCTCTGGCCTCGGCCAGCGCATCCCGCTTCTTGGTCTCGGATTCCTTGATGGCGGCGTTGACGATACGGGTCGCCTCGTCCTCGGCGGAGCCGATCTCCTTTTCCGCTACGCTCTTGCGATAGGCATAGCCGCCCACGGCGCATGCCACGCCAACGACGAGAGCGATGAGAATAGTGACTAAAATAGGAACATCCATTGTTGAAAGATACACCTCCTTGTTCATTTGTGATTTGGGAATGTTTCCATGTCCCGGAAATGTGCAAAAAGAGGCAGACGGCAGGTTGCCGCCTGCGGGAAAGACGTTGAAAAACAGCCCTCGTAAAGCCGCCGAAGGGCGACTCTCCGTTCTTCAAAATAATCCATTTGTATTTTACTTGCTATCCTCCACAATGTCAAGATGATTCTCCTTCGAAATTTGGAGGAAAGCGCAAAACAAGGGCGCCGCCCCTTCCCCAGGCTCCGCCCTTGTTTCCTTTTGTTAATATTTGTATTTGAATCAGCCTTGTATTTCCCTTGGAGGAGGGCTACAATACCCGATAATAGGAACCTTTTGTCCCTTTTGGGCACTGCATCATGCCTGTCTATTCTGTCCCACAAGGAGTTGATACCATGGATGCGCTTCATCTGGATCGTTCTCAGGTAGCCCATTCCCGGGAACTGGATGAGTCCACCTACAATCTGACCATCGGCGGTCTGCTGCTCTACGGCCTGGGGGCCAACGCTCTGCTCTGCTACACGTTCAGCGATCTTGCCCAGTACCTCTCCGGAGGGCTTGCGGCGCTGTTTCTGGTGCTCTATATCGTCTGCGTCTTTCTGTCGGTGACGCTGAGCGCCTCCCTCAGCCCTGTGGTCAACTTTATCGGCTACAATCTGCTGGTGTTGCCCATCGGACTGCTGCTCTCGGTGTCCGTCTCCGCCGTCTCCTTCCAGACCATCCAGTCCGCCGTGGTGGGGACGGGGGTGTTCGTGGTGCTGATGGTGGCGGTGTCCTGGGCCCGGCCGGATTTCTTCCTCTCCATGGGCCGAACCCTCTGGGGCGCACTGGCGGCGACCCTGGTGGCGGAGGTGGTGCTGTACCTTCTGGGCTTTGGGAGCGGACTGCTGGACTACCTGTTCGTGGCCATCTTCTCCCTCTACCTGGGCTTTGACTGGGCCAGGGCCAGCACCTGCGCCCCCACGGTGCGCAACGCCATCTTATCCGCCACCCAGATTTATCTGGATATCATCAACATCTTTGTCCGGCTCCTGTCCATTTTCAGCCGCCGCAGGAACTGAGCCGAGGCAGAGCGCTTTCGGTGCTCATCCACGGACGCCTTTGACAAAGTGGCTCAGCAGCTTCCGGCTCACCCGGAACCGATAAGTCCTCCGGTAGTGCATGAAGATGGAGATGACGATAAAGCCGATGCCCAGCCCGGCCAGGGAGTGGAGGCAGGGAACGAGATTTTCAGCGACCATCCCGGTGTCCTGGAGCATCAGCCCCACGATGGAATAGTAGAGGGTGCCGCCGGGGAGCAGGGGGACGATGGAGGGGTAGATAAAGACGGTGGACGGGTTTTTCGTCCGCACCGCCATGATCTCCGAGAAGATGGACGCCGCCACAGCCGACAGGAAGCAGACAATGAACATCTCCGACGTGACCTGGGACAGGAGCAGATAGACGATTCTCGTCAGCCCGCCGCTGAGCCCGGCGATGAGAAGGTATTTCCGCTCCATGCGGAACACGATCCCGAAGCCCAGAGAGGAGAAAAAGGAACAAATCACCAGCTTGACCGCTTCCATCATGCCACGCCACCCCCAAACAGATAAATACTCAGAATAAAGCCGCCTACGATAGCCATCGTCTCCAAAATAACCTTGAAGAACTCCACCAGGCCGTTGATCTCGTTGCCGCAGAGGATGTTCCGGAAGGAGTTGACCATGGAGATACCGGGAATGAGCATCATGCTGTTGACGATCATGACGGTATAGAGGTCATCCGCCAGCCCCAGGGCCTGGGCACCGATGGCAATGCTCCCGGACACAAAGGCGCACAGGACGTTAAAGACGATCTTGTTGAACACGATCTGCCGCAAAAAACGCCCGGCCAGGAACATGAGAACCGTGTTGAGCAGGACGATGGCCAGGTCCTTCAGGCTCCCGTCGAACACCCCGGTCAGACCGGCCATGGCCAGCAGGAAGCCCACCAGCAGCATGGGCTGAGAATAGCCCCGGACGTTCCCTGCCTCGTCCAGCAGACCCTCCAGGCTGGACGGCTCCGGCTTTTCGGCGCAAATCTGCCGGGAGAGCTGGTTCAGATGGCTCAGAAGCTCCAGATGGGTGTCTGTACCCGCCCAGATGCACCGCTGTCCGGTGACCCGGTTCCCGTCGGCGTCCTTCATGCTCAGGCTGACATAGCAGTTGAGCGCAAAGAAGTGGACATCCTGGCAGCCGTAGGCGTCGCAGATGTGGTAGACACAGTTGTCCAGCCGCTCCAGGTTGGCTCCGCTGACCAGCATCCGCTCGCTGAATTTCAGGATGAAGTCCAGAAGAAAGTTCAAATCATTCATAAGCAGTCCCTCCTCTGCCGGGTCTCTCCGCCCGGTCAAAAATATTATAGCAAAGGGCGACCCTCGGCGCAAGCCGGAGGGTAAATTTTTGCCGACGACGGCAAAGTCCGTTTTATAGGACTTTGCCTCTGCTATCATAAGGTCATCAAACAGGGGAGGCGTTTTGGAGACGCCTCTGTAAGGAGGGCTTTCTGATGGAAGTGGAGTTTCGCCATGTGAGGGAGCATATCGAGGTCTATTCCCGGGAGGGACGGTTCCTGTTCTCCGCCGACACGGAGCGGGAGGCCCGCCAGGAAATGAGGGACGAGGCCGCTTAAAGACCGCCGCATTGGGGCAGACTAATCCGGGAAGGGAGTGCTGCCCCATGAAGATTTTGTTTTACGGCGCAAGAGATTACGATCACCTGTACTTTGACCCTCTGGCGGCGGAGGGGGATGGCGACTGCGCCATCGACTTCCAGCCCGCCAATCTGGACGAGCCCACGGCGGCCCTGGCCCGGGGCTATGAGGCGGTGTGCATCTTCGTCAACGCTGACTGCGGCCGGGAGGTGCTGGAGATCCTGGCGGAGGCCGGGGTCAGGCTGGTGCTGCTCCGGTGCGCCGGGTACAACAATGTGGACGTGAAAGCGGCAAAGGAGCTGGGCATCGCCGTCCTCCGGGTGCCGGGGTACAGCCCGGAGGCGGTGGCGGAGTTTGCCATGGCCCTGGCCCTGGCGGGCTGCCGCCACATCCACAAGGCCTATATCAGGGTGCGCAACAACAATTTCGCCCTGGACGGACTGCTGGGCCGGAACCTCCACGGAGGGACGGCTGGCGTCGTGGGCACCGGCAGGATCGGCGCAGCCATGGCCCGCATCTGCCACGGCTTCGGCATGGAGATCCTGGGGTGCGACAGCTGGCACAACCCCGCTCTGGAGGGGCTTGTGACCTATGTGGGGCTGGAGGAGCTGCTCCGGCGGAGCGACCTGGTGAGCCTCCACTGTCCCCTGACGGAGGACAACTACCACATGCTGAACGGGGAGACCCTGGGATGGATGAAGGACACCGCCGTCCTGGTGAACACCAGCCGGGGACAACTCATCGAAACGGACGCCCTCCTGGACCAGCTCCGGCGGCACCGGTTCGGGGCGGTGGGACTGGATGTGTACGAAAACGAGGAGGAGCAGGTCTTTGAGGATCTGTCGGACGACATCCTGGCCAACGACAAGGTGGCCCTGCTGCTGTCCTATCCCAACGTCATCGTCACCAGCCATCAGGCCTTTTTCACCCACACTGCACTCCGGGCCATTGCGGAGACCACCCTGGAAAACGCCCGGGCATTTCAACGGGGCGGCGTATTGGAAAACCGGGTGGAGTAAGGGAAGTCTGCTTGACAACCCACCCCGCCCCCGGTATCATAGTGCCTGAGGAGGGGATGACCATGGCCTTCTATGAGGGCGTTTTCTTTGACTTTGACTATACCCTGGGGGACGCGACGGAGTGCATCCAGGCAGGGTTTTACGGGGCCTTTGAGGAGATGGGGCTGCCCCGGCCGGACGGGGAGGCGGTGCGTCGCACCATCGGCATGACCCTGGAGGACGCCTACACCCTGCTCTCCGGGGACGGGGACACAGGCCGTCGGGCGGAATTCCGCAGGCGCTATGTCCACATTGCCGACCCCCTACAGGTGTCCCAGACCCGGCTGTTCCCCGGGGCGGTCGAGCTGCTGGACTGGCTCAACGCCGGGGGCGTCCGGGTGGCGGTGGTGAGCACGAAACGCCGGGCCACCATCCAGCGGGTCTTTGACCACTACGGCCTGGCCGACCGGCTGAGCCTGTGTGTCGGCGGGGAGGACATTCACCGGCCCAAGCCCGACCCGGAGGGTGCGCTCCTGGCTCTGGAGCGGCTGAACCTCCGGCGGGAGGCGGTGCTGTTCGTGGGGGACACCCTCATCGACGCCGAGACCGCTCACCGGGCGGGGCTGGACTTCGCCGCCGTCTGCAACGGCACCACACCCGCCGCCGCCTTTGCCTCCGTGCCCCATGTACAGATCGCCCCGGATCTGGCCGGGCTTCAGGGCTGGCTGGAAGGACAAAAATTGGCAACGCTGTGAATAAACACCTCCGAACCCGGTGATACTGAGGTTCGGAGGTGTTTTCACATGAAGAAGAAACCATTTATGCGCCGGGTGGGCGATTTTCTCCTGGGCAAGGGCTTCTACATGGTGCTTTTGCTGTGTGTCCTTGCCATCGGCGGCTCCGGGTACTATCTCTGGTGGCTGGCCGGACAGGAGCTGGAGACGGAGACCCCGTCTGTGGCCGCCAACGCCCCGGCAGAGGTGGAGGTAGAGACGGAGACCGGTGATACCGACGACCGGGAGGCCGCCGAACAGATCGCTGACGCACTGGCCGAGGCTGCGGAGCAGGAGGCGGAAGCGCAGGAGGAGACCGCCCGGGAGACCGCCGACGCCGCCGCAGAGGAGGCCGCCGCCCAGGAGCCGGTTCAGGAGAGCCAGGAGACCGGGGAGACGGCGGAACCGGCAGCGGAGACCGTCCAGACGGAGACGGAGCCGGTGGCGGAGACGGCGGCAGAGGAAGCAGTTCAGATGGCGAAGCCGGAGGAGGACAGCTTTACCGCTCCCGTCTCCGGGGAGGCGGTGGCCGCCTTCTCTGACAGCGAGCTGACCTACAACGCCGCCCTGGAGGACTGGCGCACCCACAACGGCGTGGATCTGGCCGCCCAGGTGGGGGAGGAGGTCTATGCCGCCCTGGACGGGGAGGTGCTGTCTGTGGAGAACGACCCCCTCCTGGGCACCGTCATCACCCTGAACCACGGAGACGGGCTGATGACCATTTACGGCAATCTGTCTGAGGAGGTGGCCGTTCGACAGGGAGACAAGGTCTCCGCCGGGCAGGTCATCGGCACCGTGGGGGAGACCGCCGCCGGGGAGACCAACGAGGGCGGCTGGCTCCACTTCGCCGTGAAGAAGGACGGCGTGCTGGTCGATCCGATAGAATATCTTGGCTAATTTTGCCAAGCGTCCGCTCCGAAGGGCCGGGGCCGGGCCGTCCCACAGGGGAGGCCCGGCCCCGTTTTTGCGCCGTGAGCACAGTTTGCGGCAGATGTCAACTGCTAATTTTGACATGAAAACAACCAACTTTGACAAATCGGTTGAAATCCTCCGGGTGCTCAATATAATAAATCCATCGAAACGGGAAATACCTGACAGCCGTTTCAGAAAGGAAGGTAAAACATGGAAAAAATCAAAAAAATCACGGCATTATTGCTCTCTCTGGCTCTCCTGCTGCCGCTGCTCCCGGCCACGGCCTGGGCGACAGAGACGGAGGAGATCCCGGTGGAGGTCGTGGAGACGGCCGACACGGAGGAGGAGACGACAGAGGAAGATGCCCTCGTGGAGGAGGCTTCCGCTGAGGAGGAGGTCGCCGAGGAGGAGACCGCCGCCGAGGAGGAAGCTCCTGAGGAGGTCGTGGAGGTGACCGACACGGAGGACGAGACGACAAAGGATGACGCCGATGATGGAACGCTTGCGGAGAGCGTCTATTCAGCGCTGTTCGGTACTGCCACGATTGCAGAGACTGCCACAGGCTCTTGCGGGGATAATCTGATGTGGGAGTTAGATGACAGCGGTACTCTAACCATCAAAGGTACAGGGGATATGGAAGAATGGGAGTGGTTCAGTGAGAACGGAGCCCCGTGGAGCGAGTATCAAGACGATATTCAGTTGGTTGTGATTGAAAATGGTGTGACCAACATCAGCAATTATGCATTTGTAGACTGCTATAATCTCACCAGCGTCACCATCCCTGCCAGTGTAACCAGTATTGGGGAGGGTGCATTTAGCTGGTGCGACAGTCTGACGAGTGTTGAGATTCCGAATGGCGTGACCACCATCGGGGTAGAAGCTTTTTCTTGCTGCACCAGCCTGACCAATATTACCATTTCTGCCAGTGTGACCAGCATTGGCGAGAGTGCGTTCTGCGATTGCTACAGTCTGGAAGCGGTATACTATGACGGAACCCAAAGCGACTGGTCAGCAATTAGCATCGGTTCGGATAACGAGAACCTGACGCAGGCCACCATCTATTTTGCTGATGGGACGACCGGCGGCGGTAAAGTATGCGGCGACAATCTGACCTGGTCGCTGGACGAGGACGGGACACTGACCATCAGCGGTACCGGCGCCATGTGGGACTTCTCCTATGATTGGGTTGAGGACTACTACGACGAGGAAACCGATGAAACATATTACACATTGGAAACCGATATTCCCTGGTATGAGCGTTATATTACTACGGTTATCATTGAAGATGGTGTAACTAGCATTGGGAACTATGCTTTTACTGAGCAATACGATCTGGAGAGTGTATCCATTTCAGGGACGGTAACGAGCATCGGCGAGAGTGCGTTCTGCGATTGCTACAGTCTGGAAGCGGTATACTATGACGGAA
>JAJPWY010000049.1:22522-24192 GCA_021205725.1 Clostridiales bacterium
GGCGAGAGTGCGTTCTGCGATTGCTACAGTCTGGAAGCGGTATACTATGACGGAACCCAAAGCGACTGGTCAGCAATTAGCATCGGTTCGGATAACGAGAACCTGACGCAGGCCACCATCTATTTTGCTGATGGGACGACCGGCGGCGGTAAAGTATGCGGCGACAATCTGACCTGGTCGCTGGACGAGGACGGGACACTGACCATCAGCGGTACCGGCGCCATGTGGGACTTCTCCTATGATTGGGTTGAGGACTACTACGACGAGGAAACCGATGAAACATATTACACATTGGAAACCGATATTCCCTGGTATGAGCGTTATATTACTACGGTTATCATTGAAGATGGTGTAACTAGCATTGGGAACTATGCTTTTACTGAGCAATACGATCTGGAGAGTGTATCCATTTCAGGTACGGTAACGAGCATTGGTCAGTATTCTTTTGCCTGGTGTGAGAGTTTGACGGAGACTGATGTTCCGGCCGGGGTGACCAGTATTGGAAGTTGGGCATTCGAATGCTGCACCAGTCTGACAGAGGTCACCATTCCAAACAGCGTAACCAGTATTGGAGATGCAGCATTTGAAAATTGTTTTAGTCTGGAAACCGTATATTACAGCGGAACCCAGAATGATTGGTCAGAAATCAGCATCGGTGTATATAATAATTTCCTGACACAGGCTACTATCTATTTTTCTGATGGTTCTTCTTCTGATGATGATGAGACCGTTGCCAGTGGCACCTGCGGGGATAATTTGACTTGGGTGCTGGATAAGAACGGCACACTGACCATTTCCGGTACTGGGGAAATGTACGACTGTGATGCGATGGAAGGGACTATGCCCTGGGCCGATTACATGGACTCCATCACGGCAGTCGTGATCGAGAGCGGCGTGACCAGCATTGGCAAGGATGCGTTCTGCTGGGCCGGTAATTTGACCAGCGTCACCATCGCAGACACCGTTACAACGATCGGAACGGAGTGTTTTGCTTACTGCGTCTTGCTGACTGAACTGGTGATTCCCAGTAGTGTTACGCTTATCAAGTTTTTGGCGTTTGACGAGTGCACTGCGCTGGAAGCGGTGACGATTTTGAGTAAGGCGCTCACTATTGAGGATGCAGCATTTTTGAGCTGTTCTGCGCTGGCTGATGTCTATTTTGCTGGTTCCAGCAGCGAGTGGGCGGCAATCGCCATCGGTTCCAGCAACGACTGCCTGACCGACGCCACTATCTACTACAACAGCACTGGCCCGGACGATGTAGAGGAACACACCCACACCTATGACACCCCCACCTGGGCATGGAGCGGCACTAGCTCTGCCACCGCCACCTTTACCTGCACCGAGGGAGACGACACCCAGACTGTGACCGCCACCGTCACCAGTACGACCACCGCTGCCACCTGCACGGCAGCAGGAAAGACGGTCTACACCGCCAAAGTTACCTTTGAGGGCGAGACCTATACCGACACCAAGACTGTGACTGTCGCCGCCACCGGCCACACCTACACCACCCCCACCTGGGCCTGGTCAGAGGACTACAGCAAGGTAACCGCCACCTTTACCTGCTCAGTGTGCGGTGAGCAGGAGACGGCAGCCGCCACCGTCACCTACAAAGTGACCACCGCCGCCACCTACACCGCCGCCGGTACGGGCGCCTACACCGCCAC
>JAJPWY010000016.1 GCA_021205725.1 Clostridiales bacterium
TCGTAGAGGGACATGGTGTTGACCAGATCGTCATAGGTGTAGGTCACGCCGTCCTTGGTGATGGTGGCGTCCAGGGCCACGCCGATGAAGTCCATAATGGTCAGGCCGGTGTCCACATCCCAGTCATAGGTCATGTCGTCGGTCTTGTCGTTGGCGGTGATGGTGTACAGCTCGGCAAAGAGGCCGTACTCCATCTCCTCGGTGTAGCTGACAGCGCCCTCGCCGGTGCCGTCCTCGGTGCCCACCGTCTCCCAGCCCTGGGACCAGTCGGCCCGGGAGATGTACTGGAAGGACTCGTCATAGGTGGTGTAGTCCGCCTGCTCGAAGCGGTTCTCCACGTTCTCGTTCACAGTGGAAAGATAGGCGGACACGTCGCCCAGGTCGGTCACCTGGACCGCCTCGATGCTGGCGTTTTCGCTGTCGGTGGAGATGCTCAGCTGATCCTCGGAGACGCCCTGGCTGAGCAGGATGCTGTTGAGGGCCTCATGAGCGCCGTTGCCCACGGCAAAGTAGTAGTTGCCCGCATCCAGCTCCCACTGCTCGGAGGTGGTGTTGTAGGAGGCGAAGATCTCCAGGGTGAAGCTCAGTTCCACTGTGGTGGAGGTACCCGGCTCCAGGGTGTCGGTCTTGCCGAAGTCCACCAGCTGCACAGCGGACTTCTCGGTGCCGCCCTTGGTGTAGGGGCACTGGACATAGAGCTCCACGGCGGACTTGCCCGCCACGTCGCCGGTGTTGGTGACCGTCACCACGGCGGTGCCGGTGCCGTTTTCAGCGTCGATGGTCAGGGAATCCAGGGTCTGGGTGAAGGTGGTGTAGGAGAGGCCATAGCCGAAGCTGTAGCTCACCTGGTCGTTGTAGTCCCAGTCGGCGGTGGCGTCATAGTCGGAGTAGGTCTTGACGTACTCCGTGGCGTTGGCGTTGTTCAGGGCCTCTGCGTCCCCGGCCACGGCGTCGGCATAGCGGGTCTCGTAGTACTTGTAGCCCACGTAGATACCCTCGTTCTCCACCACGTACCAGTCGGCCTTACCGTAGTCGCTGCTGGTCATCTCGCTGCCGCCGTTGGTGGAGGCGTTGGCCCAGGTGTACAGGCCCATGTTGGCGTTGGCGGGAGCGGAGGCCGGATGGACGGCGTAGGTGTCCACCAGATGGCCGGAGGGGTTGCTCTCGCCGGTGAGCACGTCCACCACGCCCTCAAAGCCGTAAGCGCCGGGCAGGCCCACCCACAAAACGGCGTCCACGCCTTCGGCCTGCTTCAGGTAGTCGATGCCCATGGCGGAGTCGGAGTTGATGAGCACGATGACGGTGTCGAAGGAGTTGACCGCCAGGTCGATGACCTGCTTTTCATAGGTGCTCAGATCCAGGGGGGAGTCGTAGGAGTCCCCGTCGTCGGTGGTGGCGGAGTTGATGTTGTACTCCGCCGCCTCGGAGGCCGCCCGGGTGATGACCACGATGGCGGCGTCGCTGTACTCGCCGATGGTGGCGTCGCTGAGGGTGGTCTCATCGTCGGCCACACCGGCGCTGACCATGACGCTGGGGGATACCTCACCGATGAGGGCGTCCATCAGGCTGTCATACTTGGTGCCAAACATATAGGATGCGTGGAACCGGGTGGCGGGATTGTTGGCGTAGAAGTCCACCATGGTGGGGTTGACCTCAATGCCCGCCTCCTCCAGAGCCGCCTGGAGGGTGGTGATGGTGGCGGTGCCGCCCTCGGTGGTGGAGGAGCCGATGGTTCCGCCGTAGACCGGGTCATAGGAGCCGTAGCCCAGCAGGGTCACCTTGGCGCTGCTGGAGATGGGCAGGGCGTTCGACTCGTTCTTGAGCAGGACGGAGCCCTCTGCGGAGATCTCCGCCAGCAGCTCCTCCTTGGCCTCCAGCATCTCCTCCAGAGAGGAGTAGCTGGACTCGTAATAGTAGGTCTTTTCGTCCGAGTCGCTGGTCAGGGTCAGGCTGGTGGTGCCCAGCTGCCCGTCCAGCCAGGTGGCGTAGGTCGTCCCGATCGACGTGACCCCGACCAGCACGGCCAGCAGGGTCACGCAGATACCGGACAACACCCGCCATAGCTTGGTGTGTCTCTTTTTCATAAAAAATTCCTCCTCGCTTATGCCTCCTATGGCAATTTCGCAAGGATATTATAACAGGTTCTTTTTTGTTTGACCGTTTTCTGGCAAACTCTGTATTCTGGTGGCAAAACCTGTCAGTTCACCTCCACACCCCCTCCCCCTGCTCCCAAAAAATGGCAGCCGTCCGGCCTCATGGGCCGTCACGGCTGCCGCTCTTCTCCGGGCGCTTCCAGCAGGATATTCAGATAAAACATCTCTCCCTCCTGACGGCACACCAGATTTCCACCGTATTTCCGCGCCACGTACTGCATACTTTTCATTCCGTAACCGTGTTGCTCCCGGTCGGCTTTGTCTGTCTGAGGGATGCCGTCCCGGAAGGTCACCTGCCCGGGGCAGTGATTTTCCAGGTGGATGCTCACATAGTCCCCGCTGCCGGTGACCTTCAGGAAGATGACCCGCTTTTCCTCCTCCGGCTCCTGCCGGACGGCCTCGATGGCGTTGTCGATGGCGTTGCCGAACAGGGAGTACAGATCGGCGCTCCTCATGTGCCGAAGCTGGGAGCCGTCTGCCATGCAGGTGAAGTGGATGTGATACCGCTCACAGCACAGGCTCTCCTGGGTCAGGATGGAGTCCAGCACGTCGCTGCCGGTTCTTGCGATTTTGGAATAGACCGTCACCGAGTCCGCCAGCTCCTGAAGCTCCTGCCGGGAGATCTCATTGCCCCCGTCCTGTAGCCGCTCCAGCTGGTGCTTCAGGTCGTGGCATTTCAGGTTGATGGTGTCGATGGTGGCCTGGGAGAAGCGGTGCTTCTCCTCCTCCATCCGCATGACCTGTTCCATCATCATCTGCTCCACCCGCATCTCGTCGATGGTGTTGTTGGAAAACAGCACCCACAGAGAGACCAGGCACCCCATGACGCCGTACAGGTCGATAGCGCCTTTCAGCATGAGACGATAGGTATCTCCCAGATTGTCTACTGCCGCCCGGCGCAGGATCATGGTGAAGATCATGGTAGCCGCCGCCACCAGCAGCAGGCGGTTTGCCCGGATGCGGATGTCGATTTCCCGGTTGATCTTGCGTGCGAACACCAGATAAGCCACGCCGCACAGCAGCGTGTAGAGGAGAGCCGCCAGCAGGTCGGTCACAAAGGCAGATGTCCCCGGCAGGCACAGACGCAGGATTAGCTCTGTGGAGATGATACAGCTGTGCTGGGTGGCCATTCCCGCCAGGCAGACAAAGAGCGTCTCCTTTCGCGTGATGTCAAACAGAAAACAGCAGACCGGCAGCATCAGTACCCAGATCTCAAAAGGGGTCATTTGCAGCCAGCCCAGATATGAAATCGGCTCCAGCCCATCCAGCCACCCGCTCAGCAGAATGAGCAGCGGGATCACACAGACCAGACGCAGTAAAAACCGGGGCCGCCGTTTCAGGCTGATGCACTGGATGCCAGTGGCCAGCATCAGCTGTAGACAGAACTGGACGGCCTGGGAGCACCCTGTCACCAGTGCTTCGATCTGCGCCATCATTTCAGCTCCCCCAGATAACGGGTGAAGGCGTTGACAAACTCCTTCCTGCGGGGCCTGCTGATGGGCACCATAAAGGAACCGACCTGTGCGCTGTCCCGATTGATGCGCTTGACATAGGCCAGGTTGACAATGTAGGAATTGTCACAGCGGACGAACCGCTCCCGGGGGAGCATCTTCTCCAGCTCCTTCATGGATTCCCGCACCCGATGCTCCGCCTCCTGGGTGACGAGAAACGCATAGTGCTTTTCACTTCTGATATAGCAGATCGCAGAGAGATTGACCCGTATATAATCGCTGCCCGTCTGGAATACCAGAATGCGGTCTGATTTCAGGCTGCGGTTCTGGATCGCCTTGTCCAGATTTGCCGCAAAACGGAGGTACTCCACTGGCTTGAGCAGGAAGTCCAGGGCGTTGACCTCGTAGCCCGCAATGGCGTATTGGGCCATATTCGTGATAAAGATGAGACAGACCGTGTCGTCCAACTCCCGGAGACGGTGGGCCGCCTGCATCCCGTCCATGTTGGGCATGGCGATGTCCATCAGGATGATGTCATAGGAAGGCGTATAATCGCTGATGAAAGACAGGCCGTCTGTAAAGAGGGAGAAACGGATCTGCTGCTGCCGCTCCTTTTCGTAGCGTTTCAGAAATCCGGCCAGACGCTGGCTGTCCTCTGCGTCGTCCTCTACGATGGCAATTTGCAGCATAATACTCCCTCCTTTTGCTTATCTTTCGTTGTATTTTGCCATATCGTAACATCTGGATGGGTGTTTGTCAATACGGCGGGAAAAGGATTCCCACCGCTTATCTCGATTGGCTGTTTGAGAACGAACACAGATTCGTTTTTCGGCGGGTCGCCCCTCGTCCGTGCGATGAACGACAGGCATATCACCTCAGAGCGTAACCCAGTCCTGTCGGGCTCCTTCTCCTGTGCATAGCTCCGGCTCAGATATTGCGTCTGCTGAACTGGCATTCTACAAAGGATGTCCTTTTTCTCTGAGTGTAAGGTGTGATGGACGAACCCACACAATCAACGACAATTTGGTAAGGTTGTGTCTTGTTTGGATCTGACAGGACTGCTATAATAAAAGATACGAATGGAACAGATATGGGATACTTCGTCCAATTCCGAAACAGGAGATCATACAGTATGGCTGCAAAGACAGAACAGGAAAAAATCAAGCTATTTGAGCGGACACCGGTGCCGAACGCAGTGGTTCAAATGGCAATCCCGACGGTGGCAAGCTCGCTTGTGATGGTGTTGTACAGCCTGGCCGATACCTACTTTGTCGGCATGCTGAACGACCCGATCGCAACCGCCGCCGTGACGTTGGCTTCGCCGGTGTTGCTGGCCTTCAATGCGCTCAACAACCTGTTCGGCGTGGGAAGCTCCAGCCTGATGAGCCGTTCTCTGGGGCGGAAGGATTATGATACGGTGCGAAAGACCTCGGCGATGGGCTTTTACTGCGCCCTGTTTTGCAGCCTGCTCCTCTCTGTCTGCTGTACCCTGTTAAAGACTCCGCTGCTGACCATTCTCGGAGCGTCCGCTGATACCTGGGCCGCCACCTCCGACTATATGCTGTGGACGGTCACCTGTGGAGCCGC